>JAITHT010000058.1 GCA_031279825.1 Desulfovibrio sp. | reverse complement strand
TGAAGAAAAGCTCGATTTGCCAGCGATCTTTATAAATGTCGGTGATGGTTTTTGCCGAAAGCCGAAAGTGGTTGGTCAAAAACTCGTAGCGTTTTCCGGTTTCCTGATCGCGGTAGCCGATACGCCTCAAGCGCAGAGCTTTTCCCCGGCTGACGACTTCAATAATGTGGTCTGAAGTGACGCCGGTTTTACGATTCACCGGACGGCGCTCCAGAAGTTTATACACGGCGTTCTTCTTGAGCCGGGTCACGAAAAAGATGGTTTTTTCCCCGAGGGTCCGGAACCAGGGATAACTGATAAAACCCTTGTCAAAGAGCACGATGGATCCTTTGGGCAATTCCATGGCTTGGGCGACGCGGCTTTCATGGGTTTTGGCGTCGGTAAGAGTTGCAAAAGCCGGAATGTAACCATCGTGGTCCAGCAGGGTATGTACTTTCACGCCGCCTTTGGCCTGGCGAAACGAAGCCCAAGGAAAAAGCGCGAGGCAGAGTTTGATGGTAGTGGCGTCCAGGCTGAACAGCTTGGATTTGAAAGGGCAATCCCCCTTGCTTTATCGTTCACTAAGGGGCATATGCACAGAAAAGGAGGACGTCATGCAACAGAATCGGCAACCCTGTGAAAAGACCTGTCCCGCATTCCATCACGTGCATATTTTTTGTTACGATCTGGATAGAATGATAGAGTTCTGGGTGCGCACCTTTGGCGTCACCTTTATCCGTAAGCGTAAATTTGGGCCTTGCGACGGCGCTGATCTTGATTTCGGCTCCGGCGCGCTTCTGTATCTCAAGCAGGTGGCCCCTGAAAGTCCGGAAGGCAAAGCGACTCGCATCGGCACCGATCATGTTGGCATAAGTGTACAGAATTTAGAAGCTTTTCTTGAGAGCATCAAGGGGCTGCCCGATGTCACCTTTGAGGGAGAGCCCTTTCAGTCCATGGAACTGTATTGCGCCTTTATACGCGGTCCGGAAAATCTGCCGGTGGAGATTTCCGAATACAGGCCTCAGTGAGCCTCGCTCCGTTGCTTATGGGATAGTAGTCTGTATGCAGTTTGCTTCCTCGCGTTTTCGCGAAGCCAGGAGAATCCTTCTGCCCCAAACAGCCTGACCCAGGCTGATGCAGCCGTCTCCCGGCGGCAAGTCTTTGTGCAGTAGGGGAAGAAGTCCCTTTTTTTCCAAAGCGTTTACCAATGCGAGGAGTAAGGTGACGTTTTGCAGGCAGCCTCCGCTTAAGCCCACATGTCTGACTCCGTGGCGCCTCCCCAAATATGCGGCAAGCTTCGCTAATCCCGCCGCCAGGGATGCATGAAAACGCCGGGCGATCACCGGTATGGGCGTGCCTTTCAGATAATCCTCATACACCGCGACAAAGAGTTTGATAGTATGCAACTGGAGGAGATCCGGGCAATCTTCGGCGGCTTCCCTGCGGAGCGAAGGCGTTGCAGATGTCGCTGGCGCGAACGGGCAGGGATATTCGCCGTCGTCAACCGATACGCCGGATCCCTGAAGAGACTCTTCCAGACGGATGGCCGCCTGGCCTTCATAGGTAACGGCATTGCACAGGCCGAGCAAGGCGGATACAGCGTCAAACAGCCTGCCGCAGCTTGTGCTCCATGGCGTATTAACGCCCTTTTCCAACATCCTCGGCAGCAGGCCAGCGCTTTTCGCATATTCCGGCAGCCAGGGAAGGGGAAAACGGACATTTTTCGCTACGGACGCACCCGGCGACAGGCCGTAACTTGTTCCGGAAGCGTCCGCCCGCAGCAATCCCAGGCGCAACAGCAGGGTATGGGCAATGCGCCATGGTTCGCGGATGGCGGCCTCGCCGCCGGGCAGAGCGACGGGGGCAAAGCGAGCCAGGCGCTTATGCACCGGCGGCATCCTTGAGTCCGAACTGTCCAGATACAGGACTTCCCCCCCCCACACGTCGCCGTCTTCTCCGAAACCGCTGCCGTCCAAGGCCAGGACCAAGGCCGGGTCCGTATGCCGGTGCTCGGCCAGGACAGCATGGGCATGAGCAAAATGGTGCTGCAAACGCAACACGGGAATGCCGCTTTCCCCGGCAAGCTTTTCAGCCAAATCGCCGCTTACATAGCCAGGGTGCAGATCCCGCACCACTGCATGGGCTCGCACCGAGAGGAGCGCGCTCATGTGCGTCCGCATATCCTGATGAAAGGCGGCAGTCTCCACTGTGGACACATCGCCGATATGCTGACTGACAAAGGCGTCTTCTCCCTTGAACAGGCACAGGGTATTTTTCAGTTCCGCGCCGACGCCGAGAATCACCGGCGGCACGGAAGAGCCTCCTTTTAGGGATATGCTGTCGTCCGGATTTCCCTGATGTACGGGGCGTGGCGCATAGCCCCTGGCCCGTCTGGAAAATATCGGGGATCTTCCCGGTACGGGGCGGATGACGGAATCATCCACGCGAATAAGGATATCGCGGTTGTGA
Source organism: Desulfovibrio sp. (assembly GCA_031279825.1). Taxonomy (GTDB): domain Bacteria; phylum Desulfobacterota; class Desulfovibrionia; order Desulfovibrionales; family Desulfovibrionaceae; genus Frigididesulfovibrio. The sequence continues at coordinate 60,965 of JAITHT010000058.1, read as the reverse complement.
AAAAGAAAAGCGTCCGCCATGCCGTCAAGACAGGCCAAGGCTTCTCGGTTGCCGAGACAGATGGGCTCGCCGCTGAGGTTGCCCGAAGTCATGACCAAAATTGCCGGGCGCTCGGCCCCGGTCTCTTCCTTTTTTTGCCGCAGAGCTTCGGCAAAATATTCCAGCAAGAGTTGATGCAGAGGAGTATAGGGCAGCATCAGGCCGATGCCGGAGGTATCCGGTGAAATCAAAGGAGAGAGGCGCGTTCCGAAAGTCCGCGGCAACGAAGGGCAGATAACCACCGGATGTTCAGGGGAGAGCAATAAGGATTCCTCTTCCGGCCCCAGAACGGCGACGCGCCGGGCATCCTCCGGTCCGGCGGCCATGACGGCAAAGGGTTTATGCGGTCTGCGTTTGCGCAGGCGTAAAGCGGCTACGGCCTGATCGTTACCCGCGTCACAGGCCAGATGAAATCCCCCCACCCCCTTGACAGCGGCAATGGCTCCGTCGGCAAGCATGCCGGCCAGGGCGCGCAGGGCCGCATCCCCTGTCAGGTTTATGGCATACCCGGTCTGCATCCTCCCATGCGGGATGCCACAATCCATATGGGCAAGACGCGTGCCGTCAGTTCTGCCGGCGAGCAACCAGACATGCGGTCCGCAGATCGGGCAGGCATTGGGCTGGGCGTGAAAGCGCCGATCAGCGGGATTTTCATACTCGGCCTTGCAATCCGGACACATGGGAAAGCACGACATGCTGGTCGTCACGCGATCATAGGGGACGGATCGGGTAATGCTGTAACGCGGCCCGCAATTGGTGCAGTTGGTGAAGGGATAATGGAAACGCCGGTTGAGAGGATCGGCTATGTCCGCCAGACAGTCCCGGCAAATACAGACATCCGGACTGACAAGCACCGAATGACCGTTGCCGCCCGTGCTGCTTTGACCGATGCTGAAGGAGGATTCCCCCTGCAGAACGGCGCATTCTTCCCGCTCAAGGCCGGTTAGCCGGGCCAGGGGGGGCAGGCGTTGCGCCAAATCTCGGGAAAAATCCGTCAGATCCGCGTCCCGCCCCTGCACTTCAATCATCACTCCTCGCGGGCTGTTGCGCACAAAGCCCGTCAGCGAATATTCCCGTGCCAAAGAAAACACAAATGGGCGAAAGCCCACCCCCTGCACTTGCCCTTGCGCCACAAAACGTATGCGCATTTGCCCCGTTCCGGCCATGTCAGAGGATCCTTGCGCCGTCTTCAGTCACTACCACCATGTATTCCCAGCGCAGCCCGCTTTTCCCCGGCCGGTACAGACCCGGCTCCACCGTAATGACCATACCCGGCTGCAGCTTTGCCGTGCTTCGGGAACCCAGGCTCGGCGCTTCGTGAGTTTGCAGGCCTATGCCGTGTCCCAGCCCGTGAGTAAAAAGATCGCCTACTCCGAGGGAAGCGAGATGCTCCTTGGCCGCAGCATAAACAGTGACGGCGTCCGCGTCGGGCCGGATCAAGGCGATGGCTTTGGCCTGGGCTTCTTTAATACATTCCAGATCCCGGATAAACTGCCGATCCGGCGCATCGCCCACCCAAAACGTTCTGGTCTGATCGGAACAATAGCGATCAAGACGACAACCCACATCCACCAATACGCCGCAATTTTCCTTCACCGGCGTATCACCGGGTTCGGCATGAGGCAAAGCCGCATTACCGCCAACAGCCACTATGCTGGAAAACGACAAGCTCTCCGCGCCATGATCGCGAAAAAAACGCTCGATATCCCAAGCGATCTCGCTTTCAGTACGGCCGGGCAGCAGCGCTTCCGGCACCCACTCCATAAGGCGGTGATTGAGAGCGCAGGCTTTTTCCAGACATACGAGTTCTTCAGGCTCCTTAACGGCTCGTAACGATTCAATCATACCGTCGGCCCGCTGCATGGACAGTCCTTCTCCAAGTCGATCAAAGGCCGCTACGCTTATATAGTGCGCTTCAAAGCCGATGATGCCTGACAGACGATCTTGCATCAGCCCGTTTATTTGCTCCATACCGTTGCCCTGGTAAATAAAAATGCGATCTCCCTCCCACAGTCGCCCGGCCGCCTCCTGATAACGGGCATCCGTACACAACCAGTCCTTGCCGTCAAGGGTGACAATCACACAGCCGGAACTCTCATTCGCTTGCGTATCATGCAATTCGAAACCGCTGAGATAAAATCTGTTGGCGTCGCAGGTGACCAGCAGAGCCTGTATGCCGGCCCTGCGCATAAGCGGGCGCAGTTTTTCCCGTCTGCGTTCAAAATGGCGTTTATCCATATTCTCTCCAGGATAGAGGGTGTTGCATAACTGGGCAGAGTTTGCACATGGGGGCTCAGATTTGTTTTTTTGGCTCTAGATCCTCGTCCAGTTGATGCGTTGCGCCGGCGCATCCAAAAAATCCAGGTGTAAAATTTCGTTAACAAGTCAAGAGAAATATTGACAAAGCCGGATTGAGATGCTTACTTATTTCGGATTGTGCTCCGCAGGAGTGAGCCTTACCTGCTATGGCAATCAGGGCATTTTCACTTTGAGATGCCCCATTCGGCGTAGCCTGCGAAAATAAATTTCGCCTGTACCTCATGGGCGCGCGGCGCGCGGAACTGTCGCCGCAAGAGCGATTTCATTCTGAAGTTGCTCTCAAACCGCATTTATTTATGATAAAAATAGTACGCGCGAAACTCCACGGCATCCGGGTTACCGGCGCCGATCTCGACTACCACGGCTCAATAACCCTTGATCCCGTTCATTGCGCCATGGCGGGCATACTTCCCCTGGAATTCGTCCACATATGGAACAAAAGCAACGGAGCGCGTATAGAAACTTACGTCATTTTCGGCGAAGCCTACTCCGGTTGCTGCGTGCTTAACGGAGCTGCCGCCCGCATTTGCCAGAAAGGCGACGAAATTATTATCTGCGCTTCGGAATATATTGTAGACCCCAGCGAATTAGTAGAAAAAACGCCGAAGTTGCTGACCTTTGGCGAAGGCAACATCGTACGCGAAATATTGGAATACTCCGTGGGCTCGACCCGTGAAGGCAAATGGAGTTTCACCGTGCGTGAGGCGGCCGGAGGCGGTGTCTGATGCCGTGTTTAAGAGCAATGTCAAAATGAAATCGCTCCAGGGCCTAGAGCAGATTAACTTTGAAACGTTGCACTGCGTCGTTTACGGCGAAAACAAGTTCCGCTTACTCCTCGTGCATGTAAGCCAGCGCTTACGCTGTCGGTTGACGAACCTTTTCAAAGTGAAAATGCGCTAATGGGAACAATCCAGTTCAATGCCTACCGGGCAATGATCCGATCCCTTCACGCCGCTATCTATCCAGGCGTTTGTAATACGCGGCGCGAGTTCTTCCGAAACAAAAAAATAATCTATTCTCCAGCCTATATTGCGTTCTCTGGCTCCGGCCCGAAACGACCACCAGGAGTAGTTCGCCGGCATATCGCCGTGCACATGGCGGAAGCTGTCTATATAGCCATGGGCGACAAAGCGATCCATCCATGCCCGCTCAATGGGGAGAAAGCCTGAAGTGTTTTCGTTTTGCGCCGGCCGGGCGAGATCAATGGCCTTGTGCGCGGTATTGAAATCTCCGCACACCACGACGGGCTTGTGTGCGCGCATTTTTTGCGCGTGCGCAAGAAATGCTTCATAAAAACCCAATTTATATGCCAGCCGCTCTTCGTTCATCTGTCCGTTGGGGAAATAAACATTAAACAAATGAAAGTCATGCAATTCCATATGGATAAGGCGGCCTTCACCCTGAAAAGCCGGAACAGGCAAATCAAACGTCACCTGCAGCGGCTGGATGCGCGAGAAAGTCGCCACTCCGGAATAACCTCGTTTTTTTACCGAAGAAAACCAAGCGCTGTGATAGCCGGAAGGGCGTCTGTGCTCCTCCGGCACCTGCGCCTCTTCCGTTTTGGTTTCCTGCAGGGCTACCACGTCGGCTTGCGCGTCCTTGAACCATGCCCAGGCTCCTTTGGCGCATAGGGCACGGAAGCCGTTTACATTCCATGAATAAAGACGCATTGCACCCTCGTTATGGGCAGGTGGTTCAAGAATCCTATGAACATGAGAGTTCTCGCACATTCCAGGAGCCGATGACGCTCTTCGCCCGGCACATGGCCATACCTGATCTGGTCTCGCTCGCCAGGCACGCCGTACAAAGCGCTTTACGGCGTTGCGCCGACAATCCGGATCTGCCCTGTCTGGCGGTTGTGGACAGCACGTGCGGCAACGGGCACGATACGCTGTTTTTGGCGGAAGCGGTATCGTCTCTCGGCGGCAAGCCTTACGGCGTTTTCGCCTTTGACGTACAGCCCGAGGCTCTTGAAGCCACCCGCACCCGCTTGAAAAACAACGGATTGACGGGCAGCGTTTGCCTGCTCATGAAAAATCATGCTTGCCTTGCTGAAGTGCTTACCCAGCCGGAAAGCTGTCCGCCATCTCTTGCCGGGGCATTTGCCCGTCCGCAGGAGGGGCGGGCTTCCCCGGTTGGAAGGCCCATTGTCGTTATTCCTTTACGCATTGCCGCTGCCATGTATAATCTGGGCTTTCTTCCCCGTAGCGACAAACGTATCATCACTACTCCCGCCGATACTCTCAGATCGCTGAAGAGCGCCGCTACGGCCATGGCTCCGCAGGGAATTCTGGCCATACACGCGTATGGAGGCCATCCCGGCGGTCTTGATGAACTACAGGCGGTGGACACATGGTGCTCCGCTCTGCCCTTTAGCGAGTGGAGGGCCGTTCGCTATTCCGTATGCAATAAGACGCGCAACCCCGAGACTCTTTTTTTGGCGGAGAAAATCGGAACATGACATCTAGAGCAGATTAACTTTGAAAATACTCGTCAACCGGCAATGTAAGCGCTGACTTACGCGTGCGAGGAGTAAGCGGAACTTGTTTTCGCCGAGGGCGACGGGTGCAGCGTCTCAAAGTGAATCTGCTTTAGGCTGTGGATTTTCGAAGTTCTCCCACAAGTTCTTGCAGATCATTCGCCTTATGCAGCAAATTCTGCAAATCTTCTTCCGTTTTGGCAATAAGTTCACTGTTGCCGGCGGCTATGGAGGAAACCTCGTCCACCAGAGAGCTTACCGCCTGATTGGCGGAGGATTGATCTTCCACCGCTCTGGCAATGGATTGCGACTGTTCCGTAGCTTCCTGGACAATTTGCCGCACTTCCGTCAGCGCGACGACGGTTTCTTCGGACATCTGGTTGACTTGCGTAATAGATGTCACCGCATCCGACATGCCGGACATATTGACCTTTGCCAGATCCTGGATGGCGGTGATGGAACTGCGTACTTCAAAGGTAGCCTGCATGGTTTTTTCCGCCAGTTTGCGCACTTCATCGGCGACAACGGCGAATCCCCTTCCGGCTTCTCCCGCCCGCGCCGCCTCAATAGCCGCGTTCAGCGCCAACAGATTGGTCTGATCCGCAATATCGTTAATCACGTTCATAATCTTGCCGATATTTTCCGATTGCTCTCCCAGTTTATTGATATTGCCGGTAAGGGAGCCGGTCAAGTTGTGCAAGGCGCTCATCGCGGCGCCGGAAGATTGGGCGAGGCGGGCGCCGTTCTCCACCTTGCTCAGCGATTCTTTCGACTTGTCCGCCGCCATGCCCGCACTGCGGGCGATTTCCAAAACGCTGGCGTTGAGCCGTTCCATGGCGAGCAAAATTTCGTTAATCCTGGCGTTTTGAGTGGCGATGCCTTGCTGTACTCCATCCGTGCTTCCGGCAATACCCTTGGTAGCCGCTTCCACTTCGTGGGCAGCGCCCTCAATGCGTGAGGATGCCTGCATCATATCTGTATTCACTTTATCCGCTTTGCGCACGGCATCTTGCGTCTTGGCGGCGGCCTTCTGCGCTTCTTCCGCCTGAGAGCGGGCCTCCGCTTCTTTCATCTGCACAGCCGCGAATCCGGAGCGTAGATTTTCCGCCATGTGCAGCAGCGCTTTTTGCAGAACAGTGACTTCATCGCTGCCCGCTACATCAATTTTTACATCAAGATTACCGGAAGAGATTTGTTCCGCCGCGTTTTCCGTTACGCGTAGAGGCTCCAGGATGGAACGCACGATGAACACGCAAGCGGGCAGCAGCACGAGCAACATAAGCCCGACGCCGCCCATGACCACAAGAAGCCTCTTAAACAGGCTGGAGGACATGCGCTCTTCCACAAGAGCCCGGTGCTGGTCAACATTATCAACATAAATGCCGGTGGATATCCACAGGTCGGTACCGGGAATCGCTTCCACATAGGCAATTTTCGGCGCGTTGACAATGCCGCCGTCCGGCTGAGGTTTGCCGAAAATGAAAGAAACAAATCCTCCGCCTTTCTGTGCCGCCTTGTGGAGATCGCTGACATAATAGACTCCGTTGGCATCCTTGGTCTGTCCCAAGTCCTTGCCGACCAGGGCGGGCTGCGCGGGATGCACGAAAACCACAGTGCCCCTATAAACGAAATAATAGCCGGACTTATCCTCTTCAAAACGAATGTCATTAATATAGGATTTGATGACTTCGGCTTGTTTGGCCGAATCGGAGATGCCCGCAAGGGCTTTGCCCAAGGCGTGCGCTATGGTGTGCGTGCCCAGTTGAATTTTATCCCGTTCTCCCTGCAGCATGACCTGGGTGGTATCCTCAATGCCGCTGTCTTTAATCTGTTCAGCGGTAAAAGCAAATACGGCAATCAGGAGTATAAAGGCGGCCAGCAAGAAGACTATTATCGAAATGATACGTTTAGCGATAGAAATTTTGCGCAACACGATGCTGCCTCCTGGCGAAACGTTTTTGCTCCCCTTCAAGGCGCGCGCCGAATGCATTCTCCCAGGGGAAACTATATTTTTAGGGCAGATTAACGTTGCAACCTGCATTCGTTTTGTTTACGACGAAAGCAGGTTTCGACGACTCCTCATGCGCTTGGGGCGGCGTTTACGTCGCCGGTTGACATGGCCTTTTCACCTTGCAGCGAAAGAGTAAAGATCTCACGATACCCTCTTGTCTGTGGTTAAAACGAAATACGTATTTTTTCAAATAAAAATAACTGCGGAAATTACATGAAAAAAATGCTGGTTCATGGCTCTATGTTCCAAATTAACTACAAGTTGTAGGTTGACACGAAAATCACGATTCCCTGACATATGATTCGCGACTCTTTACGGTATTAAAGAGGGGTATCCCGCATGAAGGATGGATACGGAAGTAATGGGATGGTCCCGCCCGCACAAATCGCCGGAATAGATGGAGATACAATGCATTCACCGTATCCGGCAGGGATACACCCGCCGGGCACTGGCATAAGGACGGAAACGGCAAGCGATGCCGTACCTCAAACTTCCACCCGGAACAGGCTCGCCCATCGCACGTAGTTGATCCAGCGCCACACCCGCCAGTCGAAAATTTTTTCCCCTTTCCGGATGGCCAACCACTCTGTTCGGGCTGTATCCGGCTTCAGGTATGGAATATCCCGCGCCGAGGCGAGAACCTCCTCCACCCACGGCGACAGAACCTCCAGCCAGTCCCGCTCCGGCGTCGCAAAACCGATCTTGTCCCGCCTGTCCAGAATTTCGTCCGGCACAAGGCCGCGCATGGCCTCCCGGAACACGCTTTTTGTCCGCCAGTTCATATCTATAAGGTATTCCTCCGGCAACGAAAGGCAAAACTCCGCCATCTCCCGCGTCAGAAAGGGAACCCGGCTCTCGACGGAAAAGGCCATGCTGTTGCGGTCGCCGTGGCGCAGCAGCATTTGCAGTCCTTCCCACGTCAGATTATAGGCGAGGGTTTGCCGCACCCTGTCCTTGCAGCCGGGATACAGGCGCGCTCGCTCATCCTGCATGGCGCAGGTCACGTCCCGCTCGCCGAGAGCCTCCATATCCAGCCAGGGCGGAGAAGGATCGCGGCCGAAAATGCCGCACATGGATATTGATGAGCCTCCGATGAGTATTTTACAACACTTTTATCCAATGTCGGAATGCGTTTTCGATTTCCATACCCGGAAGAACAAATGTCCCGCGCGAATGGAATACGCGATGCAGCAACATGTCAGTATAGCCGCCCGGACGGCGAACCCGCCGGAGATATGGAACGCGAGCAGTACAGCGACGCTGCAAAGTATCTCCGGCGCGCACCGCCGTATGATGACGGCTCGTTTCGCAACGGAAGCTTTACATACAAGATGCAATCCATATAAGGAAGCGGCGGACATGGCGACGGTCAGCGCGACGACCGCATAAGACTGAGGAAAAAGGGCGAATCCCAGGCAACCGCCTCCCAAACGCAGCGCCAGGGAAAAACAGCTATTCGCGAAGGCAAGCCGTAGCTGTTGCGTCGCGACAAAGACGACGGCAAGCGGGCTGAAAAGAAACTTAAGGAAGAAGGCGAAAGCGAGCCATGTGAGCATCTCGCCCGACATACGCCATGCCTCGCCCAGAAAAAAGGCGAAAACATCCGGCGCGAAAAGGCTGGAAAGACAAAAAGGGAACAGGGCTAAACGGATCATCGCCGTAAGAAATTTTTCAATGTCCCGGTCCAGTCCGCCGGCAGTGAATTTTTCAAGCGCTCTGGTCAGATAGACCTGCGCCAAAGCTTGTCCGACAAGCATGCCGGGCAGCATAAGTACCTTTTCCGCAAGATAATAACAGCCGGTCAGGAGAGGGGTTGTAAAGAAGGTGAATAACAAGACGGGAACTTCCTGCTGCATCTGGTCAATAACGGCGGTCGGCGCATTCACCAACGGAAACGCCCGATATTTCACGGCCGCCGAGTAAATGCGCTTCGGATGCGCGGCGGAACGCATCGTAAGGAATACGTTCCATGATTTTTTGAAACAATAAAATGCGCCGGCTATCTTTCCGAGAATTTCCCCGACAACGAGTCCGAATATCCCACTGCTGAAAAAATACAGGCTGATTTGGGCTAAAGAACGTGATCCGCACTGCATAACTCTGCCGCCGGCAATCACGGGAAATAATTTTTTCCGAATAGCCCACTGAGTGAATATGTTATACCCTCCCATACTGAACATAAAAACGGGAATATAGTGCATATGGTCAAAGACAATTTTTTTGGAAAAGACTTCCGCGCATATGCCGGACAGCGCCATACCTCCCACGCCGACCGCCAGACAGGTCGCCGTCAGAATCACCAGGCACAGCGCCAACAGGGAAAAGGCGGCGGTGTCCTCGGCCGGCAGCGGAATGGCCTGTTCATAGCGGAATGCCGCGAGAATGCCGCACATATTGGCGCAAGCCATAAAGAAACCGAACGCCCCGAACTGCTCGGGCGAATACAGGCGTGAAAGAACGGGTACGGCGAGCGCGGTGAGCGCATAAGCGAAAACCATGCCGCAAACCAGGGAGGCGGTATGATGCAAAAATTTTTCGCCGGAAAAAAATCTTGGCGCCGGCCGTGTCCCAATCATGGCGTCAGACCTCCGGCGGCGTTTTTTTATAGAATTTGATTCTCAAGTTTTCCAGCGTGTGTTTCGAGTAGGGGTTATCTGTTTCCTGAAAAAACAGCATCAGCGCGCGCACATCGTCACGCAGCCGCACTCTCGCTGTCACCTCTCGCCGCTCTCCGGCGAATGTGCCCATATCAACCAGAAACGGTATCCCCTCATACGGATCGCGTTTACCCGCGACAATTTCAGTGAAAGCGGCGTGAAGAGTGCCCCGTCCTGAAACATCCGCTCTCAGGATAAGATCGCCCCCGTCTTTCGGCACATGTATCCATACAACATTATTCCGCAAAATGAACGGCGCGCTTTCTTCCGCAGGCGTTGCTTGAGGGCGTATCAACGTGCTGACATTACTGTAGAACCGTTGAAATAATCTCGCCATGCGTACATGCAGAAATCTCAAATCAATATTGGTGCAGGGCGCGGATGGAAAATCCGCCTCAAGCAAAGGTGGAGCGGGCGCTGTTGCCGCAAGTTCAAACAGGGTATATCCGCGCTCTCCCCCAAGGGCGACCGCTTGGTCGGGAGAGGCCAAAAGCGGCAAAAGCGGCGTTCTGTAGTGCATGGAAAAATTCCAGGGGGCCTTGATGATATGGGTCACCCCGAGCCGCCGCAACTCGGCGAAAGCCTCCTCCTTGCCAGGAGCGCGATATACGGGTTCACAACGGACGTCATGTTCGGAAATGCTCGCTTTGTCCGTGTAAAAGGCGACGAGAGGCTGCATTCCGCTCAGTATGCGAACATCCTTCCCAACGAGCGCGTCGATTGCCCGAATGACCGCAGCTTCAGGACGCCCGACGGTGGCACGGACAAGCGCCTTGTCTCCGTCTCTGAGCAAAAGCAGCGGCTGGCTGAATGTAACGCCGCCGGCAACCGCGGTAAGCGCGATAACGCCGGCAAGGATGCAGAGGCCGGCGCCGTGTGCTGCCGTTTGCACGGCCGGCTTGCCGTAAAAAGCCGTTTTGCCGACAGAATTCAGGAAAAGAGTCAGGCCTGCCGCGCCTGACGGAAGGAGCAAGGGGACGATCGTCGCAATGTAGCGCGGATTTTTAATGGCTAAGGGTATATCTGCGCACGCGCAGATAAGCATCATCAAAAAATACATCGCCGCACCGTATGACAAAATTTTATGCATGGTTGAATGATGTCCGGAACGGAGAAAAATAGCGTAGCCAGCTAAAAGCAAGATGCCTGAAATTCCATAGAGCCGCGCATTGATGAAAAGTGAAAGCGGTCCGTTCAATAAACGGTTTGCGAATGTATCCAAATTACGTATGAATGATAAATCGCTATGCCACTGTAAAATATCAAGTTCCCATACTGGAACATAGTCATGAATCGGAACTCCTGTATACAACATATTCGCGATGTAGTGAAATGCGCCGATGCCGAGACAGACAGGCAGCGCAACAGTGACAAGCATCAATAAAAAACGATCGTCGCGGCGGTAGAGCAGAAGCAGCGTCCCTCCGAGCATCGGCAGCAACAGCAGGGATATGGAATGCGCGGTAAGCGCCAGGCCGGCGCCTGCGCCGCAGACGAGAAAAGCTCTCCAACCCCGGTGCGCTATGCCGGGGAGAAGGCAACCGAGCATGAACGCCGCCTGAAAAGTGGCCAGGCGCGCAATGTCGGCCTCCAAATGCCCAATTCTCAAACAGATGAAAGGCATGCCGAGCAGCAAGACCACCGCCGCCATTCCCGCTCCGCGCCGCAGGCGGCCCGCCGCCGTCGCCGTCAGACCCAGCCACGAAAGGGAGTGCCAGAGCGTCATCAGGCGAAAGCACACCGTGGAATCCGGCCCGACGGGGAAATATGACCACGCGACGAGCAGGGGAAAACCCGGCGGATGGGATGAAGGAAAATACAGACCTCCGGTTCGTGTACTATCCAGAAGAGGATACACACTCATATCCCCGGCGTTAAAAATAACGCGGGCATCAAGGAGATATTCCAGAATATCGTTGCCGAGAATCGGGCGGCCCATGTGGATGTACGCAAGCAGTCCGGCAAGAATGCAAACGAAACAGGCGATATAGCGACGCCGGGAAGAAGCGTGCAACCTGCCGCGCCACGCGCGCGCGTATCGCCGGGCCAACCGGATCAACTCCCCTGTTTCCCGGCGGCCGTACACGGCAACCACTGTAAAAAGGGCGCATACGCACCCGGTGACGGCAACGGGCGCAATGCCGGGAAACGCCCTGTACAGCCAATAGAGCATTATGCTTATTGACAGAGGAGCCAAGACGACGCAGGCCAGGGTAAACAGAGGAATATCCGGCCGCTCCGGACGAGCGAGACGAAGCGCGCCGCCGGCAAAAACCAGGGGAAACAGACCACAGGTAAAGAAAAACCAGCAGGCAATAAGAAAAACATCCATAGGCAACCACCGCGGATCTATGTGCCGCCGACCGCTATCTCAGGTGCTTGTTTTTATCCATATCCATCCAGATACCGAACAGAAAGGACTGCATGCCCATGGTGAATGAGAACAGCATCGCCATGGCGGTCATGGGCGGCGCATAGCCATCAAGATACCAAAGCGCGCAGAGTCGCACAAAGAGGATTCCGCCCGTCATGAACATGAGAATGCCGAAAAAAATCAAGAGAACCAGCGGATGCGCGTCGCGGATGACATATTTTTTCCAAAGCCTCCAGAAGTACATCCGCAGCAAAAGCGCGCTGATGGAAAAAAGGACTTTGCGCACCCTGATGCCGCTTTTTTCGCCCACATGATACACCGGCCTGACCGGCACGTCGCGTACACGCATATCCAACACGTTCAGGCGAATCAGGAGATCATTGGGCTGGCCGTATCGCGGGTACATTTTGTCCCAGTCAACAGAGCGCAGCGCCTTCTTTCCGATGACGGCGTAGCCGGTCTGGGAATCAGCGACATGCCAGTAGCCGGAGGCGATTTTCGTCAGCCAGGAAAGAACCGCATTGCCGAAAAAACGCACTTTGGGCATAAGCCTGAAAGCTTCTTCATATACAAGCCGGTTTCCCTTGGAGTAATCCACTCCCTCAGTTATCACGGGTTCAAGCAGGGCCGGCAAATCCGCGGGATCCATCTGCCCGTCGCCGGCCATGACGGCGGCGGCGTCCACATCATTGTCGCGCGCCCATATATAGCCGGAGGCGATGGCGGCGCCGACTCCCCGATTTACTTCATGGCGCAGAAGGACAATGCGCCGCTCTTCGCTCCGCAGGCGTTCAACAACGGAGACGGTGGCGTCCGCGCTTTTGTCGTCCACGATTATGATATGATCCACAAAGTCAGGCATTGTTTCAACAACCCGCGTAATCTGCGTTTCTTCGTTGTACGCCGGAACCACCACGGCCACGGTATGCTCTTTATACATGATCCACCCTCATGTTATGCGCGCGGCATGATCTCATATCGCAATACGCAATGTCCGCTTGACAAAACGGCGCAGGATGACGACCATACCCACCTGCGACAGGGCCATGCCGACAGCCGCGCCGTAAATTCCCCAAAACGGGATCAGCGCCGCGTTCCCTCCCGCATTCAGAAGAAACACGCAGAGCGTCTGTAACGATTGTTCGCCGGGATATCCCGTTTGCTGGAGCATCCCCGAGAGCGGCACATAGCCGGCGGAGACGGTTACTCCAAACAGCAATACGGCCAATACGGGCGCGGCTTCCCCATATTCCGCGCCGCGCGGCAGTAACGCCAGCACAGGCGTATACAGAAAGCAAACCAATACGGAGAGACAGGCCATGCCGCCCCACCAGAAAAGGCGCGTGCGGCGGGCGAGGAGGCGCAGGTCGTCCGCGCGCCGCTCCATCCAAAGCCGGGCAATGCGGGGATCGTTGTAAACGCGCCCGAGCATGGGAAGCTGCCCCAAGCCTTCGGCCAGCAAGGCGGCAAAACTGTACAATCCCACAACGGCATCCGGCTCGAAACAGCCCAGAATCAAAATATCCACACGGGTGTTCAATTCGACGATCACTCCGGTTGCAGAGACTCGTATTCCATATCCGCATGTTTTTTCCACCCACATGCCCAGTCGTTTCAGATCGGCGCGCCACGCGACAAGTCCGCGGCAACGCCGGCACAGGTAAAGACAGGTTACGAACTCCGCGCAGGGCAAAGCCGCCGCCGGACTCCACGCCGGCAGCGGGAGCGGCGCAATCGCAATCACACCCAAGGTAAGCGCGCCGTACCGGACAAAGGCGCCCAGGGCATAGTCCTTAATCCGCCGATGCGCGTTCAACAGGTTCAAAAAGACCTTGTTCACGCTGAAAAAAAACAGCCCGGCGGCCACGGCAGCCAGAGAATGCACGAGATCCGGACTGTCCATGAGTTCCGCCGCCCACGCCCGCGCGCGATATACGGCAAAAGCCGTGACGCAGGAAAAAAACACGGCGCACATCAGGCTTGCCGTAGCGGCGACTTTGCCGTCTTCCGTGCCCGCATGAAGGGAAACATGGTACAGCGCCGCATACTGCGCCCCGAACACGGCAAATTGCGAAGCGAAAATATAGAACGCGAAGCTGAGATTGAACAGGCCCAGCGCCGAGGGACCACGGACGAACGCGATGATCAGATTGATGACGAGGCCGCTCACGGCCAGCATCGCGAAACTTCCGGCAAGCCAGAGGCCGTCGCGGCGCGCGGCGCTCATGTTTTCCCTTTCCCCCGGCATTTCACGCATCCCGGCAATACAGCCGCGGCATGGCGTCCACCGCGCGCACAAGCCGCTCAAAGTCGATATTGATCATACGCGTGTATTCGCGCAACGAATCCCAACGCGGCATATTTTCCTCCAGGACGGAGGCGAGGGCGCTTGCCCGGTCGATGTGCCCTTCCCGAATTTGGTTGCTGCGGAAGGTGTCGAATTCCGTGAAGCCGGCAACGGTATAGTAAACGTAATTGTAAAACGGCGCCGTGCCGTCGCCGATACGCCATGTGCTTTTTGAATCCGGCGCTGTTTCCCAATCATATGTTCCAATCAAAATGTCATTGACGACACCTTCATCCCACGGGAGATAATCATAAAGAAAAAGATAGTTTCCCTCCTGAAAGTAGTATGACGCATAACATGCGAGCGTATTGAATATGGACATGTTTATGTATGCCGGATTCAAAAGAAATTGTTTGCCGTAATAGGCGAAGAGGGAGACTTTGCGCTTCAGGCTCAGGCTGAACGGCTGATTCGCCTCAAATTGAGGTGAAATTCCGCAAAAACCTGTTTTAAAATCCGTTTTTTCCAGTTTATTGCTGCAAAAAACCATGACGGGCATCTTTTTTGTTTTCATGGTCTCATTGGCGAAACGGAAAAAAAGTTTGTCTCCCGCCATAAACAAAGGAATGACGCCGAGATCCGGCCGCCGCATCCAGGCGCTGACATTGCTGCGGATATAGGCGCGCTGGCGTTTGATGTCAGCGGATATCCACAAATGCTCCACGCCGAGATCGCCGCACATGCGGGCCTGGTTGCGGCGGCCGAGATCGGTGACCATGCCCCAGTCGTATGTGTAGGCGAGCGGCGTCATGCCGTATTTTTTTTTGAGCAGATGCAGGCCGTAGCTGCTGTCGCGTCCGCCGCTGAAGGCGACGACGCAGTCAGGACTGTTTCCGTCGCCGCGGCACGGGGCCAGTCTCTCCTCCAGCGCGTGTTCGCCGAGGCAGAGCGCCGGTTTGTATTCGCGGCAGTAGTTGCATACTCCGCCGGCGTCAAATTCTATAAAAGGCATGCTTTCAGGGAGCAGGCAGCGCGCGCAGCGGCGCAGGGCGGCGCGGGCCTCCTCTTCCCGTTGCCAGCGGCTTTCCATTTTTCGTTGCGCGGCCAGCATGGGGCTGACAAAAGGCGCGCCGTCCATTTCGCGCAGGCTGAACGGCGTATGCTCAAGATTTTCAAGATTCACGGCCAGACCGGTATGGGCCTTCACCTGAAAAATTCGGGCGGACGCCATAAAGGCGCACCGGGGGTCGGCTGTGATTGTATCGAGCGTTTCTTTTTCCGAAGCGAAGCAAAGGGCCGCGTCCGTCACGGCGACATGGAGGGAGCCGCTGTTGGTCGCGAGCAGCAACGCGGCGCGGTCGGAGAATACCGCCGCGATGTTCGTTTCTCCGCGAATCTCGGCAAAAACGGCCCGCGCCGCCCCTATGACATCCGCGCGATCCAGGTTCCCGGCAAGCCCGGCGGCGATAACCTCGCTGTCCACATCCGTTTTGCGCGGCCGGCCGATTTTCTTCCAGACGTTTTCGGCATTGACGACGATGCCGTTATGAACCAGCGCCACATTTTCGGAGACAACCGGCTGATTGTTGGTGTCAATGCACTGAATGCCGTTGGTCACCAGGCGGGCGTGCCCCAGGGCGGTGAACCGGGCGCTTTCCCGCCCGTCGGGCGGATATGCGCCGGCAAGGGCCGCCTTGTACTTTTCGGACTTCACGAATGCGCCGGCGGAACGCGCCTCGCGGTAAACCGTTATTTTCTCCGCCTGCGCAACGGCCAGGCCGGAAGCTTCTTTGCCGCGCGATTCGGAAAGGAGAAAAAGCCGCCTGAGCAGATACAGGGCGTCGTTACGGGAAATTTTCGCCGTATCGGGTATGGTGAGGCCTAAAATTCCGCACATGGAAAACTCTCTTTACTACCGCCGTAATACCGGTCTAATGATTATCGGCCTCAGCAATAACGACAGGAACGGCTTTGACGTATTGCCTCAAATCCAAATCCCAAAGATTCACTCGGGGCGACGCCCAAACGCCGAGCAATCGGCGCAGCCAATATACTTCAAACGTCGGACGGTCGTCCGTATTGGCGTCCGTTTTCAGTTCCCGCGGCACCGAGGTGAACAGCGCGGCCCTGATGACGGGCTCACGCGGAGTGGATGAGGCCCCGCGCCCGGGCAAAAAGCTTGCCCATGCCCCGGCGATATCGCGTGTTATAACGGCTTGGTCAGGCACGGCGGCCATGCCGTTTTTGAAATACATGTGATAGTAGCCTCCCCAAAGAACATTGCCGAAAACTTTGAGCCCGTCATTCAGGTGGCCTGTGAGGGGGCGGGTGCTTAGATAGCCGCCCGGGGCAAGCAGCCGCTTTTCTTCAAGGAAAAATTCCTCGGTAAACAGGTTGCCGCCGCCGGCATGCCACGGTTCATTGATTTTGTTCTGGATCAGATCGTACCGTTCGCCGTTTTTGAGGGCGGACTGCACAAACCTGCGACCGTCGGAAATGACGATATTCACTCGGGGATCCGAAAAAATTCGCCTGGTCGACGAGGTCGTATACTTTTTGATCGCTAAAACGACTTCTTCGGAGATTTCCACTATCGTGATCTTTCTGATGAACGGGAGATCCAGCATCGCATCAATCAAATATGCGTGGCCTAACCCGATTACCAAAACATTCCTGGGGCGGAAGGCTGGGTCCAGCGCCATCAGTTCCGTATGGTTCCAGCGCCAGGCTTCATACTGATCATCCGGCCCCGGATCCGTCTTCAGGGCCGAAGCTGACGCGGTCCGGTTCACGTCGATAATGGTGTAAAACCGGGTCGTGGGAACAACGGTCACCACACCGGTCTGCCCCTCAAAAACATCCGCCACGCGGTAGTTGTCGAACGTGAACCGTTTGTAGTAGTCCAGAGGCATCCCCGCCAAAGCGATCACGCCGCCGCCTATGATCGTCGCCAGCGCGCGTCTGGAGCCGCCGGAGGAGAGCACGACCATGAGGGCGGCGACAGATGTGACTCCCACCGTCGCCATGGCGCTTCCCCCGGTTCCGAGAAGGCTCAGCATGAAGGCGCCGCAGGCGAAGGCGCCGACAACATTGCCCATTGTGTAAAGGGTATAGAGCCGGGCGAAACGGGCGCCGGCGTCTTCAATTCGCCGGGTGATGAGGCGAAACATAACGGGAAACAATCCCGACCAAGCCGCAACAGACAGCATCAGACCGGCGGAAAACAGGAATACGGTGAGCAGCGATGGGTCTCCGATCAAACCATGATGCTCCGGCGCGACCAGTTGCCCATTGAAGCTGGAGAACCGCAAAGCATGCACCTTCGCCGCCAAGCCCGGCGGGAACCTAAGCGCAGCCAGCAACAGCGCCGCTCCCGCCGCGAACAAACCGGCGATCACTTCGGGCAGTCGGTCACTATATCTGTCGGCCATTTTTCCCCCTGCCCACTGCCCCACCGACATCAACACCAAGTATGCGCAGAGCAGGGATGGGAAGACGATGGTTGAAAGAGTCATATAATTTGAGAGGATGCGGAAGAAGAGCACCTGAAGCGCCAAAGTCCCGAAACCGAACAGAACCGCTGCGGCCATTGCCGGCTTCGAAACCGGCAGAAGCGGGGGGGGGGCTGATTGGGGGCCGCTGACAACGAGCCTCAGCGCGCACGCGGCGATACCTCCCGCAGCCACGTTCGCCGCCGCGGCAAAATAGGTCGTTCCTTTCAGACCCACCGCTTCAATCAGCACCAATCCCGTCACGATCGAACCAACAGCGGCGCCCGCGATGTTCCATCCATAGAGCGTTCCGGCCGTGCGTCCCATGTTGCTCAAAGATTTTTTGGCGACATGGACGGCAATGGGGGTAGTTATGCCCATTCCGATAACCGGGAAGGCCAGCAAGGCCAGGTTGAGCAGAAAATCCGCCGTGAGGGAGTCCGCTTGGAGAACCGCGGCGTTTATTGTTCGGATGAGAGGGACGGAAAAAATTCCGTACAGGGCCACCAGGAGCTCTATAATGACGTAACACTTCAGCGCGGTTACCCGTGAACGCGCGACCAGGAACCTCGCCGCCTCTGATCCGATGCCAAGGCACAACAGGAAGATGGTGACGACAAGCGTCATGGACAGAGCGTCTGATCCGATAAGTTGCGTCATCATGCGTTGCCATGCGACTTGATATGCAAGCGCGGCACAGCCCGACAACGCCAAGGCCCAGGCAAACCTGCGCGTGATATTTCCTGGTGGCGTGCTCATTGTGAATGACCTCTTTTGACGAGTCGATCGCGTCCCCACAGGAAACGGGCCAGGCCCAGCATCACATAGGCTTCGTATTCCCGGACGAAAATCGGCTTCTCATCTGCCATGGGATACCGTGAGACATGCCCCCCGGCATAATAGTCGGAGATCAAGCGCAGCAGCATTTCGCCGCCAGCGTGGCGGTCTGGCATCCGGTGAAAGAAAAAATTCAGGGCCATGCCCACATCGTAGGATCGGGGCGGGGAAAATTCTTTCCGCACACTCAGGGGATATGCGGAAAGTTTCCGGCGACCGAGAAAATCGGGAGGGGTGATAAAATCGAAAAAATGCCGGATGACGGCGTCATAATCAAACATGGCGGCGAGTCTGCCGCCATGGCGCTTATAGCGCGAAACGCCTTCCATAATGTAGATCGCATGGCACAGATCGTTCGGAACCTCTTCCGTCACGGAGTAGTGCCAATACCAGTTGCCCGCGGGCGTAAGACAGCGATTGTCCAGAAGCGCCCGCATGGTGCGGTCGGCGAGCCGTCTGAGCTTTTCGGCATCCGCCGGGTCAGCGACAAGCCCGGACAGTTGCTGGAGGACTCCGGCCGCGTAGGCCGCGGGGTTGAAAGTGTCATACGGCCTGTCCTGCGGCAGGAGGGAATACGGCATCAGACCGCCCGGAGAAAGAACCGCCTCATTGAAATAGGGTTCAAAGGCGCGAAGAGCAAGCGCAACGACATTCCGCAACGCATCGGGCGAGCGGTCTTGCGCCCAGTCCAGCAGCGCATCAACGGCAATAGCGGTGGATATGGTATATTTCGCGTCCTTCGGGTTGACGCTTCCGTCCCCGTAAGCGTCCCACGCGGCCGGCACGCCCCACCCCGGGAACCCGTCGGCAATTTCGTCACTGTGCGTCATCAGCCATTGCGCCGCCGCATCCGCGCGGGAAGGAAGCGCAGGCAAGGCCTTCATCCGTTCCCGCAGCAATTCCGCCTTCAGCAGCATGGCCCAAGCCTTGGGCACATTTTCTTCCGCATGTCCGGGATAATCCGTCACGCCGAAGCCGGGCAGATCGGCGGGGGCGGCATGCAACAGAACGCGGTATATTTCCGTCAACGCGGCCGCATCAGTATCATCGCTCCGCGCGCAAGCACCGAGGGATACGACGAATATCACGAGAAACAACACCGAGCGCATATTTTTTCCCATAGGGACTACTTGCTTCACCGCGTTGCGCGGCGGCCGCTCTCCAGGGCGATCAACGCCCAAACCGAGTTTGCCGACTCGCCGGGAAAACCCGCTCTGGAATACGCATGCGCCACATTTTCTTCCAAAAGACAGTCCAGGCCGCTTTCCAGAAGCTGACGCATGGCGAACGGGTAGATCGCCCCGCTTGCTATGAGCGCCCTCGCCGACATCCTGATTGCGTCCGCGTCAAGCTCCGGCATGAAGGAAAGCGCGGAAAGCACACTCATAACATCAATGGTCCTGAAGGAAATCCAGGCCTGCGATTTGTCGCCCGGATATTCCGGTTTATGGACGCTGATTCCCATATCGGCCGTATAGCCGCCATACGCCGTCCCCCACCAATAATGCCATTTCGGCAGTTCAGGAAACGCCCCCTTCCGCATCATGTCTTTTGCATAAAGTCTGATTATCCTCCGTTGATTTTCCAAATACGGCGAATCAGAAGGCAGACGGTTATACCGCGCGGCTTCAAAAATGCCGCCGACCCACATATTTTGATGGTTCCACGGCGTATTGAGGCCGTCAAAATAAAACGGACAGTTTTTCGGCCACGTCAACCAGCAATATTCAGCGTCAGATTCGCCGCACGATAACGATTCAATATGGCTTTCCAAAGTATAGACACTGCTCTGCAATGATGTAATGTCAAAAAAGTTGTCGCCTTGCGGAAACAAGCGCGCATACCGGACAAACAGAGACAATAGGCGGCTTGTTTGAACGGCGAATAACGCTGGAGATCGATCGACGGTAAACGCGCGCGTCTTGAACCCGTCATCATAAAGCACGGCGTTGAGCGTTCCGATCTCCACCTCCACCCGTTTGCGTAAATCCGGCAATATGGGATCAAATATCGCATGGGCAGCGTCGTTGCGCCCCGATGCCTGGATACTGTCCAGAAGGCCGTTGAGATAGTATATTTGAGACCATGCCACTCTTCCTTCATTATTGTTGGAACCGAAATCCATTAATCCTGCATTCTGGGAGCGCGACAGATCGAAGACGAACAATGCCCTGTAGCTTGCCGGCGAATTCGCCAGTGAAAAGGTATAGTCCTCCTTTGCCGCGTCGAATCCAAGGGACCAGGGAATGCCGTCGCCGCGGCTGATATATCGGCGTGTTGCATCCGGCATGGATTCCATAAAAAATTGGCTGTCTCCGTCATTCTCTTTCTTGGCGGCCAGATAGGCAAAGCCGTCAGGCCCGGAGGCCGCTTCCAATATTTGCCGGCAGTCGGGGATACGCTTGCTCTCCGTTTTGTAACTCCGGCTTTGAACAAAAAGATTGAGGTCTCCTCCCAGGACCCGAAGGCCGTTTTTTTCAGGCAGGAGAAACAGCGGGGGTTCCATCTCATAGTGACTGCCGGGAGGCGGCGACAATGAGGGCAATGCAGATTCGTGATCTAAGGAGAAACCGTCATCCCGGACACAATATGCCCGTAAATAATTTTTTTCACTCTTATTGTCATAGAGTACTATGTACAGAATATTATCATGCAAAAGTCCCTGTCTGAATAATACATATTCAACTCCATAATGAGATATTTCTTGATATATGCTATTCTTGCCGCCGATGAACTTTACTCCTAAATATAGAGTATTATCAGGTATGCTCTTCACTATGAAAATATACTTTTCTCCAAGACGGGTAATAAAAAGAGGGATTCCGCATTTTTCAAAAGTAACTACCGTTCCAGAATGTGTTTCTATGTATGATGTCCATGTTTCTATATTAAAAAATACTTCCGCCTTTTCGCCGTTAATTGTAAAAGATGTAAACGGAATTTTTGTAAATGCTCCTTGCGTAACCATGGGAGCATACGTGATGGCGTTGTGTTCTTCCCGTTTCCATTCTATTGTATAAGGAGATATTTTTGTTGGAAAAAGTTGAACAAGCCCGGTCAAGGCCGCCGCCGCTATCGCGACAAGCATTGCCGGCGCGAAAAAACGCCGGCCCATCTCAGCGCGCATTCCGATGCTCCACAGCCGCTCCGCATATCTTCCCGCACGCTCCGCATCTCGAATCCGCTCCCAACTTCTCCCCGCACTCGCACACCCAACCCCGGGTCTTTGCCGGGTTGCCGTACACGAGCGCGTGATCCGGCACGTCTTTGGTCACGACGGACCCGGCCCCCACAAAGGCGAAGCGGCCTATGGTCACGCCGCAGACAACGGTGCAGTTCGCCCCCAGGGTGGCCCCGCGTTTGACCAGCGTCGGTCGGGCCTCGTCCATGCGGCGGATAGCGGCGCGGGGATTATAGACATTGGTGAAGACCATGGAAGGTCCGCAAAACACGCCATCCTCAAGGGTAACGCCCTTGTAGACGCTGACGTTGTTCTGAATCTTGCAGCCGTCGCCGACGGTCACGTCCGGCCCGACAACCACGTTCTGGCCCAGGTTGCAGTTCTCCCCAATGCGCGTGCCGGGCAGCACATGGCAGAAATGCCAGATTTTCGCGCCCCGGCCGATCACCGCGCCTTCATCCACAAAAGCGGAGGGATGGACAAA
This sequence comes from Desulfovibrio sp., assembly GCA_031279825.1. Taxonomy (GTDB): domain Bacteria; phylum Desulfobacterota; class Desulfovibrionia; order Desulfovibrionales; family Desulfovibrionaceae; genus Frigididesulfovibrio. The sequence continues at coordinate 38,806 of JAITHT010000058.1, read as the reverse complement.
AAAATCGTCGCTCATCTCCCGGCCTCCTTCACGGCGCCGCGAAGGGCGGCCGCCACAATCCCCACCTCGTCCTCCGTCATATACGGATGGAAGGGCAGCGACAAAACTTCGCCGGATGCGGCATGAGCCTTGGGCATATCCTCGGGCGCGTAACCCAGATGGGCGAAAGCCGCCAAGAGGTGCATGGGCGTGGGGTAATAAATGTTGGTCGGCACGCCCCGCGCCTTCATGCCTGCGGCTACGGCGTCCCGCCGGCCGCCCGTAACGCGCGCCGTGTACTGCGCCCAGACGCTGCGGCGATCCGCGCGCGCGGCCGGCGCGACAATCCCTTCCATGTTGGAGAGATTTTCCGCATACCGGGCGGCCACACGTTGCCGGGCTTCGACCTCTTCCGGGAACACTTCCAGATTCGCCAGCAGAATCGCGGCTTGCAGGGTATCCAGCCGCCCGTTGAGGCCGATGCGCACATTGTCGTATTTGTCGTCGCCCTTGCCGTGCGCCCGGATGGAACGCAGCGTCTCCGCCGTCTCGTCGGATTCGGTGAACGCCGCGCCGCCGTCGCCGAAGCAGCCCAGCGGCTTGGCCGGGAAAAAGCTGGTCGCGGCGATATGGCAGCCAAGAGCGCAGGTTTTGCGGCCCCTGTATTCCGCTCCAAAAGATTGCGCCGCGTCTTCCAGCACCGACAGATCATGTTTGTCCGCAACGGCGAGCAGGGCGTCATAGTCGGCGGACTGCCCGAACAGATCCACCGGAATGACGGCGCGCGGTTTGAGCGTCCGTTCCCGCGCGGGCGCGGGCAGCGGGTATATGGAGGGGTCGCGTTTCGCGACAGCCTCGACGGCTTTTTCCAGGGCGGAGGCGTCCATGTTGAAGGTCGCGGGGTCAATATCCACCAATACCGGCGTCGCGCCCAGCAGGGCCGGGGCCTCGCCGGTGGCGAAGAACGAAAAGGCGGGCAGGAACACGGCGTCTCCCGGGCCGACGCCCCAGGCCATAAGGGCCATAAGCAGGGCGTCCGTGCCGGAAGAACAGCTTACGCAATGCTTCGCGCCGCTGAACCGGGCAAGCTCCGCCTCCAGTTCCGCGACCTCCGGCCCCATGATGAAGCGGCCATGTTCCAGCACCGCGTCCAGACGGGCGCGGATTCGCGGCTCGGTTCGCCGGTATCTGGCTTTCAGATCGATGAATTCCATGCTTTTCCTCCGTCAATATTCCAGAGGCAGGGAGACCGTCCTGCGATCGCGGGCCGAAATGTAGGCGGCGATGAGCACTTCAAGGGATTTCAGGCCCTCCCGGCCGTCGGTTTCCGGATCGGCCCCGCCCCGCAACACGTCAATTACGTTCCTGTAATACAGGGGGTGGCCGAAGCCGTAGACGGAGGTCGTCTCGTAATTGGCGGCCCGGACGTCCGCGTCGTAGTCTTTCGGCTCCGCGAACTCCCAGATTTGTATGTCGTTGACGGCGACTCCCCCGATGCGCGCCGTGCCTTTTTCCCCCAGAATGGTGATGGAGCCTTCCAGATTTTTCGGATACGCGAGCATGGTCACCGCCATGGAACCGAGCGCCCCGTTCCGCCAGCGTACGTTCAACACGCCGGAATCCTCAACCTCGATGTCGCGCGCCAGGGTGCCGGTCATGGCCTGCACGTCGGCAATGGGGCCTATGAGCCATTCCAGCAGGTCAACATAGTGACTGGCCTGATTCATGAAGGCGCCGCCGTCCATCTCCCAGGTGCCGCGCCAGGCGGCGGAATCATAATATCCCTGCGGCCGCGTCCAGAAGACGTTCAAATGCGCCATGTGGATGCGGCCGAAACGCTTTTCCTCCACGGCGCGCTTCAAAAGCCGCAAGGTGGCGTTGCGTCTGTTCTGTTTGACGACAAAAAGCCGCACGTTCGCCTCGTCGCAGGCCCTGACCATGTTCAGGCCGTCTTGCCAGCGGGTGGCCATGGGTTTTTCCGTCACGACATGCGCGCCGTGGCGCGCCGCGAGGACAGCCTGCGCGGCATGCAGGCCGGACGGCGTGCAGAGGGCCACAAGGTCGCATCCGCCCTCGCGCAGCATATCCTCATATCGCGCGAAGCACGGCGCGCCGCACTCCGCCGCGTGTCTCGTCAAAACGTCGGAATCCACATCGCAAATGGCGGCAAGCTCGCAATCATCCGCATGAGCGGCAATCGCGCCGAAATGCTTTTCGGCTATGCGCCCGCAGCCCGCAATGCCGATGCGAATTTTTCTGTCCGCTATGATCGGAAACATGGTTTTCCTTCTTCGGTTACAATATCCCGTGCCGTTTCATCCCAGTCGCGCACCCCCTCCGCGCGGGCCGGATCACGCCCCGACATGCCGGCTTCCCGCACGGCGCGCGCGCAGGAGTCCGCGTCGCCCGGCCGGTAATAAAAAACGCCGTTACGCCGCAAATCCAGAAAGTCAGGGCAGACGATCGGCAGACCGCAATACCGGTACTGGAGCACTTTCAGCGAATCGGAAAAAGAGCGGGAAAATTCGTTTTTGCGGCGCAGGCTCATCAGCCCGGTATCAGCGAACTTGACGTACGGCGGCGTTTCGGCAAAGGGCATTTCCCCGTAAAAACGCGCATTGGGCAAGGCAAGGGTGTCCCTTATGGGGCCGATGATGTGAAAACGCCACTCCGGGCAACCGAGCGCCATACGCCGGACGGACTCCGCGTCAAAGTAGGCGACTCCCACAAAAACCGCGTTGCGGCCGTATTCGGGATAAGGCGAACGCCGGCAGGCGTCATATACGCTTTTGTCCAAGCCATGCCTGTGCAGGCGGAGATTGGGCACGCCGGAAAATATATCCAGCATGGTCTCGGTCGGTACGCTCACCAGGTCGAAAAGCGGCGAGATCTCCCGCTCCAGTTTCACCAGGCGGGGGTGGGTGGACCCCAAAAGGCGGACATCGTCCGAAACGCGGTAGATCATCCGCGCCGCCGGATTCTCCCGTTTGAAACGTTTGTATAAAAACAGGCCGGACATGCTTTCGAAAACAAAGACGTCCGTCTCCTTCACCAAAGGGAGCAATCCGCCGAGATCGCGTTCGCCGTATGCCTCCATGAAAGGCGCGGTCAGGCGGTCCAGCGGGGGAAGAACAAGGGTGTGCGGATGCCAGGACGTAAAATGAACGTAGGAAACGAAACCCGGCCGTATTTCCAGGGCACGGTTGAGGTTCGCGCGAATGCCCGGAATGCGGGTGCGGTAGTCGCGGCGCAGATAGGAGATCAGGCTGAAGCCGGTCGTGACGAAATTGACGCGATGCCCGGCCCTGTGCGCGGCGTCCGCCAGATTGTGAAAGCCGCCCCTGCGCTTGGAGGGATAATAATGACCGGTGACAAAGGTTATGACGCTACGGACGGGCATCATGCGCGCCCTCCACCGTCGGAACAGTACCCAGACGGGTCGTCGCCCCCACGCTTCTCCAGATAATAGTCCTGACAAAAAGTCCAAAGATTGCGCATGGAGCATTTCTGCTGGACGGCTGGACGAGGGACGGCGGTAAGCTTTTTTGTTCGGCAGGAAACAAGACTGTTGAGGAAACGACAAAAACCGCGCAAACCCTTGCGGGGCGCGCGTTTTAAAATACGCTGGCGGGGAAATGAGCTAAGTAAGTAAGTAAGTAAGTAAGTAAGTAAGTAAGTGCAATAATCGGGCCGAATCGCTATGAACCGTCACGCTAATCGCGCCGGAAAATTTGCCCGATGCAATATGGAATCCGGCCTGTTTCACGCACACCCCCTTACCAAATCAATACAACTACCATCGACCGCCTGATAACGCAAGACAAAAATCGCCTTTCATCCGCCATGCTTGCCGCGGCGTTCTTCTATTGATTATCTTACAGAGAAACTGAATAATACAATAAAGGGTCGAATTCAAAAAGCTTCAACGCGCAAAGGCAACAATACAAAAGTACTGCTCGGTGAAACAGGCAAGCTGCATACAATGCTTGGGTGGTCTGGAAATCATCCCCCTGCCGAGGGTCTTTTGAGGGAGAACGTCCCTCTATCCACCCTGTAAATAACCGAAGCCGGTCCTTTTTCTCCCAAACCGGCAGCGGCTTGGAGCAATGTGTCTATCGTGCCGGGGTGACAGGTAAAAAACAATACCTGGTTATCGCGGGCGAATGTCGCCAGTACCTTGGCGGTATTGGCGGATCGAACCGGATCGAAATTTACCAGGATATCATCCATGATAACCGGCAGAGATTCCGCATTTGCCGCGTGGTTTTTTATGTAGGCAAGACGCAGGGCCAGATACATCTGCTCGCGGGTGCCCTGGCTGAGATGCTTTTCCGGATCGCGTCGATCTCCGGAGCTATGCAGCGCTGTAAAGGAGTCGCCTTCCAGGCTGGCGGCGATGCCCGCATATTCCCCATCAGTAATGGATGAGAAAAGGTCGCCGGCAAAACGGATGACTCCCTGCTGCCCTTCTTCTTCAAAACGACTTTTGGCCGTGAGTAAAAAATCCCTGGCGAGAGCCAGCACGCTCCACTGCCGGGAAAGGCGATGCAGTTTCTCCTGCAAGGCGGATTCGCGCAGAAGCAGGGGAGCTTTTCCCTCATTGCCGGCAAGAGCCTCCCGGCGTTCGATCAATTGACCGCGCGTCACGGAAAGATCGCGCATTTCCCTTTCCATACCGGCTATCTCTTCAGCAAGTCCGCGTTCCTTTTCCCGCAGATCATCCAGATTGCTTCGCTCCAGAGATGCCAACATGTCGGTCATGCCTTCGCCTTCTTCCTCGGCGAGACTGCGTATGCCCGCAAGCAAAGAACGTTCCTGCGCCCGCAGTTCCTCCATTTTCCGAAAGCCGGCGAAGGCCGCTCGAAAGTGCTCCGCGTCCGGCATGCCCGCTCCGGCCAGCAAGGCGTTGATAGAATCCCTGGTGAGTTCCAGGGCTGTTTTCGTCCGGAGAAGATCCTGCGAGCGGCCGGCGAGTTGCTCCTGCTTTTCAGAAAGGCGGTTTTTTGCCCTGACGGCATCTTCCACCTCAGCCGCCAGCGCTTCCAACAGATGCAGAGCAGCGGGAACAAGGGGCGGTGCCGGTCGTCGGAACGAGAAAAGAGGGGCGCCGACGAACATGTGCCCGGACGCGTTCCGGTTTGTCCGTAATTCGTTTGGCCGGCCCTCCTCCATATCCGGCGATTGCCGGAAGGATGCTCCCTGTCCGGGCGATGTCTGAACCGCACAAGACAACTCCATGCCGGCGGGAATTTCCTTATCCGCTCTGTGTGCCAACAAAGCGATTTCGCGCACAAAATCTTCCAGGCCGCTATGGATGGCATCACGCGACACAAGGGTATCCTGGAGTTTTTTTTCGCGGGCCGTAAAGGCGGACATGGCATCTAGGGCCTCCAGCGCGTTTTGCGGGCTGAGGGAGGAGGCGAGACCGAAGCCGCCGAGCCATGCCTGCCAATTATCCTGCGCCTCGCGCAAGGCCGTTGCAGCCGCCTCCACACCTTCCTCAATCCAAGCGAGGCGTTGCTCGGCATATACGCGGCTTTCCGTTCGTTCTTTCAGGACAACACAAAGTTCGCGCCGTTTGTTCTCATTTTCCTCACAACGCCTATAGGCGGCAACAGATGGCTCCAGGGCGGCAAGGCATCGCTGCAAAAGCGCATCATCTCCCGGCCCGGCAATTGAAACAGGGTGCCGTCCCGGCATTGCGGAAAAAGCATGGCATGTCGGCAGGAAAGCGGTGAAAAACGGCATTTCGCAGGCTTCCCGAACATAGCCGGCAAGCGTTTCCACCGTCATCGCCAGGGATTTTTCCGCCTCCACGGCCACGGCGGCGCGAGCTCTGGCTGTGGCCGCGCGGTCAAAAATTCCGCTTGCCGTCTCAGGCCGAAGCGCGGGAGAAAGTTTCAGAGAGATGAGGTATCCCCGCCATGCGTCCATACTTGCGGCAAGCGCCTCCTCTGTCGCGCGTTCCTCACCGGAGGCGCGCGCAAGCCGTTCGTCTGCCGAGGCAAGGGCTTGTCGCGCCTTGGCCAGTTCTTGTCGTTCACGTTCCAGGAGGGCGGCTTTCTGTCCTTGCGCTTCCAGAAAACGCAATGTTCGTTCGATATCCGCTTCACCCGGTTCGCCGGGAACAGAGGGGATCAGCCAGGAAGACGCTTCGGCGGCCAGCCCTGCCAGGGCACGCATCAGAGCATGTCGCCGGGATTCCGCCAGAAAACGGACATAGCGCAGGGTATGCGCATCCGCTCGGGGAGATGCCTCCTTTTCGAATAAAGAGCCTACGCTGCGGAGCAAACCGGCGGCAAAGGCAAACAAGCTAAAACCGGCTCCGGCATAGAGAAAAAACGTGATATCGGCAAGGAGCAAGGCCCCGACGAAGATCAAGCCGAGAAAAACGAACGAGACGCTGACGAGAAAAAGAGGATCGCGTACCATAGTCGATATTCGTTCAGTCTTCTTTATCCGGAGAAACGCTGCCCGCCCGCCCGCGTCCGCCGTTTCATGATCCCGGCGGGCCGAGGCCAATTCTATGCTCAGGCGTTCAATCTGCCGGAGCAATCCGTAGCGCGTCTCCAAAGAGGAGGCGTCAGGCAGGCTGCCGTATTGGGAGCAACGTTGTTCCCGCAGGGCCACCTCTTCTGTCGCCGCGGCGGATGATTCCTCAGCCAGGCGCAGAACTCGTTGCGCCTCAAGGAGTTTTACACGCGCTTCGGTAATGGCCGTACTGCGCGCGGCCAAGCATTGCCGGGAGAACAAGGAACTATCGAAACGATGGAGATCTTCCGTTGTCCATGCGGGATCAATATCGCCAAGGGCATCGGCCGCCTCCTGCCGTGCTCCGGCGGCTCGTTCGCGCAAAAGAGGCAACTCGGCCGCGGCCGCTCGGACTTGCGTAAGGCCGGCCATAAAACGCTCCGCGCGCTGTTTTTCCGGCAGGGAATATTCCGGCGTCCCGGCATCGTCCACAGCCCGGCGGGCTGTCTCTTCCAGATGCAAGCTTGCGGCGAGCTCTTCGGCAAGGCGGTTTTTTTCCTGCCTCACCCGAAGGAGCGAAGATTCCTTTTCCGCCAGTTCCTTTCCGTGGCGTAACACGCTTTCCCTGCTCGCCATCGAGACATCGGCAGCGAACACGCGCTCCGCATCCCAGCCGGCCCCAAGAAAAAGCAGCGTCTGTTCCTGGAGGGCGCGCAAAGCGGAACACTCCTGCTCCAGAGCGGGCAGGCGCTCCGCCTCATCCCGGCGTCCCGACTTCTGTTCGCGCAGGCTTTGCAGTGCCGGATACAGATTGGCCAGGGAACTCGCGGCGAGCAGAGCGGCAATGTCCTTCTGCAACAACGCGCATGCCCGTTCCGTCTCCCGTTCGGCCGTAAGGCGTTCTTCCTGCTGGGCGATCATGGCGTCAAGCCGCTGGATCGAGTCCGGAGCAAAGACGGACAAGCGTTCTTTTTCACCGCTCCTTGTCGGGAGGTAGCCCTCTTCCATAGCGGCGTCGCCCCTATTGCCGTCCACGCCGAGGAAGGGAGCCTCTCCGCGCAGGCGCATCCATTCTTCTCTGATATTTCTGGCTTCCTCCCACTGCCGCCATACGGCGAGCCGCCGCTGCACACGACGCAAGGACAGTTCTTGAGAGACGCGGGCCGCATGCAAATCGCTCAGCCTGCTCTCAAGCGTTTCCAGTGTATCCTGAAGTTCCGTATAAAGCTGCATGTCCGGGATACGAGCGCGTATCTCTTCCCGCAATGCGACGAGTTCGCGCGCGGTAAGGTTGATGGCCGCGGATGAAGAGGCGAAATCCCGGTTCAGCAGGGCGCTCATGCGATCTTCAAGTTCCCGTAGGGCCTGGGCAGGCGAACGCAAGCCGAGGCCAAAGGCGGCGCCGTGCAGGGCGTGACGTACGCCGTCGCCTCTGAGAGCGCTTAAATCCATAAGATTTTTCAGGCTGAAGGCGAAAATATTATCGAACACTTCAACGCTCAAACCGCCGAAGAGGCGCCGCAGAATTCCTTCATCCAGAGACGCTCCGTTTTCGCCGTTCAGGCTGAATATTCCCCCGTGACTCCCGGGGCGGCGTACCAGAGCGAGAAGGCCAAAATCCCTGGTTCGCAGGAACAGGGAACCTCCCGCTAGACCTTTACCGCGCTGCTGCGACATGGGGTCAAGAGAACGGTTGCCGCGTCTGTATCCAAAAAGAATACTCTGAAAAAAACGCAGACAGGTGCTCTTGCCCGCCTCATTCCGACCCAGAAACAGACAGAGGCCGGGGGGCATATTGTGAATTTCCTGATCCTGCAAAATGCCGAAGCGATCGACGCGCATACTCTCGATAAACACTATTCGCCCTCCAGGAGGTCAAGGCACAGGAGAGCGGCTTCTTCGGCAAGGAGAAAGAGTTCCTCATCTTGAGGCGCGGACAGGACTTTACTCAGTTTCGGACGCTGAAATAAAGGAGCCAGGCTCTGTTCCGCAACCACCGCCAACGCCTCGGGATCCTGCTGCAGGCTGAAAGCCCTGCGCAGGGTTGCGCCTACGATGTCCGAACGTTCTCTGCCCGCGGCAAGATCCGTCAATGGACGGGTATTCACAGCCACATCGCGAATCCACATGCCGACGCCGTCAAGCTCATCGTTGAGGCGTTCGCCGAGCAGTGCGTCCGTCCCTTTTTTACGCAATTCGTGATTAAGCTCTGAACGTCCGTGCAGGATAAGGCGGGCAATAATCGCCTCCGGTGAATACCGGCGCCGCGGCGCCGCGCGTTTTTCCGCCGCGCTACGCATCCCGGCGCTTATGCCATGCGGAAGATCCTCTTCCCCGTGAACACATCCGTGACGGAGGGCAAGAGTGGACAGCGTTTCCAGAAGCAGCGTTTCCAAAGAGGGGATATCCGAGGTATTCGGCGGGATCTCCACATGCAGGGATTCCCATCGGACAGGAGCAAGGGGAACGAACTCAGCCGCCAGTATCTCTTTGCCGCTCGCCCGGAGCAAAAGGCAGCCGTGCGGTCCTGTTTCATTGACGTGCAGCCCCTGCGGACTGCCGGGATAGGCGGCGAACGGTCTAAGCGGGTCACTTCCGTGTTCCTTGCTCCGGCCGGACGGCGCATGCGTCGCCTCACCGCCATCCGCGCATACGGGAGAAAAATCGTCGCGACAATCGGGCAGCGTTCTTCCCTGACCGTCCAACATCCTGCAGGCGTGAACATGCCCCAGAGCCCAATAATCCATATCCGCCGCGGCCAAATCGCTGAAAGCGCAGGGAGCGTAAAGCGCATGCTCCCCGGACGATCCCGTCAGGGCGCAGTGGAGCAATCCCGCCTGAAAAACATCCGGCGCATGCGGAGCGAGTCCCTTGTCTTTGAATAGTCTGGCAAGGTTGTTATTTTCTTTCGGACCCGTATGGCTGACTCCATGAATGACGGCCAGAAGTTCTCCCTGACGGGTCAACTGACAGGAGTCAAGCCGGCGCCCGAATACGGTGACGTTCCCGGGCCAAGGGATGGCGGATACATCCGGGGAAAGGGGATCATGATTGCCGTGAGCCAGAAAGACCCTGACGCCATGCTCCTCAAGACGGGCAAAGGAATCGCGCAGAGCCAGGCGGGCGCGTAGACTGCTGTCGGCGCTGTTGTAAACATCGCCGGCAAGAAGGAGGAAATCCGCCTTTTCATGAATGCACAGTTCCGTCAGGCGCCGCAATGCGATGAACGTCGCCTCGCGCAGCAGGCGGGCCAGACGTTCAGAGGCACCGGACCTCCCGGTATGGGAGAAGGCGGACAACAGCATATCGCTCACTCCGCGGAAGGGAGCGTCAAGATGTAAATCCGCCGCGTGGACAAAGGTGAACTCGGCCATTTTCAGGAAAAAAACGCCTTTTTCATGCCATCGGCGGCACGGTGGATGATCGCTTCATCCACGCAATAGGCCAAACGGAAATGGCCGGGACATCCGAAGCCGGAACCGGGAACGGCCAGAATCAAATGCTGCATGAGTTTGTTGACGAAAGCCACGTCATCGCCGCCCGGCGCTTTGGGAAAGAAATAAAAAGCGCCCTTGGGCATAAGAAAATTGTAGCCTGCCGCGCTCAGCACCTCGGCCATGGCGTCCCTGCGCTTTTTATAGATTCCGGCATCCACCTGACAGCCGAGAGCGGCGCGCATGAGATGCTGCCCGACCACCGGGGGATTGACGTAACCAAGGATACGGTTGCAGAAGATAAGCCCGTTCATCAGTGCGTCTCTGCCGGGCATATTCGCCGAAAGAGCCAGATAGCCGATGCGTTCCCCCGGCATGGACATATTTTTCGAAAAAGAGCCGGCGATAACGGCAAAATCGTACAACGGAAGCAAAGGAGGCACCTCTGCGCCGTCATAGGCCAAAAAACGGTACGGCTCGTCAGCCACGAGGAAAATAGGACGGCCGGCGATACGGGATTTTTCTTTAAGCAGGGCGGCCACAGTCGAGACTTCTTCCCGGCTGTATATCTGACCGGTGGGATTATTGGGAGAATTCAGGATCAAGGCGCGGGTTCGGCCTGTCAAGGCTCCCTCCAACTTGTCGAGATCGATGGAAAAGGTGTCGGTGGCCGTAGGCACGGTGCGAAAGATGCCGTTGTGATTGCCCACATAGGTTCCGTATTCCACAAAATACGGGGAAAGGGCCAGGACTTCGTCGCCGGGATCAAGGATGGCTTTGAACAGCACATTAAGGCCGCCGGCCGCGCCGCAAGTGAGAATAATCTCGCCGGCCGTCAGGGCGAGTCCTTGCTCCCTGGAGAGATGGTCCGCCAGAGCCTCCCTGGCCCACGAATAACCGCCGTTAGGCATATATCCCAGAGAAAACGGACGATCCAGCGTATCGCTCAATTTGCGCATACCGTCAGCCACAATGGAAGGCGGAGGCAAATCCGGATTCCCCAGACTGAAGTCGCACACCGCGTTTTCGCCGTGTTCCTGTTTTAAGGCAATTCCCGCCTCGAACATCCGGCGTATCCAGGAACCCTTGGTCATACTGTTCGCAACGCATGTGGAGAGAAGTGCCATATGCCGCTCGCTTGTCTGGAGGGGAATCGTGCCGATGTGTAAACAATGCGCGGAAGCGCCGGCGCTTACGTTGCCGGTCGACGCTCTATGCCCGCGCGCTGAGGAGCGTTGCAACAGCAAAACGCCCTAAGGGTTTTCCCAACTCAGGTAGGGATTTTTCACAAGACTGGCATTACAATAACGAGGATCGGCCGAAACTTCCCGGCCCACCCAGTCCGGTTTCTCAATGGGCTGGTCTTCAGCGGCCAACTCCACTTCGGCAAGCGTCAGGCCTTTGTTGGCGCCGAGAAATTCATCCACTTCCCAAAGCAACCCGAGGTGCGGCACGGCGTATCGGATTTTTTCCACCAGAGGCTTGTCCGCCAGATGTTCCAGCAGAGCCTTTGCGTCTTCCAGAGGGAGCGGATATTCAAACTCCAGACGGGAAAGATAGGAAATCTCTCCTTTGATGGTGAGAAAAGCCTTGTCTCCCGCTATTCTGACGCGCACGACGCGTTTCTCGTCAGCGTACAGATATCCCTGGCAATAATAGCACGAATCGGAAGCCAGCTTTCTCCAGTCGTCTTTTGCCAGCAAAAACTTGCGTTCTATCTCCAACTGCATTGTCAATTCATCCGTACAGGCCGCGTCGCGCCGCCGACAGCGCCGCGCGCGGGGGGGGAGGCGCAATTACGGTAAAACAGGCGCGGAGACGGAAAGGCCTTTCCGATCTTGTGCAGGCCGGCTGATATTGCCGAGACGGTTTTTTCCCGCTCGCTTGTCACTTAAGATGCCGGATGGTTCCCAACATCCTCAGATGTCGGCGTTCTTCATCAGCGCAGGCGCGCACGACGTTTTTTTCCGCAGCCGGCACCATCTCTTCAAGTTCAATGAAAAAAAGCAGCGTGTCTTTTTCGAATTGCATGGCGGCATGCAGCGGAGTTTCAAGAATGCGCGACTCCAACCCGGGCACAAACAGGGAGTGGTGCGTGAGCAGAACCGTAAGATAGTCCAGATATTCCTGCTGGCTGCTCCCTTCAGGCACGCGGAGGCCGCCGGTCCGTTTGAACATGTCGAGAAAAATTGCTTCGTGGCGTTTTTCTTCCTCGGCCATGAAAGCGAAAAATTCTTTATCCTTGGGTTTTTCCGCTTTGTCCCGCACGCTGGTGTAAAAGGCGTGCCCGCGGCGTTCAATCTCCACGGCCGCAGCAATGGCGTCCGCTGCATTTATAAAGCTGGCCATAACGATCTCCTGGGTCAAGAACAGGCGAAGACAGTCATATCACGTTACTACAAGCCCCGGGCAAGCGCAAGTATGCGTTACAGTGTCATACATCAAAGCGGCTCGCGCCGGTGATGACCACCGAATCGACGGGCAGAGCCTCATGATCGCCGACGCTTTTGACCTTGCGCTTCTCAATTGTGGAGACAGCTTCCATGCCTTCGATTACCTGGCCGAACACGCAGTAACCATACCCTTCTTCCGTGGGTTCGCTGTGGTCCAGTTCGGGGTTATCCACCGTATTGATGAAAAACTGGGCTGTTGCGCTATGGGGGTCGCTCGTGCGGGCCATGCTCAGGGAGCCCCGCACGTTTTTGAGTCCGTTGTCAGCCTCGTTTTTCACCGGATCACGGGTTTTCTTTTCTTCCAGGCGCATGGTCAGCCCGCCGCCTTGAATCATGAAATCCTTGATGACCCTATGAAAAATGGTGTTTTCGTAAAAGCCTTCGTCCACATAGCGCAAAAAGTTCTCCACCGTGACCGGAGCCTTATCGGGGTAAAGCTCCACGAGAATGTCTCCGGAAGAGGTTTCGACGAGCACCATGGGTCTGTTCATATTGCGGATTCTCCTGGGGATGAGGGGATGGGGCGGCGACGTTCCGCGCCGGTGGAACAATCCTGCCGTAAAATCGTAATAAGTTCAAAGAAAGTACAATTGCTCCGCTTGCGGAAATGCTGCCGGCATGCTTGTCCGCGTCCGGCCGGGGCAGCGCCGCGACATTGCGATGCGCTGTACTCGGGAGGATTATGAAGCGCTTTGCGGCAGCGGGAGCAGTGCAAAAAATTAAATGCACCGCACGCCGCAATACATGGAATTGCATGACGTAATATGGGTTTATGGTGTGCGCAGGCGGCATAGGGAGGCGGGAGGGTTCAAATCTTTACACGACTATTCCCCGTTTCCGGCGAAAAAATTGCCGGCTTTATGCTGCCCGTATAACCGGTTGGAGCTATGCGCTCGGCTGCTCCCTTGTCTGGCACGCCTTTTGCTTTAAAATAAATACTTCCTCCTTTTGCAGGAACAGGGTGAAAACGGGCGGTCCGGTTTCACCCTTCCTGCATTTTGAGGGACATGGGAGCGCTTTTGTGAGGGAGGGTGAACAAGCTGTCCATCGACGCGCAGCGCTTAGCCCGGGAAGCGCGAACGGCCCGTGTTTGAATGCGATGCCGTCATTCTCCCACCGTCAGACGAAGAAAACGTTTTTTACCCAACTTGATGACGTATGTGCCCCGCTTCAGGGGCGTCGAGGCGTCAGCGCAGAGAACGCCGTCTATACTTAACGCCTTCTGGCTGATAAGACGGCGGGCTTCTCCGCGTGAAGCGACCAGACCGGCGGCATGCAGAAAGACCGCCGGAGCGGCCTCGTCGCCCTCCCCGCAGATGTGCGCCGCCGCGTCATCGGGCACGCCGCCGCCGCTGAACACGGCGTTGAAGCCCTGTCTGGCCTCTTCGGCTTTTTCCCGGTTGTGGTAGCGGGCGGTCAGTTCAAAGGCCAACTTCTCCTTGACCAGTTTGGGATGACGGGAGCCGTTGGCAACGGCGCGTTTGAGTTCCGTTATGTCCGCAAGGGGCTTGTCGGAGAGCAGTTCGAAATAGCGCCACATGAGAGCGTCGGAAAGAGACATGATTTTACCGAAAATTTCCGATGCAGATTCGTCAATACCGATATAATTGCCCAGCGACTTGGACATTTTTTTTACGCCGTCCAGGCCTTCAAGCAGCGGCATGGTCAGAACGCACTGCGGTTCAATCCCGTATTGGCCCTGAAGATGCCTGCCGACAAGAAGATTGAACTTTTGATCCGTGCCGCCGAGTTCCACGTCGGTTTTCAGGGCGACGGAGTCATAGCCTTGGGCCAGAGGATAGAGGAATTCATGAATGGCGATGGGAACCTGTTTCTTGTAGCGCTGCTCGAAATCATCCCTCTCCAGCATGCGCGCCACGGTATAGCGCGACGCCAGGCGGATGAAGTCAGCGGCCCCCATGGCGCCGAGCCAGGCGGAATTAAAAGCGACCTCGGTCTTTTCCGGGTCAAGAATTTTAAAGACCTGTTGTTTATATGTTTCGGCATTGCCGATAATTTGTTCTTCCGTCAAAGGCGGGCGGGTTTCCGATTTTCCGGAAGGATCGCCTATGCGCCCGGTAAAATCGCCTATGAGAAATACCACATGATGCCCGAGCTCCTGAAAATGCCGCATTTTCTGGATGACCACCGTATGCCCGAGGTGCAAATCCGGAGCGGTCGGATCGAAACCCACCTTAACGCGCAGGGGCGCCCCCCTGGCTATTTTCCTGCGCAGTTCGCCTTCGTCGATAAGTTCGGCGCAGCCGCGCTTTATGTGGGCAATCTGGGCATCAATGTCGCATGGCATGAAAGTCTCCTTGCATTGGCGTCACGGAAGCGGCCACGCTTGCAAAGAATGACGGACAAGTCAATATGGAAAGGGTTTCCATGAAGCGTTTCACGATGCGTTTTTAAGACGGCGCCGCATGTCTTCCGCGGACATCCGCATTGCCACGCCGCTTTTTTTGGCGTATCAGTCTCGGGTTCGAGCGGGAAACTTCCATTATCAAACATTCGTGATATTCCGGCAAGGAGAGATTATGCGGCAACTGTTCTTTTTTCTTCTGCTGGCTGCGGCATTGCTGGCGCCTCAGAACGTTCTGGCGAAAAAGGAGGCCACAGTGGTGGAACTGCACACCGGCAAAGGGCTGATCGTTGTTGCGCTGGACCATGCCAAGGCTCCGGTGACCGCCGCCAACTTCAGACAATACGTTGAGGAACAATTTTACGACGGCACCATCTTCCATCGCGTCATCCCCAATTTTATGATCCAGGGCGGCGGCATGACCCCGGATATGAAAGAAAAGAAAACGCGCGCCCCCATAAAAAACGAGGCGGATAACGGACTGCCCAATGTCAGCTATTCCATCGCCATGGCCCGCACGGCGGATCCGCATTCGGCAACGGCCCAGTTCTTCATCAACGTCAAAGACAACGCCTTTTTAAATCACAAGGCGCCCAGCGGCAATTCCTGGGGATACTGCGTATTCGGCAACGTTATTGAAGGCCGGGATGTGGTTGACGCCATTGAAAAAGTAAAGACCCGCAGCGCGGGTTTTCATGAGGACGTGCCTGTTGAGCCCGTTGTCATTGAAAAGGCGGTCATACGCAAATAGAGCGATTCCGCGCTGCTCTCCATCGGGTGGCAGAAGGCGCGTTCCGAAATTATGCTTTGCCTGCCCCGCGCTGTACGGCGCAAGCTGCCGCCTGTGCGCGGATAATGCCGATTCCGGGGCGAAACGGGTACTCTGCAATCCAAATGAGGTAGCGAAGCCCTTCAGGGCTTCGCGTCTTGCGCTCGGGAGGGGTTTGGACCCCTCCCAAGCTTCCGCCCCGGAAAGAAACCCCGCCATTCAGGGCGGGGTCGGGGCTATATCCGGCATGAAGGCCGGGGTTTCAGACCACAAAGGAAGTTCTGATCAAAAGGTGCGGTGATGCGAATAGCCGAAGGATGCGTTGCGGCCGCCGGGCGAAAGATCGCGCCGGCGGCGCTTCTGCTGGTGTGTATCAGTCTTTTTGCTTGCGCGGGCAAAAGCGGTTTGACGGGAGGTGGGCAGGATGGCGTAGCCTGTCGGGACGTGCTCGTCTTGCCGCAGGATCTCCATGCGTACGCGGAACCGGCCGGCAAGAAGCGGATGATCGCGCCCGCCGCGCAGGCGGCCGCGGCCGAGGAGCAGAAAGCGCGTTTATTCCGCCCCTGGCGGATGATCGCCCCTTCGCGCCGGCTCAAGCTTGCTTTGAACGGAAACTTTAACCTGAAACCCGATCACGCGTATGCGGAAGACCTTAGGCCATTCCCCCGGGACATCTGGCAGCGGCTCGTGGATAACTGCAACAAGGCGGCGTATCCTTCATACGTACGCAAGGGCATCACCTTACGTCACACAAACCTGCGGGCCATGCCCACCGCCTCCCCCCTGTATCTGAATCCGCGTCTGCCCGGGGAGGGTTTTCCCTTTGACTACTTTCAGCACAGCTCTTTGCCCATGGGCATGCCGCTCTTTATATGCAACATCTCCGCGGACGGGCGGTGGCTGCTGGCGGAAACGCCCCTGGCCGCAGGCTGGCTGCCGGCCGGGGACGTGGCCGAAGTGGACGAGAGCTTCGCGCGGCGCTGGCAAAGCCCATCGTTAGCCGCGCTGGTGAGCGACAACGTCGTTCTGGCCGGTTCCGCGGAGTCTATAGGCACGCTGCTTCCTCTGGCGGGGGCGGCGCCTCGCGGTCGCGGCCACGCTTTAAGCGTCTATTGCCCTGTGCGCGGCGATGACGGCAAGGCGGCCGTCAGTACGGTTGTTCTCGGTCCGGAAGACGCCGTGGTCGTGCCGCTTTCCTTGACGCCGACGGAAGTGGCCAGGGTGGGCAACGAAATGATGGGGCAAGCCTACGGCTGGGGGGGGATCGCCCGGCGGCGCGATTGTTCCGCCTTGACGCGGGATGTTTTCACGCCCTTCGGCATCTGGCTGCCGCGTAACTCCTCCAGGCAGGCGAAGGCAGGCGGGGCCGTTTCCCTGGTCGGGTTCGGTAATGAAGAAAAGGAAGCCGCCATTCTCGCCAAAGCAAGGCCGTTTCTTTCCCTGATTTGGCTGCCCGGGCACATCGGCCTCTACCTCGGGCAATATCAGGGCAGGCCGGTGATGTTTCATAACATGTGGGGGCTGCGCACGCGCGATGCCGACAATACCTGCAACGGGCGCGCCGTGGTGGGCAGGGCTGTCGTCACCTCCCTGCGTCCCGGCGCTGAACGGGCGGACATCTGCGCGCCCGCGAGCATAGTCGATCGTATCCAGCGCATCGTTCTGCTGCCCGGTAACGGCGAAGATCCCGCCGCCGCGGAGAACGCTGATTATTAGTGTTTACTTGCAAAAGTAAACACCGGATGCAGGGAGTTTGCAGGCTGTTAGCCATTCGCTCCGCTGTGATTGTTGCGAGGACGTATGGATTTTTGTAGATATTGACATTCATCTTCATTCAATGCATTATACAAAAGGTACTGATAACCGGTGTATATTGATTGACCTAAGGAGGTTTACCGTGAACGAGAATTTTTGGAAATACGCCCTTGCCCTGGGCGCTGGCGTGGCTCTCGGCGCGACGGGCGCTATTCTGCTTTCCCGCAATCAGACGGCGCTGAAAAAGAATGCGGCCGCTCTCCTGAGCCATGGGCTGGATCTGAAAGACAAAGCGGTGGAGTTTTTGGAAACCGCCAAGGAAAATATGGAGGATCTCGCCTCCGAAGCCAAGCACAATCAGGAGCAACGCAAGGTCAAAGAGCAGGCTTCGTGAACGGGGCAGGTCTTTCCGCGCGCCGTATCCTGCAAAGATATTATGTGGCGCACGATCTTCCGGGACGCCTGAGACTTCGTCCCCTGCCGGAAGTCTTACACGGACCGCTTTCATCCGCGGAACTCCTTGTCCTGAAAAGCGCTTTTCCCGGTGCGGCTGTGACCGTATCTCCCCTTACGGGGAGCATTGCGATCCGATACGGGGGCGTTGACGGCGATCTTCCCGCCCCTGTCATGCCCAATCCCGTACCGGGAAAGCTGCTCAGCTTCCTGTATCCGCCTGTAGTCAACTTCGTTCTGGCGGTGTTCCGTGCTTTTCCCTATATTGTGAGGGGAGGAGCCATGGCCGCGCGGGGCCGCTTCACCCTGGAGGCTCTGGACGCGGCGGCTCTGTTGGTCTGTCTGGCGCGCCGTGATTTCAAGACCTTGTCGGCCCTGACATTCTTTTTCGCTTTTGGGGAGTTTCTGGCGGATTGGACTCGTAAAAAATCCCGTTGCAGTCTGGAAAAGAGCTTGACGCTGCAATTGAACGCGGTTTGGGTGCGGCGCGAGAGCGGCGAGATCCGCATTTCCTATAACGATGTGCGGGAAGGGGATCTGGTCGTCGCGCGGCAGGGCGCGGCCATTCCTGTGGACGGCGTCGTGGAGGAGGGGGAGGGATTCGTCAACCAGTCCTCCATGACCGGAGAATCCCTGCCTGTGGCGCGCGGACCGGGGAAAAGCGTTTACGCCGGCACCGTGCTGGAAGAAGGGGAACTCGTCATACGGGCGGCCAGGGTGGGGCGCGGCACCCGTATTCATGCCCTCGCGCTGGCCATTGAAGAATCGGAAAGCCTGAAAGCCGCCGTTCAGGGGCGGTATGAACGCATGGCCGATGCCATCGTGCCGTACAATTTTTTGCTTGGCGGTCTCGTCTACGCCGTAAGCCGGGACGTTCGGCGCGCCGGATCGGTCTTTCTGGTGGATTATTCCTGCGCCCTGCGCCTCACCGCGCCTCTGGCCATCTTCACCGCCATGCGTGAAGCCGCTGACAAGGGGGTGCTCATCAAGGGCGGCAAATTCATGGAAACCCTTGCCGAGGCCGATGTGGTGGTCTTTGATAAGACAGGCACCCTGACCAAGGCCAGCCCCACGGTGGTGGATGTTCTGCCTTTCGGCGGCCGGGGCAGCGACCATATTCTCCGTCTCGCCGCCTGCCTTGAGGAACATTTCGCCCATCCGGTGGGCCAGGCCGTTGTCCGCGCTTCGGAGAAAAAAGGACTGCGCCACGCGGAGGAGCATACCCGCGTGGATCTCGTCGTGGCGCACGGCATCGCCTCCACCTGGCAGGGCAAAAAGCTGTGTCTCGGCAGTGAACATTTTATTTGTGATGACGAAAGCATAGTTCTCACCGACGAACAGAGGGGCATTATTGACCGGGAGTCGGCCAAGGGCCGCTCCGTGCTGTATTTAAGCATGGATGATGAACTGGCCGGTCTTTTGCTGATTGAGGATACCCTGCGCGAGGGCGCCGCGGATGTGATACGCGCGCTTCGCGTCGACGGACTGCGCCGCGTGATCATGCTCACGGGCGATGGGGAAAAAAGCGCCGCCGCCATCGCCGGACAGCTTGACATTGCCGAATACAAAGCGCGGATGCTGCCGGAGGACAAGGCCGCTTTTATCCGCGATTTGAAACGGCAAGGCCACACTGTGGCCATGATCGGAGACGGCATCAACGATTCTCTGGCCCTTTCCGCGGCCGATGTCGGGATATCCATGGCGGAAGGAGCGGATATCGCGCGCGAAGTCGCGGATGTGGTGCTGCTGAACGGCGATCTCGCCGCGTTGCTGTCGGCCAGGGCTTTTTCCCGCGAAGCCTTGCGGCGCATACGAACCGGTTTCAGGAATTCCGTCGGCTGGAACAGCCTTTTTTTGGCGGGCGGACTGCTCGGGCTACTGGGGCCGGGTCTTTCCGCCCTGCTGCATAATGCGACGACAGCGGCTATCGCCGTATCCAGCATGCGACCCTTTACCGGTGGCGGTGAGGTGGGAGAACAAGGAGAAGGTGCATGATCGCCAGTTTTTTCGAGGGGCGGATACGCCTCCGCGCCTCTGCTTTGAAAAAAGAGGAACACATGTCCATGGCTCTGGCCTTCATCCGGGCGCAGGCGGGGGTGCGGAATGTTACGCCCAATATCCGGACGGGCAGTATTCTCGTTGAGTATGCCCCCGACAAACTTTCACGGGAGTCCATTGAAAGCGCTTTGGAATCCTTTGCCGCCATGTGCGCTCCGCAACGAAAAAGTCCGTTCCCGGCGGCTTATCGGGACAGCGGCGCCTTGCTCTGCGCCTTGGGGCTGACTTTTGCCTCCCTGATCTTCGACAAGCGCGTCCACGCGCTGTGCGGTACGGTGTTTACCGCGCTGTCCGCATTGCACTACGCCGCGAGGCGATAAGAGAGCGCGTGTCGGCGGGCGTTGCCCCCTTTACCGCCGCTATTCCTATTTCCAGCCGCCGCCCATGGCCTTGAACAGCATAAGGGCGTTGGTCTCCCGCAGGAGCCTGGTCTGAATATAGCTTTGCTGGGCGCCGTAGAGAGAACGCTGGGCGTCAAGGACGTTGAGGTAGCTGTCCACGCCTACCTCGTAGCGGGATGAGGCCAGGGTATACGTCGTGGTGGTGGACGCGAGCAGGGCTTTTTCCGCGTCCAGTTGCTCCCCGATATGCCGGCGCTGGATCAGCGTGTCCGCCACTTCCCTGAAAGCGGTCTGAATGTTTTTTTCGTATTGGGCCACGGCTATATCGCGTTCTGTTTCGGATATTTCCAGGGCGGCGATGTTCCTGCCTGTATCGAAAACAGGCAGGGAGGCGGAAGGCAGAAACTGCCAGAAGGCGTTGCCTGATCCGAAAAGATCCCTGGCGTCGGCGCTGAGCGTGCCGAGGGCGCCGGTCAGGCTGATTCTGGGAAAGAAATTGGCCCTTGCCGCGCCGATATTGGCATTGGCGGCTTTCAGGCGATGTTCGGCGGCCTGGATATCCGGTCGGCGTTCCAGCAGATCGGAGGGCAAGCCCGCGGGCAAATCAGCCAGGGTCCTTACCTGGGAAAGCTTGCGCAGTTCCGGCAGGTTCCTGGGGAGAGACGTGCCCAGCAGCAGGGCGAGATAATTTTCCGCCTGGCCGACGCTGGCGGCGTACCGGGCAACGTTGGAGCGAGCCTCTTCCATGATGCTGCGGGCCTGGCTGACCTCAAGCTGCGAGGCGAGTCCCGAACGGAACTTGTTGTTCACAAGCTCGTACTGGCCTTTGCGATTTTTATAGGTTGCCTTAGTAATATCAAGGAGTTCCCGATCCGCTATAAGTTGCAGGTATATCCCTGCCACCTCGGCAATCAGGCTGATCTGCGCTGTTTTAGCGTCCTCTTGGACCGAATGGAATATTTCAAG
Organism: Desulfovibrio sp.; assembly: GCA_031279825.1. Taxonomy (GTDB): domain Bacteria; phylum Desulfobacterota; class Desulfovibrionia; order Desulfovibrionales; family Desulfovibrionaceae; genus Frigididesulfovibrio. Next base: position 17,762 of record JAITHT010000058.1, on the reverse strand, counting down.
GGCCCGCTCGCTGAGGCTGCGGATGCGCCCGAACAAATCCAGTTCAAAGGCGCTGAAGCCGAGTGAGGCGGAGTAGCGGCGGGTGATGCCGGCCGCGCCCGCGCCGGTGAATTCCGCGGGAAGGCGTTGGGCGTCGGAGCCGGCGGCGGCTGCCACCGCGGGCAGGAGTTCCGCCCGCTGTACATGGTACTGGGAGCGGATTTTTTCTATGTTGAGCAGAGCCACCCGTAAATCCCGGTTATTGGCCAGGGCCAGTTCAATGAGTTTTTGCAGGGAAGGCTCCCTGAAAAAGTCCCGCCAGTTGACGTCCCGCGCGGATTGCGCCGATAACGGTTCCCCAGGGATATACGCGTCGGGCACGGGCATGTCCGGCCGCTTATAGGAGGGAGCCAGGGTGCAGGCGCCCAGCAGCGGGACGAGACAGACGACAAGGGAGAGAGCCTTTGCGGGTAATGAGAGGAGCTTACGGGGCATGCTTTTCTCCGTGTGCGGAGTGCTGAGTCCGCGATGCCGCGATATCGCGGGACTTGACCCTGACTTTGAAGATTGTACGAATGACGATAAAGAAGACGGGGGTATAATAAATCCCGAGCCAGGTAGCCGCGATCATGCCGGCCATGACGCCGGTGCCGATGGCGTTCTGGCTGCCCGAACCGGCGCCGGTGCTGATGACCAGGGGAAGTACGCCGAGAATAAAGGCCATGGAGGTCATGATGATGGGCCGCAGGCGCAGGCGCACAGCCTGCACCACTGCCGCGACGGCTTCCTGCCCGCTCTCTTCGAGTTCTTTGGCGAATTCGACGATCAGGATGGCGTTTTTGGCGGAAAGGCCGACGATGGTGAGAAGGCCCACCTGAAAGTACACGTCGTTGTTCATGCCCCGCAGGTAGGCGCCGGCAAGGGCGCCGATTATGCCGAAAGGGACCACCAGCATGACGGAAAAGGGAATGGACCAGCTTTCATACAGGGCGGCCAGACAGAGGAAGACGACCATCAGGGATATGGCGTAGAGCATCGGCGCTTGCGAGCCGGACATCCGTTCCTGCAGCGACAGTCCCGTCCAGGAGAAACCGAAGCCGGCGGGGAGTTTCTTCACCAGTTCTTCCATAACCCGCATGGCGTGGCCGGAACTTTTGCCCGGCGTCGCTTCGCCGAGAATCTCCATGGAAGGCAGTCCGTTATAGCGCTCAAGCCGCGGAGAGCCGTAGGTGGCATGCCCTGAGAGAAAGGCGGAAAAAGGCACCATTTCCCCTTTGGCGTTACGCGCGTAATAGCGTTTGAAGTCTTCCGCCTGCATGCGAAACGGGGCGTCCGCCTGGAGATAGACCTTTTTGGTGCGGCCCCTGTCCAGAAAGTCGTTTATGTAAGCGCTGCCCCAAAAGGCGGAGATGGCGCCGTATATTTCGCTGATGTTCAAGCTGAGCGCTCCGGCCTTGGACAGATCGATGTCAAGGGTATGCTGTTCCACGTCGTTGAGGCCGTTGGGGCGGACGTTGCGCAGATCAGGATGCTGCGAGGCCATGCCCAGCAGTTGGTTGCGCGCTTCCATGAGTTTTTCGTGTCCCTGTCCTGTCTGATCGATAAGTTCGAAGTCAAAGCCGGTGGCGCTGCCCAGTTCCATGACGGCGGGCGGCGCAAAGACAAAAATCATGGCTTCGGCGACCCGGGAAAATTTGGCCATGGCCCTGGCCTGAATGGCGGGCACACGCAGTTTTTTGTCATCGCGATCCTTCCAGTCCTTCAGGCGGATAAAGGCCATGCCGGCGTTCTGTCCGTTGCCGCTGAAGCTGAAGCCGGTGACCGCCATCATGCCTGCCACGGCGTCTTTTTCATCCTCAAGAAAATGCTGTTCCACTTTTTTCATCACTTCGGCGGTGCGTTCCTTGGAGGCGGCGGGAGGCAACTGCGCCATGGCGAAGAGGATACCCTGATCTTCATCGGGAAGAAAAGAGGTGGGCAGGCGCAGAAACAAAAAGGCCATAAGCCCGGCGGCCAGAAGATAGACGAGCAGATAGCGCATGGGTTTCAATACCATGCGGTGCACCGTCTTCTGATAGGTAAAGGACAGTTCGTCAAACCAGCGGTTGAATCTGCCGAACAGGCCCTGTTGCGCCCTGGTGTTCTCCGTATGCGGTTTGAGTATGGTGGCGCACAGCGCCGGCGTGAGGATCATGGCCACAAGCACCGACAGAACCATGGAGGAGACGATGGTAACGGAAAACTGCCTGTAGATGGCGCCGACGGAGCCGCCGAAAAAGGCCATGGGCACGAAAACCGCCGAAAGCACCAGGGCTATGCCCACCAGGGCGCCGGTGAGCTGCCCCATGGATTTTCGGGTCGCTTCCTTTGGCGGAAGGCGCTCTTCGCGCATTATGCGCTCGACGTTTTCCACAACCACGATGGCGTCGTCCACCAAAAGACCGATGGCCAGAACCATGGCGAACATAGTCAGCGTATTGATGGAAAATCCGACGGCGGACAAAACCCCGAAGGTGCCCAGCAGCACTACCGGCACGGCGATGGTGGGAATGAGCGTCGCCCTGAAGTCCTGCAGAAACAGGTACATGACAAGAAAGACGAGGACGATGGCCTCGGCCAGCGTTTTGTAAACTTCGTGGATGGAAATACGCACGAAGGGCGTGGTGTCGTACGGATAGACCACTTTGAGGCCGCTCGGGAAAAACTCGGACATCTCCTCTATGCGTTTTTTGACGACGTCAGCCGTTTCCAGGGCGTTGGCGCCGCTGGCCAGCTTGATGGCCAAACCGGAGGCCGGATTGCCGTTATAGCGGCTGGTGACGCTGGGGTTCTCGCTGTCAAGCTCTATGCGGGCCACGTCCTTAAGGCGCAGGCTCGATCCGTCCGGATTGACGCGCAGGATGATCTCGGCGAACTGCTCCACCGTTTCAAAGCGGCTGGCGGCGTTGACGGTAACGCTTATCTGCTGCCCCGGCATGGCGGGCAGGCCGCCGATTTGCCCGCCGGCCACCTGGTTGTTCTGGGCCTGCACGGCCTGGGCCACATCCGACGGCATGAGCCGGTACTGCTCGAATTTGGCCGGATCGCACCAGATGCGCATAGCGTACTGGGCGCCGAACACCGTAATATCGCCGACCCCCGGCATACGGCTGACGGGTTCCTGGATGTTGGCGGCTATATAATCGCTGATATCGACGGCGTTCATGCTGCCGTTTTCGGAAACGAAGCCGATGACGAGAAGAAAGTTTCGCGTGGACTTCACCACCCTGATACCTTGGCGCTGTACCATCTCCGGCAGCAGGGGCATGGCCAGTTGCAGCTTGTTCTGCACCTGCACCTGCGCGATATCCGCATTGGTGCCGGCCGCAAAGGACAGATTGATGCTGACCTGCCCTGTGGAATCGCTGGTGGAATACAGGTAGTTCAGGTGATCCAGGCCGTTCATCTTCTGCTCAATGACCTGCGTCACCGAATCTTCAATGGTTTTGGCCGATGCGCCGGGATAGAAGGCGACAATGGAGATTTCCGGCGGAGCGATGGGGGGATATTGCGCGATGGGCAGGGTATACATGGCTGATGCGCCGGCCATCATGACGATGATGGCGATAACCCAGGCGAAGATCGGTCTGTCGATAAAGAAACGGGCCATACGGCGTTTACCACCTCGTTATTTGCCGCTGGCGGAATCGCCGGCTCGGGTTGCGTTCGCGGCGGCGCCCCTGTCGGGAGAGCCTCCCGCCGGAATCCGCGCCTGTACGCCTCTTACCGGCATTCCCGGGCGGATTTTCTGCAATCCTTCCAGAACGACCTTGTCCCCTTCCCTGATGCCGCCGGTCACCAGCCATTCATTGTCTATGACCCTGTCCAGTTCCAGTATGCGCGGGGTGACGTTGTAGACCTCTTCCTGATCCGTGAGAGTGGCGTTTTTCGTCAGCACCTGGACCACCGGCAGGCCGCGGCTGTTGCGGACGACCGTTTTTTGCGGCAGGAGAAAGGCCTTGTCGTTGACGCCCTCTTCAAGAAGTGTACGCACGTACATGCCGGGGAGCAGAAGTCCCTCGGGGTTGGGAAACACGGCCCGGATGGCGACCGCGCCGGTGCTCTGCTCCACCGTGGCCTCCGAAAACTTCAGGCTTCCGGTGACGGGCTCAAGCGTATAGACGGGATTGCCGGTTTCGTCGGTCATGCCCTTGCCGGAAACGGGGTCTTTCTGAATAATCCGCTGTTGATAGGGGGCGCCGTCCTCAAGGATCAACGAGGCTTTCAGAGCCGTTTCGCCGCTGGACTTCAGCGCGCCGCTGCTGAAGGCCTTTTTGAGGCGCAGCATTTCCGTGCTGGACTGCGTCACGTCCACATACACGGTGTCGATCTGCTGTATTATGGCCAGGGCGTTGGGCTGGTTCTGCGTGACCAGGGCGCCCGAGGTGACGGAGGAACGGCCGATGCGGCCGGACACCGGAGCCTTTACCCTGGTATAGGCAAGATTGATGGCGGCCGTGTCCAGGGCCGCTTTGGCGGCCGCCACTTCAGCCTGCGCCTGTCCGTAAGCCGCTTCGGCATTGTCATATTCCTGCTTGCTGACGGCGTTGACCTTGACCACCTGGCGGTAGCGCTCCGCCAGAAGCCCGGCGGCCACCGCGTTGGCTTCGACCTTCATGAGCGTTGCCTTGGCGTTATCGTAGGCGGCCTGGTATAATGCGGGATCGATCTGATACAGCACGTCTCCCTGCTTGACATCCGAGCCTTCGACGAACAGGCGCTCAAGAATGATGCCGCTTACCTGGGGGCGCACCTCGGAAATCATGAAAGCGGAGGTGCGGCCGGGCAGTTCCGTGGTCAGCGTGACGCTTTTGGGGCTGCTTTGCATATAGGTGACGGTGGGGATATTCGTATAGGGATCCGTTTTATTGTCGCAGGCAGTCAGCAGCAGGGCTGCCCAAAAAAAAGCGGACACAAATGCAGCGTTGTGCCGTTCGGGACGAAGCATGGCTTTTCCTCTGTTCATTTCGTGGGCGCGGAGAATACGTGCGGGACGCGTATAGCCTTTTATGTGTATATACAACGAAAATTTCACTGTCAAGCGCTTCCCGGGGCGTCCCGGCGAAAAGCCCGCGGCGCTTCAGCCAATCTCCCTGGTCATATGAAATGCCACATGCGGATAACGCTCAATGGCGGATTCCAGTTTCCACACGTCGGGCGCCAGATAGGCGAGCGCGCCTTCGGCATCCAGGGCCAGGTGCTGTCTGTAGTAGTCTTTGAATTCTTCAAAGCGCTTTTTATCGTCGGCGGTCACCCAACGGGCCGTGGCGATGGCGACGTTTTCATACCCGGCGTCCACGGCGTATTCCTCGGACAGGCGGGAAACAATCACGTCAAACTGGAGCATGCCCACGGCGCCGAGAATATAGTCGTTGTTGACCAAAGGACGGAAAAGCTGTACCGCCCCTTCTTCGGCAAGCTGCTCAAGCCCCTTTTGCAATTGTTTCGTTTTGAGCGGATTGCGCAGGCGCACCCGGCGAAAGTGCTCGGGAGCGAAGCTCGGTATGCCGACGAACTTCAAAGGCGTCTTTTCCGTGAAGGTGTCGCCGATTTTAATGGCCCCGTGGTTGGGAATACCTATTATATCACCCGGGTAAGCGGCTTCCACCCCGGTCCGATCCTGGGCCATGAAAATGAGAGCGTTGGAAATGGCCATATCCTTGCCCGTGCGGTGATGCCGCAATTTCATGCCCCGCGTGAAACGGCCCGAGCAGATGCGCATAAAGGCCATGCGATCTCTGTGCGCTTTGTCCATATTGGCCTGTATCTTAAAGACCACGCCGGAAAATTCTTTGTCGTCGGGCGGCACCGGGCGTTTTTCTCCGGAGGCGTCCACGGCGGGACGCGGTTGCGGTCCGGGCGCCAGGGCGACAAAGGTATCCAGAAGTTCCCGTACGCCGAAGTTGTTGACGGCGCTGCCGAAAAAGACCGGGGTCTGTTCTCCCCGGAGATAGAGATCCGGGCTGAAGGGCGTGCCGGCCGCCTCCAGAAGCGCCAGATCCGCCCGTAGCGTCCCGGCCTGTTCCCCAAGGTGGACGTCCAGTTGAGGGTCGTCCTTTCCCCGGATGATTATCCTCGCCTCCTGCGCCTTGCCGCCGTGAGTGGGAGAAAACAGACGCAACTCTCCGTTGGGTATGTCGTAAACGCCTTTGAAACGCGTCCCCATACCCACCGGCCAGGTCATGGGAGCGCATTCAATGTGAAGATGCGCCTCTATGTCCGCCATGGCTTCGAGGGGAGAAAGCCCTTCGCGGTCAAGTTTGTTGATAAAGGTGATGATGGGAGTCTTGCGCATGCGGCATACGTCCATCAGTTTTTTCGTCTGCGCTTCCACTCCTTTGGAGGAGTCGATGACCAGCAGGGCGGAATCGACGGCCGTCAGCACTCTGTACGTGTCTTCGGAAAAATCCTGGTGCCCGGGAGTATCCAGCAGATTTACCTCATAATCGCCGTAGCGGAAGCGCATTACCGAGGTGGTGACCGAGATTCCCCGCTCCTTTTCCATGGCCATCCAGTCGGACGTGGCGTGACGGGCCGCTTTTCTGGCCTTCACCGATCCCGCGAGCTGGATGGCGCCGCCGAAAAGCAGCAGTTTTTCCGTCAGCGTGGTTTTGCCCGCATCCGGGTGGCTTACAATGCCGAAGGTCCGGCGTTTGTCAATCTCTTGCGACAGGGTGGCGTCCGTCATGCGTATTCCCGTATGTTCCAGGTTTGTTGCAATCCACAGCCGGCTCTCTCCTCCGGCTGACTCCGCCCCGGCTTCCGGAGCCTCATTGTAAAAAATACATAAGCGGATCGGCCTTGATATGCCGCGTTCGTCGTTGACGGCGAAAACTAGGGAAATTGTGAGGCGGGCTTTGTATCGTATTCGACCGTCAGGAATCGACGTACAGGTATCGCTTTATCTTTTGTGTGGGCGTTCTTTCAAAGGGCTCCGGCTGTTCGATGATTTTGAGAATGCGGGCGAAAGAAGAAACCTTGAGGTTGACGGAACTCCTGATGTCTTCAAGCAGAACCTGACGCTTGCTGTCCGTTTCTCCGGTCGGAACGTTGGCGAAAAGTCCGTCAAGTTTGGCGCTGTCAAGATGCACTCTGGCGGTGAGTTTGGCTTCGTGCTGATACACAAGGACCTCAAGCACATAGGGCGAAGAAAAGAAGAGGGACTCTATTTCTTCCGGGTAAATGTTCTCGCCGCTCGGACCGATGACGACGTTCTTGGAGCGCCCTTTAATGTAGATATAGCCGTCTTCGTCAAGGGAGCCGAGGTCGCCGGTGCGCAGCCAGCCGTCTTCGGAGAGGACTTCGCCGGTCATTTCCGGCAGCTTGAAGTAGCCGCGCATGATGTTCGGCCCTTTGGCGAGAATTTCGCCTTCGCCGGTAACGGGGTTCACATTGTCGAGACGGATGGAGATGTCTCTGAGGGGCTTGCCCGCGCTGGCCGGTCGGGCGTCCCCCGGGGCCGTGCCGGTGAGGATGGGCGAGGATTCGGTCAGCCCGTAGCCTATGGTGAAAGGAAAGTCCGCCTCGCGCAGAAAACATTCGGCGTCAGCCGCCAGCGGCGCCCCTCCGATAGCCATGATCCGGAGCCTGCCGCCGAAATCGGCCCGCAGTTTCCTGCCGGCCATCGCGTGCATGGCTTTGCGGATAAACGGAATCGTATACAGAAATTTGGAGATCGCATTGCCCGTCAATTTGGGCAGTACACCCGTTTTGAATATTTTTTCCATGATCAGCGGCACGGCGAGCATGACCGTGGGCCGGATTTCGGCCATCGCGGGCAGGAGCACCCGGGCCGTCGGGGGCTTGTCCAGAAAATACACGTGCATGCCGTACAGGAGCGGCAGAATCAGACCCACGGTGCAGGCGAAGGTATGGGACAGGGGAAGGATGGAAAGCATGCGATCCTGTTCCGTGATGGTAACCACGTCATACACGGCGGCAACGTTGGAGACGATATTTTTGTGGGTGAGCATCACCCCTTTGGAGTGTCCGGTGGTGCCGGAGGTATAGATAATGGCGGCCAAATCGTCCTCGCCCGGTTCCTCAGGCGTCTGGAGGGCGAAACGCATGGCCAGATCCTTCAGTCTGCGGAATTCTCGCACGCCCTTGTTCTTCAGGTTTTTGAGTGTGTCGCGCGGCGTGTTCCGGCTGATGGGCAAAAAGGTTTCCAGGCTGATGATCAAAGGAGCGGGCGCAAGGTCGGCGTCTTCGATTTTGGGGAACAGTTTTTCCGAAACGAATACGCTTTTGGCTTCCGAATGGCGGAGGATGTGGACAACGGCATCGCCGTGAAATTCCGTAAGAATAGGCACGGCCACGGCGCCCATGGTCGTGACGGCGAAATAGGCGACGGCCCAGTGGGCGGAGTTTTCCGCCAGAATGGCGACGGTATCGCCGAAAACGATGCCCCGCTCGCTCAGCCAATGAGAGAGGCCCCGCACGGATTCGTAAAATTCCCTGTATGTTAAGGGGATATCGCCGAAGTCGGAAACAGCCGGCCTTTCGGGAAAACGGACGGCGCTGTGTTCAATAAGCTGACGCAGGGTGAGCGCCGACAGTGCGCAAGCCCCCATGAAAACCCCTGATGGTTAAAAGGCGTCTTTGTAGCGGAGGTTGCCGTTTACAGCGGGCAAGGCCCGTAAGGTCAACGGACACGATGCAAGACCGGCCCCCGAAGCCCGTTCGCAAAAAGACGGCTCGCGCCCTTCCGGCGGCTGCGAGACGTCCGCCTCTTTAAGCCTCACAGGTCGCCGAGCGTGGCGATTATGGCGACATACCGCTGCAGCACCTCTTCCAGGCCGGTAACGTGCGTCGCAATCGCCGCGAAATCTTCTTCCTTGGCGGCGGACTCCAGATGTTCGGCCGACGCCGCGACATCGGTAATGGAAAGGTTGGCCGACGCCCCTTTAAGCGAGTGGGCTATCTCACGCACCGCATGGGCGTCCTTGCCCGCGACGGCGGCGGAGAGTTTTTCCAGGGTGGCGGGAACGTCCGTCGCCACATGGCGTAAAAGCTTGAGGTAGAGTTTTTTGTTGCCGGCCACCCTGCTTAAACCGGTGGCGATGTCTATTCCTGGCAATACGGATGGCAAGTCACTCACAATCGGCTCCTGTGCGCGTAAGAATTCTGCAATGCCGGCCCATAAACGGACACGACTCCCTATCCCTCCGCACGAACGCGAAGATCTCTTGGCGATTACGCCAAATAACCTATGTCCGTCAATAGTTTTGACGGCGCCGTGACGAGGTTATGGAGTGTAATGGGAATACGTTTCCGGCACAAGCCTTCTCTTTGCCCGGCAAACGCCCGCCGCGCGTGCGAATGCCCGCGAAGGCCGGCCGGGCGTCTTGACAAGATCGCTCAAGTCTCTCTACAGTGACCGGAATGTGGGATAAGCCCGCCTCTTTCGCGCATACTGACCGGCTTGGAACGCATCTCCCGCTGACGCGGGGTTCGGTTGTTTTATGACACTGTTACTTTCAGGGAGTAAGCTATGTCGAGCGCCATTCACGCACAGAGAACCTACGCGCTTGTCGGTACCGGCGGATGCGGCAAGACAACCCTTGCGGAAATGCTTCTGTTGCATGCGGGGGTGATCAACCGTCTCGGAAAAATTGAAGACGGCAACACCGCGCTTGACTTCGAGCCGGAAGAAATCAAGCGCCGGGGCAGTATTCAGCCCGGTTTCGCCACGTTCAGCCGGGGCAATGCGCGGCATTTTCTGGTGGATACGCCGGGAGACGGCAACTTTGTGGGCGACATGGATATGGTGCTGACCGGGGTTGACGCGGCCGTATTTGTTATAGACGCGGTGGACGGCGTGCGCCCTTTGACCAAACGGCAGTGGCTTGCCGTACGAAAGGCGGAGATTCCCGCCTGCTGCGCGATAACCAAGCTTGACCGCGATCGGGCGGATTTTTCCGCCGCCTACGCCGGCCTTGCGGCCGTACTGGGCATGCGTACTGTCCTGCTCTACGCCCCCATCGGCGCGGCTGCGGAATTTACGGGCGTGGTCGATGTGCTCGGCGCCAGAGCCCTGTTCTTCAATGCCGACGGCGGCGTGACCCCCGGCGACATCCCGCCCGGTATGGCGGACGAGATGAGTTCGCTGCGTGAAACCGCCGTGGAGAATATAGCGGAAAGCGACGACGCGCTTATGGAAAAATATTTGGAATCCGGCGAACTGACGCCGGAAGAAATCGCCGGGGGCCTGCGGACGGGCGTGCTCAAGCGCTTGCTGACGCCGGTCGTGGCGCTTTCCGGTCTGGAAAACAAAGGCGCCGGCATTGTGTTGGACGCCGTCGAAAAATTGTTTCCTTCCGGCCTTGAGCGCTCTCCCTTCAAAGGCGTTGACGGAAAAGAACTCTCCCCTTCCGAAACCGGTCCGGCGGTCTGCTTTGTGTGCAAAACCGTTTCCGACGCTTTTGCCGGACAACTCAGCGTGGCGCGCATCCTTTCCGGCAGCGTCGGCAGCGACAGCACGCTTAAAAACATGAGCAGCGGCGAAAATGAACGCCTGGGCGCGCCCGTGCTCCTGAACGGCAAAACACAGACCCAGACGAAAGAAAGCATGGGGCCGGGCGCTCTTGTCGCCCTGGCCAAGCTTAAAAACACCCATACCGGGGACACCTTGAGCGACGACAAGCTGGCCTTTGCCCTCAAGGCTCCGGAACTGCCGCCGCAGCTCATATCTTACGCCCTCGCCCCCAAAGAAAGAGGGGAGGAGGACAAGGTGTTCGCCGCGGTGCAGCGCCTTCTGGAAGAGGACGTTACCCTGAAACTGTCCAGGGATGAGGAAACCGGCGACATTCTTGTTTCCGGCATGGGGCAGATGCATATTGAAACGTCCGTGGAAAAGGCCAGGCGCCGCTACAAAGTGGACATACTCCTGAAAACGCCCAAGGTGCCCTACCGGGAAACCATACGGGCCTCGGCGCAGGTGCAGGGACGCCACAAAAAGCAGAGCGGCGGGCGCGGGCAGTTCGGCGACTGCTGGGTGGAATTTTCACCCCTTGAACGCGGCGGCGGCTATCAGTTTGAAGACGGGGTTGTGGGGGGCGTCGTGCCCCGCCAGTATATCCCCGCCGTGGACAAAGGCATTCAGGAGGCGGGCGCCCGCGGCTTTCTGGCCGGCTACCCCATGGTGGACTTTAAGGCCAGACTCTACGACGGCACCTACCATACCGTGGATTCATCGGAAATGGCCTTTAAAATCGCCGGTTCCCTGGCTTTCAAAAAGGCCATGGAAACGTGCAGACCCGCCCTGCTGGAACCTGTGGTGACGTTGACTATTTCCATTCCCGACGAGAATATGGGAGACGTCATCGGCGATCTTTCGGGCCGCCGGGGCAAGGTTTCCGGGTCCGATTCCATGGCCGGCATAACGGAAATCAAAGCCCAGGTGCCCATGAACGAGATACTGCGCTACGCCCCGGATCTGCGTTCCATGACCGGCGGGCAGGGAAGCTTCACCATGGAGTTTTCCCACTACGAGGAAGCGCCTCAGCCGGTAGTGGAAAAAGTGGTGGCGGAATACAGGAAAACAAAAGAGGAAGAATAGCGGGGGGGCACCCGGCTCGTCAGCGCAGCCCCCTGGCGCCGATGTCGCGGCGGAAATGCCCATGCTCCATGCGGATATGCTCCATAGCCGCATAGGCGTTGTGACGGGCTTCTCCCAGATCCGCGCCGAGGGCGGTGACCCCCAGCACCCGGCCGCCCGAGGCGAGGAGGGAGCCCTCCGCGAGCCGCGTGCCCGCCTGAAAAACCTTGACCATGCCGGGCAGGCTTTCTTCCGCCCGGTCGATGCCGTTGATGATCATGCCCGAAGGATAGCCGCCCGGGTAGCCCCGCGCCGCCAGAACCACGCACAGCGAGCTTTGCGGCGTGAAGCGCAGGGGCCTTTCTTCAAGGCGGCCCCGGGCGCAGGCCAGCATCACGTCCAGCAGATCGTCCTCCAGGCGCATGAGCAGGGGCTGGCACTCGGGGTCGCCGAAACGCGTGTTGAATTCCAGCACCTTCGGGCCGTCGCCGGTCATCATCAGGCCGGCATACAGCACGCCGGAAAAGGGGCAGCCGCGTTTTCGCAGCGCGCGCAGCACCGGGCGGATGACGCGGCGCGCCATGTCCTCGTGCCGATCTTCGGAAAGCAGCGGGGCGGGGCTGTACGCGCCCATGCCGCCGGTGTTGGGGCCGGCGTCGCCGTCGAAAACAGCCTTGTGATCCTGGGCGGAAGGCAGGGGAACAACGGCCTCCCCCTGGCAGAAGGCCAGAAACGAAACCTCCTCGCCCGTCAGAAGCTCTTCAATGAGCACGGTTTCGCCCGCCGGGCCGAAAATTCCGTCTATCATCATACCGCGCAGGGCGTTAAGGGCCGTTGCGGCGTCTTCGGCCACCACCACCCCCTTGCCCGCGGCCAGGCCGTCGGCCTTGATCACCAGGGGGCGGTTTCTTTCCCTCACGTAGCGGGCCGCCGCGTCATGGTCGTCGAACACGCGAAAATCCGCCGTGGGCACGCCGGCTTCCCGCATGATCTCCTTGGCGAAGGCCTTGGAGCCTTCCAGCATGGCCGCCTTGCGTTCCGGGCCGAAACAGGGCACGCCCGCCTCCCGGCAGGCATCGACAATGCCCCTGACCAGGGAGAGTTCCGGGCCGGGAATGACGAAATCAACGGCTTTTTCCCGGATGCAGCGCATCAGCGCGGGGATATCCCCGTCGGGCACGGGGACGTTTTCTCCCTCAAGGGCGGTGCCGCCGTTGCCGGGGGCGATGAACAATTCCGGCTTGTCGGCGCGTTGGCGCAGCTTCCATGCCAGGGCGTGTTCCCGGCCTCCCGAGCCTATAATCAGAATACGCATGCCCTTTTCTCCCGTCATGTTATGGATAGCGCGTCGCTTTGCTTTTCCGGCGGCGCGGACGGTCCGCCCTCAAGCCCGGCGCTCTGGACGGAGCGTCCGCTTCGTGGTACTTCCGCGCCGTTGAGTATACTCCACAAACCCTTCCATAAGCAACGCCGGAAACGCGTGTATCGAGAAGGCCGTCCGGGGCGGGGTCCGGGCAACGCCTGAAAAATTGTCGGTATCCCGACGGCGCATTCGCAAGGAGCCAGCATGTATCGGTTTATTCCCCAGTACAGTCAGGAGGAGATGCTGCGCATCCAGGAGGACGGCCTGCGCTGGACCGTGCTGCATGCCTTTGCCCGCAGTCCCCAGTACCGCGACAAGTTCAGGGAGGCGGGCGTGGACCCCCGCGACGTGCGAAGCCTGGACGATGTGGGCATCCTGCCGCTGACCACCGGCGAGGATCTGCGTCTCGGCTATCCCCTGCCGCTGCTTTCCGTGCCGGAAAGCGCGGTCGTGCGCGTGCACGCTTCTTCAGGCACCACGGGCAAGCGCAAGATTCTCGCGTACAGCCGGAAGGATGTGGATACCTTCGCCCTGCAAATGGCGCGCTGCTTTGAAATGGCCGGGCTCACGCCGCGGGATCGCGTGCAGATCGCCGTGGGCTACGGTTTGTGGACCGCCGGAGCGGGCTTTCAACTCGGCTGCGAAAAATTCGGGGCGCTGGCCATCCCCGTGGGCGCGGGCAATCTGGATATCCACCTGCAAATGCTGACGGATCTCGGCAGCACCTGCCTGTGCAGCACCGCCTCCATGGCCCTGCTCATGGGCGAGGAGGTGCAGCGCCGCGGCCTTGCCGGCGGGGTCAGGCTGCGTACGGCGATTTTCGGGGCCGAAGGCCACAGTCTCAAGATGCGCCGCGCCTTTGAGCGCGCCCTCGGCATCGGGGAGAGTTTCGACATAGGCGGCATGACCGAAATGTACGGACCCGGCTCCGCCCTTGAATGCCGCGCCCATGAAGGCCTGCATTACTGGGGAGATCTCTTTCTCGTCGAAATTCTCGACCCCGCCACCCTTATGCCGGTCGCTCCCGGCGAAACGGGTGAAATGGTCGTCACCAGCCTGTGCAAGGAGGCCAGTCCCCTCATCCGCTACCGCACCCGGGATCTCTGCCGCCTGCTCCCTTCCCCCTGTTCCTGCGGCTGTTCCATGCCCCGCCACGACCATATTCTCGGGCGCTCCGACGATATGATTATCTTCAGGGGGGTCAACGTCTACCCCGGACAGATCGCCGACGTGCTCCAGGACTTTCCGGAACTGGGTTCGGAATATCATATCCACCTCAGCCGGGAGCGGGGGCGCGACTTCATGCGCCTGCGCGTGGAACGCGCGCCCGGGGCGGGCGCCGGCGGCGATGCGGCCCTGCGCGCGCAAGTGGCGGAAAAGCTGCGTTCGCGCGTGCTCGTCGCCGCCGAGGTGGAGACGACCGAGCCGGGCGCGCTGCCCCGCTCCTTCGGCAAATCCCTGCGCGTTACGGATACCCGCCTGTGATCCGCCGCCGGGGATCGGCTTTGGGGGAAAGGGCGGCCGGGGAGCCGGACAATCCGGATTTCCGTTTGAGCGCGTATGATTTCGACCTGCCGGAAGCGCTTGTCGCCCAATATCCCGCCGTCGAGCGTTCCGGCTCGCGTCTCATGATCCTGCGCCGGGGCGAAGACGCCCCGGCGCAGGCCGCCTTTGCCGACTGGCTCCGCTATCTGCCGGAAGGCTGCCTGCTGGTCGCCAACAATTCACGGGTCGTGCCCGCCAGGCTGCGCGGCCGCCGTCCGGGCGGCGGCAGTCTGGAGTGCCTGCTCCTGACGCCCCTCCCCCTGATTGAAGGCGCGCCTCTGACTCGCGAAGCCGTTCCCGCCGTGTTCGCCGCCGCGCCTCGCGGCGGCTGGCGGGAGGCCGAAGCCGAGGCCCTGCTGCGCCCGGCGCGAAAAATTCCCCGGGGCGGCCTTATGCGTTTTTCTCCGGACATGGAGGCGCGCCTCGCGGAGCACGGCCCTTTCGGGCGCTGCCGCATACTCCTGCGCTGGCGCGGCGATTTGCGCGCGCTGCTGGAGGAAGTCGGCGAGATCCCCCTGCCGCCCTATATACGGCGCGCGGAACGGGGAGATACGGCATCCTCTTCCGGAGAAGAACGGGCGCCCGACAGGGAACGTTACCAGACCGTTTACGCGCGGGCCGACAAGGCGGGTTCCGTGGCCGCGCCCACGGCCGGGTTGCATCTTACCCCGGCCCTGCGCGACGGCCTCGTCCGCTCCGGCCGGGAATGGGAGGAGGCCACGCTGCATGTGGGGTACGGCACCTTCAGCCCGGTGCGCTGCCCCGACATCCGCGATCACGTCATGCACGCCGAATACGCCGAACTGCCGGAGCGGACCCTGGCCGCCGTGCTCAGGGCGAAGGCCGAAGGCCGGGCGGTTATCGCCGTGGGCACGACCTCGGCCAGGATTCTGGAAGGCGCGCGCGAACTCAGGCCGGATCTCTTCGCCGCCGCGGGCGGGCGGGAGCCGGAAAAGCCCGCGGAGCTCGCCGCTTCGCGCGCGGCCGCGCGGGCCATCGCCGGGCGGGGGAACGATGCGGCTCTCCCCCCCGGCGGCATGGCCTTTGCCGGCTGGATACGCGCCTTCATCCATCCCGGCAGACCCATAGGGGTCGTTGACGGGCTGATTACCAACTTCCACCTGCCGGGGTCTTCCCTGCTCATGCTCGCGGCCGCCCTGGCCGGCCGGGAGCGCCTGTTGCGCGCCTACCGGGAGGCCGTTGCCGGGGGATTTCGATTTTTCTCTTACGGCGATGCCATGCTTATCCTGTGACGGCCTCCCCGCCCGAGCGCGGGACGCATGGATCTCCCGGCCCATGCCGCCTTATCGACGTTGACAAGTCCGTCAACCGGCGGCGCAGGCGCCGGCCGGCGTCTCACGGCGTTAGCAGGTCATGGCGCGATGGATAAGTTCCGGATAAGTTTCTTGCCTTTCCCCCCGCCGCCCCGTATTTTTACGCTATGAGCGGAACAGGCGGAAGAAAATTTATCAAAACCAGATTCGAAGGCGTTTTTTACCGCTCTTCCGCCAGGCGCGACCCGCGTACCGGCAAGGCGGACCGTGTGTACTGCTTCTGGTATTCCGGCAGGGACGGCAAGGGGCACTGGAAGACCGTGGGCAGGCGCAGCGAGGGGGTTTGCCCCCAAACGGCGCGGGCCGCCAGGGCGGCTTTCATCGCCGATCTCAGGGCGGGGATCAATCCCGTCCGCCTTGCGGACTTTACCGTGGGAGACGCCGTTGACGCTTACGCCGCCTGGGCGGAAAGCGTCCGCAGTTCCATACTCGGGCGTCTCCCCCAATACCGGCGGCATCTGCGCGCCAGTCTGCACGACGTGCCCCTTGCCGAGGTGACCCCGGCCCTGCTCGCGGGCATCAGGGGGGAGTTGATGCAAATCCCCGCTGCCGGTTCCGGCGGGGGGAAGAAGGGCGGCAGGCTGCTTGCCGCGCAAAGCGTCAACGAACTCTTCGCCTTTGTCCGCGCGGCGGTGAACCGGGCGATAGCGTCGGGACTGTGGCGCGGGGGCAATCCGTTTTCCACGAAACGCGGCGGCGCCTGGGAGGCCCTGAAGGTCAACAACAGGCGCCTGCGCTTCTTTACGCCTGAAGAAGCCGGAGCCCTGCTTGCCGAACTGGACGGCCGCATGCCCCAGCTTCACGACATGGCCCTGCTCTCGCTCCGCACCGGCCTGCGGGCGACGGAACTCTTCAAGCTCAAAGGGCGGGACCTCGCCGCCCATGCCGACGTTCTCCATATCATCAGCAAAGGCGGCGCAAGGGCCGCCCTGCGCATTCCCGCGGATATGACCGCCATGCTCGCCGCCTACGACAGGGCGCCGGGCGAGGCCATGTTCCAGAAGCCTCCGGGCGGCAAGGCCTTTACCAGAATTCCCCCCGTCTTCGGCCGGGCGGTGCGAAAGCTGGGACTCGCTCCCGAAGACGGGGATTCCCTGTACGCCGTGACCTTTCACACCTTCCGGCATACCTTCGCCTCCTGGCTGGCCCAGTCCGGCAAGGTCTCCCTGCTTGAACTGCAAAAGCTCATGCGGCACAGGCATATCGACATGACTCTGCGCTACGCCCACCTGCTGCCGGGGCAGGAAAGCGAGAAACTCTCCGTCATCGACGCCGTGCTGGCGCGCGTAAAGCGCGGACAAAGCGCGGGAGGAGGATTCCGGGGAGGCGGCGCCCCCTCGGGCTCCCCCGGCAGGGGGTGATCCCCCGCGCCCGCGATATCCACAACGGCGCGGGCGGCATGCATCGCCGCCGGCAAGCGCCGGAGTGGACCGTCGTTGCCGAGCTCCGCACAAAAAAAAAAGCGGGGGCCGCAAGGCCCCCGCTATAAGGCGAATGCGCGGGGCGCGGGCTAGAAGCTGTAGCGGAACAGGACCTGGGCCTTCCAGGCGCTGTTGTTGCGGTCGCCGTCGCTGCCGTAGCCGTTGCGGCCCCACGTGCCGCGGTTCAGGTCCAGGTTGATGTAGCCGAGTTCGAGCATGGCGGTCAGATTTTCGTAAATCTTGTACTCATGATCGAAGTTGACTTCCCAGGCGTGGTCCTTGTCCGTCAGGTACATGTCGTTGCAGTTCCTGGTGGAGGGGAAGATGTACTGATCTTTAATGATCTTGCTGTCATTTGTGCCCTGATAGTAGGCCAGTTTGATCTTGTGGGTCAGATCCTTGACGAAGCTGACCTTGGCGATCTGCACGCCCACGCCCCAGGTGCCGGTGCCGCTGCCCATGACCGCTCCCTTGGTGGAGATGGCCGCGTCGCGCGCGCCGAAGTGGGTGGGCAGGAAGCCGGTGTCCACGCTGACGATGGG
>JAITHT010000091.1 GCA_031279825.1 Desulfovibrio sp. | reverse complement strand
CAGCCGCGATATATTTGAGGGATATCGCTCGCAAGGCCCGCGCCGACTCCTCAAGGCACCGCCAAAACCGACATTACTTGGCTACTACAAAATGTGCGAAAAATTCTGGACACTACCCGTAATCCAATTTCTCAATGACTTTTGCATACTGTAGTTCTATCGGAAATCTTGAGCCGTATTGTTTGGCGGCAAGCTCCGGGGTGTCATGCCCATACAACTGCCGGAAAAAGTCTGTTTGCAAGCCTTTTTGCTTATAAAAATCCGCAAAGGTGTGACGGAGGGAGTGGAATGATTTCTTCCCAGAATTGCCCAATACCTCATTAACCACGGCGCTGAATTGTTTTCCTGGCTGTTTGCCGAGTTTTGGCGTTTTGGCCGTTCTTTTGAGTTCGGGGAACAGGCGGATATGTTTGGCCTTCGCAACCTGCGTCCGATATTCCGGCAACCCAAGCTCCACCAGGGTCTGGTGAACGGGTATTCGCCTGTGAGCGTTTTTGTTTTTCAGACTTTTACCGAGCCCAAGCTCATCCTGGCCGATGTCGTTCACATCAATGACCCACAACAAGCTATCTTTGTCCTGGTAGGTATCCTTGCAAAAGAGTTGCGCGATTTCCTCAAGACGCATGCCGGTGAAAAGTCCGATAAGAGGTATCCAGAAGTAGGCGGGAAATTTGAATTTGCCCTGCGTGAACTTGGGATGAACAAATATACGTTCCAGATCATCCCGCGAAAACGCTTCCCGCAGGTCGATGGCCTGTCGGGTGTCCTTGACCTGCAATCCCTTGGCCGGGTTCCTGTCAAGAACGCCTTCCCTCACATACCACTCAAGCAGACTGCCCACAGCTTCAACAGCGGTGTTTATGGTCGCGACGTTCAGCGTTTGTTCGGGGTTCATCGCCAGAATTTCCGCGATGCTTTTCCCGGCATATCTTTTCCCTTTGTTGCGATGCGGCGGGAGCTTTTGCAAAATTTCCATGAAGGAACGCATGTCCTGGCGGGAAATATCCTCAATCGGCATGTCTCCTTTGATCTCGACGAAGTTGAGCAGTCTGGTCCGTATGTCCGGCACATTGTGTGGCTTCCAGGCGTTTTCCCGGAGTTTGGCGGAAATATACCTCTCCACGGCTTCGGAATAGAAGAGTTTTGGAGGTGCTGGCGGCGGTGGCTGAGATGCCGCAGGGACGAGAGGCGGATTGGCTGTCGCCAGATAATCGGCAAGGATTTTTTGCGCTTCAACGGTCTTGCCGTCCTCGTCCGCGACGACATAATCGTTAAACATGAGGCAGGCTTGCATCAGGGCTTTGCCGATAACGGCCTTGTTCTCCTCAATCTCTTCTTTTGAAAAAAAGCCCCTATTCACCAGAAAGGCGGCGTGACGCTCCGTGTATAACGCGAAAAAATATTCCGATTTGAACGGTCTGTCCAAAAGCTCATGGTATTTCTCGGTCGTGATGGAGGACAGAAGAGGGCCGTGCAGTTTCTCGATCAGCCAACGTTCATATACGTCTTCCTGCCGCCGCCTGTCCTGATACAAGGCTTTTTGCTTGTACCGCAACTCTTTAGCGGACGGCGCAACGTCAGCATCCCCATAGAGCGGGTCGCTCTCCATCGTTTCAAACGTGGCCGCCTGAAGCTCGGCTAGATTGGTCACGAGCGCCGCCAGACGTTTTTTGATTTCCTGAAGGGTAAGCATCAGTTGTCCTTGCAAGTCGATGCGCAACGCATCATGCATCCTGTCCGCCAGCGGCTTTGCTTCGCGGACGTACCCGGTGCGCAGGCTGAGCCGTATTTCCGTGCCGCCGAGTGATTCCCGCATGTTTTTGGGAATCACATACCGAAAGTAGTAGATATTCCGTTTCCGGTAAAGATAGGAAGGCGCATGGGAGTGGGAGTTCGCAGGCTTCCCGCATGCCTGGACGGAAGTAAGGGTTTGGGTCATGGCGAACCCCGTGCCGGAGGGCAGGTTGGACCCCTGTTTGGACCCCTTTGGACCCATCAGGGATTTTCAGCCACGGCTGAACCCTTGGAGAGAGAAAAAAGAATAAGGGTTACAGCTAGTTAGCTACAACCCTTACAGTCTTATGGTGCGAAGGGGAGACTCTTCAGGTCATGCTATCATATTGAAATTAAACGTATGCCATGGTGCATATTTTTATAGTTACCCCGAAAGTTACCCCCACACGCTTTCGGTGCATCATGGCCGGGGGTGTCTCTTCCTCCGTGCAGGATTACCACCTCAACTGGTCAGGAGCAACCCCCAGGGCGGCGGCTACCTTTTTCAAGGTGTTCATGCGCGGCCTGGCTTCAGGGGCTTCCATCTGGGCAAAGGCGGACTGTGATACCTCCATGCGGGCGGCCACATCAGCCTGAGTCAATCCCAGGTACTCACGCCATGCGCGGATGGGGGATATCTGCTCTTTCAGAACACGGGACGCAACCTCATGCGGAACGGTGGGATCTGTGGCTTCCTGCACTGCGTCACGGCCAAAAGCGGCGGCGTACTCCTCATAGGGCACCACAACAGCCACAGGTACGCCCTGGTGCGTGATAACTTGATGATTAGTAGGTATGCTCATCGCGCTTCTTGACCTCCTCTATGCGAACCACCAGCGGGATACCGGCATGAATTGTGAACAGCACTCGATAACGGCCTACACGCAACCGGTAGCCGGGTTTCCCCACCAGCGCCTTGATCTGCTCAACATGCGGCCAACTGCGGAGGGTATCAACCGCCTCGGCAATGTCTCCCTGAACAGTTGGCGGGAGCTTCCGTGCTTGCCGTAATGCCTTGGTTGTCCACTCGATGCTGTTCATAAGTTTTTATAAGCAATCATAAGCTAAATGTCAATGGGGTATCTGTGGCATTATTCGTGACCCTGCCCGGCGCCACCGAAGAGAGCCAGCCTACCCGTTGTGGGCACACCCACTGCCGGGCGCTGGCCAGGGGCAAGCCCCTTGGAACCCCGAAGAGAGCAGCCGGAACACAGCCGAACACAGACACGCAAAAGTTCGTGTCCGAATATCGCAAAATTGTGGGAGTTCGAGTCTGCATTCCGCCTTCGCAGTCATCCTGCCGGAAAATGAGAAAGCCCCGCCTCCATGAAGGAAGCAGGGCCGGGGGGCAGGTTTTATCAGGCTGTTGTGGCGTCAAGGGTTCAGAGTATCAGCCGCCTCGTTCATTGGATCGGTCCTTCGATACTGTTCGCCCATGCGGGGGGTGGTTCGGCGTCTTTTGGAGCGCTGCTGATGTGGCCCAACTGGCGGTGCAGGCTAAGTCTTTCTTCGTATGAGGCGTTCAGGGTTTCAAGTATTTCGTTTCTCCTGGTTAAGCTATCAACTGTCCAGCGCAAGTGCTCTATCTCTTGCGTGAGGTGAACCAGGCTCTGAGCCTGCTGTGTGGCTTTTGCGGCGGTTTTGCTCATGACTTCACCTCCGGCATGTCGGATATCTTGCCGGGCGTGACGTCGTAGCCGTCTTTTCCGCAGGCCTTGAGCATCGTACCGATGAACGCCGCTCGGAAGCGCGCCCGGTCGAGCAGATCAAGCGCCGCGTCGCTGGCCGTCATGACGCCGTAGCGGGTGCAGTATTTGGGTTCGGGGGTATTGCCTTCCGCTGCCTGAGCCGATAAGTTTTGTGTAGCCATGGTAGCACCTCCTGTGTGCTGTCTGGTCAGGCCCTGGCGCGGTATTCGCTGTACCCGCCGGGGCTGTTTCTTGTGTATTGCGCTTTCAACGACTCTGTTTTAATATCGTGAGGCAAAGAGGTCAAGTAAAAACTCACGTTACTAAAACAAGAATAGAGCGTTTGTTATGTTTACAAGTAAAATCAAAGAGATAATGAAAGACAAGGATGTGACTATTCGGGATATCGTTGCGGTATCTGGCCTTTCGAGCGCGACGCTACATAAGGCTCGTTCTGACGTTGATATCTCCGAATGCCGCCTTTCTACCTTGGGGCGCATCGCGCATGCCCTTGACGTGCCGGTAAAGGCTCTTTTCGATGGCGAATATGAACCCTCCTCCGGCAAAGACAAAAACGAGGCGTAGGGGCTGTTTCTATGCGAAATTTACTACTGTGGAGGTGCATGTGATCGACAAAACCATGCCCCATGCTGACATCATCAGGTATGTGCAGGAGCGCACCCCCGACGGCCATATACTTTTGTCGTTCAGCGGGGGCAAAGACGCATGGGCGGCCTGGCTCGGCATTCGAGAGCATTTCGATCCGGCCAAGATCACGCCGTTTTATTACTACCTCGTGCCTGATCTGGAGTTCGTAGAGGATTACCTGACCTATGCTGAGGGCATACTCGGCACACGCATAACCCGCCTGCCCAACCCGCGTTTCTATGAGATGCTGAATGACTGCGTGTATCAACCTCCTGACCGCTGGCCCACAATTTTGAACCTCAATTTGCCTCGGTTCACTTGGGATGACGTGCACCGCGCCTGTGAAGCAAGCCGGGAACTGCCCGAAAAATGCTGGTGCGCCGTGGGGCTTCGCTCTGCGGACAGCGTACAGCGGCGCACAGCGCTGCGGACACATGGCGTTGTAAACGATAAGCGGCGGGTGTTCTACCCCGTATGGGACTGGAAAATTGACCGGGTATATGAGGAGTTGGAGCACAACCGCATCAAGCTCCCGGTTGATTACAACCTGTTCGGACGCACGTTCGACGGCATTTACCTGCTATACTTGTACAACATCAAAAAGCACTACCCACGGGACTATGAGCGCATACTCGAATGGTTCCCGCTGGCCGACTTGGAAATATGGAGGTATGAACGCTATGGCCTTTGTTCGTAAACCCGGCAGGGGAAGAAAGAAAAAGCCCCTGGATGATGATCTGGACATGCCCCCCAGCCCGCTCGACTCTCTGGAGTACACCGGCAACCCGGAAAAGGACTCTCGACAAGAGATAGCCCTGTCCCTGGAAGCATTGCAGAACAAAGAGCGCAAAAAAGCCCTGCGGGAGCACATGCGCCTGACCACGGACAGCGAATATTGGTGCGCCCTGTGCTTTGAGACACGAGAGCAGAAAGAGGCCTTTTTGAAGGCCATCAACATTTACCACGAAGGGGACAAATACCTTGACGGCCTTGATATGGCTAGGCGGCTGGGGATAAACCTGCCCGCTTCGAGCATGGCATACCGCCCAACCGCCAAGGAGAATAAGCGCCTGAGCGCCTTGGTTAAAGATTAAGAACCACTGGTGCCGCCTCTGCCAGACCGCACGGAACGAAGGATCGCCCGACCTCTGGAACCCATCGCGCCGGCACGTCCTATAGTTCCCATTCCTCGCGCGTAGTGCCGCATGTCTACCACCTCCTTTGGTGTGTATTTCGCCTGGTCTCAGGCGAGTTCAGAGTGTCACAGAACAAAGGTTGTTCGCGATCCATTCCACCGCATGTTTTTCAGGATATCAGGATTGATCTGCATGGGCGGCCTGACGGTGAATCTCCGGAGCGCCTGTGTTGTCGCGTCAACCTGATCATCATGTGCGGCGGCGGGGAACTGGAGCAACTCGGCTTCGTAGTCGCTCGCCCACGCGCGCGCCTGCGGGTGCGGGATATAGACGTTCCCAGCCTCGAATAGCGGCGTCACGGCATGTGCGCGGGCCGTTTTCGTTCCGTCCGGCTCGATCGGGATGATGCCGTGCACCTTGGTTTTCAAACTGTCGATCACCGCTGGGCCGTTGGCTTTGTCTTCCACCAGCTTTTCCACGGCCTGCGGCCACTTGTCCGCCAGATCGCGAAAGGCCTGAACAGTGGCGGTAAAACCCATGCGCCCGCGCACCTGATCAACCAGATAAAAGCTCCCGCCGTGCTTGCCCCACACCTGACCAACAACATAGTCAGAGTCTTCACTGTCTTTGAAAGCCATGTCCCAGGATATCAAAAGTTTGTCGAACTTCTCCGGCAAATCCTTGGGCAGCCAGTAGCGCAGCCACTCCTTACGGAACACCGCCCCACCGTCCGGCACCGGGCGTTGCTGATACAACGCTTCCCAATCACGGGAGCCAAGCGCGGTCTTGATGGTGATCAACTGTTCCAGGGGATAGCGTTCGGGGTGCAGGGCCTCCCCCATGCGCCTATGGGGTTCATCGTCCGTAGCGATGGCGGGAAAGTTCACACAACGCCATGCGTCGCCTTCCCCCATACGTTCCGCTTCCAGAAGCCGCCCGGCCAGATCGTCCATGTGCCAGCGCGTCTGAATGAGCAGGATACCGCCGCCAGGGGCAAGACGGGTATACAGAGTGGACGTGTACCAGTCCCATACCTTTTCGCGGATGGTGGGGCTGTCGGCTTCGGCGCGGTCCTTCAGGGGGTCGTCAATGATCAGGATGTCCCCGCCCATGCCGGTGATGCCCCCACCAACGCCCGCGCTGCGATAGCTGCCTTCGTGCCCCACAATCTCAAATATATCCGAATTGCGAAGGTAGTTACCGCTGGCAACGGTACGAATGTTTTTGCCGGAAAGGGTGACATCGGGGAAAAGCTCCAGGTACTCCTTGCCATCCATGATGCGCTGTACGTCCCGATTCATGCGACTGGAAAGGTCGGCGCCATAGCTTGTGCTGATAATGGTCAGATCGGGGTTGCGCCCGAAGGCATAGGCCGGGAAACGCCGAGTTGCGAGTTCGCTCTTGCCGTGGCGCGGCGGCATGGTGATCATGAGGCGCGGCGATTCCTTGCGCTGCACAGCAGCCAAGAATGCGTCAAGCTCTTTGCAAATTTCCTCGTGCACCCAGCCCATTTCATAGCCGCGGCAGGTATGGCGCACGAACGCGCACAGGCCGACACGCGCGAGCGCGACGCGCATTGCGCCCGCGAGCGCGGAAGGATTATCCCGCATCAATTCCAGCATGGCTGTCAGCATGATTCTTCCCCCTCAAAAGCCGCGCGGGTCAGGGCAATAATTTCATCCGCCCCCAGGTGCGAAAGGTCGATAGCCACAACAGGGGCAAGGCTGCCGTCGGTATTGGAGTGATCCACCCGTTCGAGAAAATCCCCCTCGCTTTTGCCCAGCAACTCGCTCGCGCGGGTCCGATCGCGTATGTCGGCTTCTTCATCGCGCATGATCGCAGTCCAGAATTCCTGCCGCTCTTGCCGATCGGCAATGGTGGCTTTCATGTTCTTTTCCGTCCGGCCCTGAATGGCCGCCTGAATATCAGCATTTGTCAACAGGCGTTGCCCCTGAGATCGTGCCGTCTTTTCGCTGTAACCGGCCTTTACAGCCGCTTCCGTGGCGTTGCCTGCATACGCCTCCACAAAGCGCCGTTGCCTGACGGTAAGCCCTTTCATGCGCTTCCCTGTGCCTTGGGCTTCAGCCGGAGCACAACAATGGTCGAATCGTCGCGCGGCGGGATGAATTCGTTCATATCGAGATCGAGCAGACAGGGCTTGCCGTCCGCGCGCTTGCCTTCCATGCAGACGTGAACCTTGCTGTAGGTTTCGCCCGCCAAGGGTTCTTTGAAGGGCCGCACGGGCACTTCCGCAGTGACTCTGACTATGCGCTGTTCCAATGCTCTCATGTCGCATTCTCCTTCTTGCTGTAGGGCCAATATCTGCAATATCTCATAGTCTGGCATCTGTGGACGCCGCCGCTTCTTTCCCTTTGGGCGTTTGCTGGCAAGGTCGGCCACGGCTCTTTGCTTCTTGCGGAACTCTGCCACAGTACAGGGCCGGTTGAGCGGCCTCGATAAAACCGGCATTACGCCGCATATCCATCACGCTTGAACAGGTTCACAAAGTAGATTTGTCCCTTGCCGGTGAGCTTGGGCGTTTTCGTGATGCGTATGGAGCCGTCCGGGTTGTTTATGGTGCGCTCCTTGATTTCAAAGAGCTTCATTTCCATGCTGCGCTGTGTTGGCATGTTACGGCTGTCGCCGTACTTCATCAGGTAGCCGCGTTCCCTCATCCACTCGAAAAGCCTCCGCTGACCGATGCTGACGCCGTTCTGATGCAGAATCTTGGCAAAGTCGCCCAGCAGGATAGACGTATGAGAGGCGTCAACGGCATCAGCAAAGACTACCTTGGGCCGGTCAATGGACGCTTGCGCTTCCAGAGCGGTACGGCGGCTCCGTTCCTGCTTCAGGTTTTGCAAAAGGGTGATAGCGGTATCAGGGTCGGCAAGAATGGCTTCCACGGTCTGCGGAGTGGCATACATGCCGTGGCGGCGGATGGAAGGAAGTACATCCCCGGCAAGCCATTTTTGGAACGGGAGCGCTGCGGGCTTGTCGGAGCGGCCCAAGAAAAAGTACAAGCCTTGTTCCATGAGACAAAGCGCTTCCTGTTCGCCTCCAGGGGTGTGAATCCGTTTCACCCCCTTCCACTCCTCCGGAACGTGTGCGAGCAGCCGGGCCGGATTACTGGATTCGGAATACCCCAGCGCCTCGGCAATATCCCGCGCGACGAACAGGGGTTCCCCATCGTGATCAGTGAATGCACGGAGACTACCGAAAGAAGGATTCTGGAAAATAGTTACAGCCGTACTCATTGTGTCACCCCCGCAATGCTCAAAATTTCGCTTATGGACGCCGGAGCGTTTCGGCTTCCCGGGGCCCGGTTCCTTCCGAAAGGCCTTGTCCAGCCAGCAGGGCGTTTTGCGGAGAGGCCTCAAGAACCATCTGCCGCCCGGCTTCAAGCACGGCCTGAGCTTTTTCTGGATTGCCTACCAATTTCGGCTGGGGGATATGTTCAAGAAAGCCGTTGGCACTGTTCTGGATTTCAAATATCCCGGCCAGTACCCCGAACACCTGAACGCCCTGGCGCTTGTATGCGGCCCAGGTCTTTGCGAAGTTGACACGGAACCATTTTTCCGACTCTTCAACGCCACACTCCGCACACATCTGCGCCCAGCCGCCATAGGCCTGTACGATGACTGCCTGAGTCGTGGGATCGTCAAAGACAACGCTGTTGTAGCCGCCATGTCTTCCGATGGCCTGCAAGACCTTGCCCGCTTCCACCTCTGCCTTGTCTTCGGCGCTTCCGCCGCCCAAGTGCTCGAAAAAGTCCGCCGGGGTCGGCATGGAGGTATATTTGCGGCTCGCCATGATGGAGAGCGCGGCCTGTTCCACTTCAGGGTAATCAAACTGTGCCAGCATCTTGAACCGCAAGGCGATGCCTTGAGCCGTAATCGTCTGACCGTAGCAGTCTGCCACTCCCTGAATCAACGAGTCGAAGCGGTCGAAATCATCCGGCTTCATGGGTCACCTCCTGAGCGGCCTGGTTCCCGAAGAGAAGGCGTTTCGCATCCCTCCCGGCCTGTTGGTTCGCTTCAAGCCGCCGCTGCGCCGGAGACTTCCACTCCGCTTGTTGCGGTGAAGTGCGAGCCTTTGCCGCCTCCGCTTCCATTTTCGCGGTCAACTGGTCGAATTTTTCCCGGAGCTTGCCGGGGCTCTGAATGTTTGTCCGCCAAAAGATGTCTGAACAGGCCCACTTGATGACCTGCGCAACAAAGCGGGCTTCAGACATGCGGCTGTCATTCCGAAGGGCTACGTCGAACTCTCGCGCCCACTTTTGCAGGTCGGGCTCTTTGAGTGTAGGGACGTTGGCTTTCAAGGTATCCTGCATGAAGAGAGCGAGCCTGTACGGCTCCGAATCTTCCGGCAATGGCTCAGGCTTTTTCTTTGCCTGTTTTTTCTCCGGAGAGGCATCCGGAACGTCTTCCGGGGTAATCTCGCTCTGCACGTCAGGGCCGCCAGGCCCGGACAAGGAGACTGAACGTAGTGAAGTCTCTCTTTCTTCAGGTAAGGTTGGGGAGGGAGAGGAAAGGCAGGGAGAGGTAAGGAAAGGGGTAGTACCGTTCGTAAGCAATCGTTGTACGGTCGTATTACGGTCGTTGGACGTGGTAACTACTTCGTATATTTCGCGGGAAATCCCCTTGATTCCCGCATCTACCAAGGCTTTATAGGAATCAGGGCAAGCCCGTGCCAAACGGGTTAGCCGATTCGAATCGGAGCGTTGCCCGGCTTGTGACTGCCATTCGTTGTGGTCTTTCCAGTCATGAAGGTGGGGTTCGCCGTCTACGGTATCTACGAAGCGCAGTTTCGTAAGTACGTCGTACAACGCTCGTTGTTCGCCGTTCCACCGGGCGGCAATTTCAATGTCGTCAACGTCCATTTCGGATAGAACGCCGTCTGGCCTGTTCTGTGCCGCCCACAGCCAAAGGCGCATGAGAGCTACGACACCCTGTAGCCCAAGCTGACGCTCAAGTTTTATGGTTTTTGGATGGTCGAAAAAGCCGATGGCAAGACGGATGTCGGTATTCATGGCATCCGCCTATTGCCCGGCGTTCTGCGCGCTCAATTCGTCAATGAGCCGCCTGATATCTTCGACTCTCCATGCAACTGTCCTCGGCCCAAGCCGAACTGGCTGCGGGTAGATGCCCGACTTCACGCCTTCGAGCCAGGCTGTGCGGCAAATAGGGATGGGTTTGCCCCGCCCGATGAATTGAGGCAGACGGAGAAAGCCTATGGTGGGAAAAGAAATCGCTTCCTGTGACATAAAACCTCCTTTGACCTTAGCTGAACCGGAACGGACAGCTTTCAAAAAGAGGCCGGAATTGCAGATCTTGAGCGGTTTTAAAACGTGAAAAAACCCCTCACGCAAGCGCAAGGGGTTGATATAGAACGGCATAATATTTTTAGAAAAGATTTTAGAATTTCATGTTTTGATCAATTTGCTTCATGTTTTAATGGGGAAGAGGGCTGTCTTTTGTCTTATAAAGCCCGATCGTCATAATCGCCGAATTCTTCAAGCCCTCCCAAGCCTGAGCTTGCCCGATTCATTGCCCGCGCCTGTTCTGCGAGGCGCTTCTTTTGAAGGTACTGGTTCGCGAACAAGTGAAAAGCTGTCAAATCGTTTCTGCCGGGGTATCCCTCCGGCATATTATTTCCGGTATCCCAATTTCGCACGGTTCTTTCAGATACTTTTAGCACCTTAGCTGCGTCGTTGGCCGAAATAGCCCCGTGTCGCTTTTTCGGGGTAGCGGCGGAATTGGTAAGGGGTTGGGGCTGCGGGGCACTGGCAGGGTTGGCAGAAGCTAAAATACCATCAACAACAGTTTTCGTTAGCCCTTTGACCTCTTTTTGCAAAGGGTAGCCAGCTTCTGCGAGAAGGAGGACGGCTTGCTTCTTATCCACGCTCAAGTCAGTGATGAAAAAAAGACGTGTGACCGGCCACAGAGCGCCGAAGGCCTCCTTCACGACTTTACGATCCCATAGGAATTTATATCCCGCGTCCCAGGTGGCCTTGGCTTGTTCATGCGTTTCACCACGCCACTGATTCATGGCAAGGTGATATATTGAGTAAGTAGCGCTTTGGTCAGAATTACCCATCAGTTTCCGGGCATACTCTTTCGCATGATGGTCGATCTTTTTCAGGTCGTATGCCCGATTGTGACTTGTTGCGCCGAACTTGCAGGGCACCCGCTGTGCTAATTCGATGCACTCGATCGCATTCAAATTATACGCTTGGGATAATAGCCCCATAGCGATCCAATCATCAAACATAACCCCTCCTGATGGAGCTACCTGAATGCTTCCCCCGGCAGGCCGTTCAGGTACGGCTTTTCAGTGCGGTTCATGAGGCCGCACCTATCCGGGGAAATTTGGTTTTCTCTCCCGGTCGAGCGGGACGGTCGCACAGCCTTCACGCGAGTGAAGTATACTGTGCTATGCTTTTGCCTTTCGCAAAAACCAGCGGCAGACACGCCCGCCATTTTCCCATACCGCCAGCCGTTGTCTCTTCCCCGCTCAATGCCTCGCAGAGCGCACAGGTTTCTTTAGAAACCGGTAAGTGCGCCCTCACCGCTGTGAGGGACTTTGGCCGGCGCGTAATTCGTCCAGATAATCGGCCCATGACTGCATGTGAGCTTCCGGCGCTCATCGGTGTATTCAGCCCGGTTGTATGCCAGGCGGACGGCATCCGGTTCCCGGTGGGCAAGCTGCGCCTCGATCACGTCCGCGCGAAAGCCAAGCTCATTCAGACGGGTTGACGCCATGGCCCGGAATCCGTGCGGCGTCATTTCGTGACTCTGGTAGCCCATACGCCGGAGTGCGGCCAGCGGGCCAGCGTCGGATATGGTGGCCGCTTTTGTCTTGGCGCTGGGGAACAGATACCGACCCGATCCGGAGAACGCCCGCAACTCTTCCAGCAGGGCCAACACCTGACGCGACAGGGGAACGGTATGCTCCCGCCGCATCTTCATCCGCTTTGCCGGGATACGCCACATGGCTTCATCAATTTTGAACTCCTGCCACTCGGCAAGGCGAAGCTCCGAAGGCCGGGTAAAAACGTAGGGAAGAATTTTCAGGTAGGACACGATGGAAGGAAAGCCCTCATACGCGTCAATGTCCCTGAGTAGCAGACCGATGGCGGCGGGATCAGTGACGGCGGCAAGATTCTGATGGCGTAGCGGCTGCAAGGCCTTGCTCAGTCCGGTAGCGGGATTGTACCGGGTTTTGCCGGTGAGGTGTGCGAACTGCATTACCTGAGAGCAAAGCTGCATGAGCTTGTGGGCCGTGGTGATATGGCCTTTCGCTTCCGTGGGCCTGATGGCGTCCACAAAAACGGACGGCTCCAGGGTGGCAACAGACTTACCCCCAAAGGCCGGGAACAGGATTGTTTCCAGATAGCGCATGAGCTTGGCTGAATGCTTCGGCGTCAGGGAGGGCGCATAGGAGGCGTACCACTCACGCGCCACGGCCTCAAAGGTGCTTTCTCTTTCCTTCTGTTCAGCCACCGCCGCAGCCTTGACTTCCTTGCGCTGTTCGCCAGGGTCGATACCATCGGCAAGCAGCCCCCTGGCCTCATCGCGGCGGCGGCGGGCATCTTTCAGGCCCACGTCTGGATATACTCCCAGGGAAAGAAGTTTTTCCTTGCCCCCGAAGCGATACTTGAGCCGCCACCACTTGCCGCCAGCGGGGGTAACAAGCAGGAACAGCCCGCCGCCGTCAAAGAGCTTGAGGGGCTTGGCTTGTGCCTTGGCATTGCGGATGGATGTATCAGACAAGGCCACGGGGGTAACTCCTTCCGTTTGAGGGGAGTCTTCGCCCAGATTCGGCTTTCGCCAGTAGGGACAAGCCGTTCCGCTGGGGGTAACTTTTTTCGGGTGTCGGGCCGGACAAGAGGATTTTTGAGAAAAACCTTGTCCGGCAATGGTTTCATGCTGGGGGTATCAAAACGGCATTTACCCCCCCGCCTCTCGCCCTGTTACCCCAATAGTTACCCCCAAAAATAGCGCATGTCAACGTACCTTCGTGAACTTGCTTGAACGTATGGCAAAAGAAAAGTCCGCTTGGCTCTAAGCTTTGCGGACTTTCTTGAACTGTGGTGAACTTAAAAATGGTGCCGAAGGGGAGACTCGAACTCCCACTCCCTTGCGAGAACCAGACCCTGAACCTGGCGTGTCTACCAATTCCACCACTTCGGCGTGGAAGAGTTCCATACGCTTTATAGCCTGTGTTGGCAAGCTCTTTTTACGTTTAAAATCGATATTCTTCTTCGACGCATTGCTCCTTCACAGTGGCGGCAAAGCGTTGTATACAATCAAGCATGTACACAGCGACAGATCCCCATTCCCTTCCTTTTGCCCCTCGCACTCTGGCACAGGGATGCACCGTCACCATCGGTAATTTTGACGGCATGCACTATGGCCATCAGAGCCTTATTCGACATACTGTTGCAAAGGCTCGGGCGGACGCTTTGCCCGCCGTTCTTATCTCCTTTGAGCCGCATCCGTTGCAGGTATTACTTAG
Source organism: Desulfovibrio sp. (assembly GCA_031279825.1). Taxonomy (GTDB): domain Bacteria; phylum Desulfobacterota; class Desulfovibrionia; order Desulfovibrionales; family Desulfovibrionaceae; genus Frigididesulfovibrio. Next base: position 20,270 of record JAITHT010000091.1, on the reverse strand, counting down.
AGAGAACGCGCCCGCGCGCTTGATGTCCCTGGCGTACAAACTGGAATGTTTTGCCGGCATGGGCGTTGATCTTGCTTTGATTATGCCGTTTACCCAGGAAACCGCCGCATTGTCGCCCGAAGAGTTTGTCCGGCAAATTCTGGTTCATTGTCTGAACACCCGTACCCTTGTTGTGGGCTATGATTATGCCTTCGGTAAAAATCGTCGGGGAAACGCGGCGCTTTTGAGAAGTCTGGGCAGAACCCATGGGTATACGCTGGAGCAGATTCCTCCGGTATCCCTGCACGGCGAAATCGTGAGTTCCACGCGCATTCGGGATACGCTTTTGCAAGGAGATGTCGAAGATGCCCGCGCTTTGCTGGGGCGCCCGTATAGCGTGGAAGGCACAGTGGAGCACGGCATGAAACGGGGAGGCGAATTGCTTGGTTTTCCCACAGCCAATCTCTGCATGCAAGAACCGCTGTTATTGCCGAAAACCGGTGTATATGCCGTTATGGCAGAGATACGCCAGCCCAATCCACCGTCTGATGCAGGCGCCTCCGGTCGACTTTGCCTGCAAGGTGTCGCCAATGTGGGGAAAAATCCCACATTTGCTGATGCATTCGTGCATGTTGAAACGCATATTTTTGATTTTCATGAAGATATTTACGGATCGTCTTTTCGGACCCACTTTGTCAAACGACTACGCGACGAGTTGCAGTTTAACAGTGTTAATGGGTTGATTGAGCAAATTCATAAAGACTGTTCCGTAGCAAAAGAATTTTTTCGCGTCCATCCGGATGTTGTGTCGCATGGCAATTACAGATAAACTATCGTTTTCCCACATATATCCCGCATATATCCCGAGCGTGCACGGGAATAAGTTCAAAATGGCATTGCTCTCGCGGCGATTGCTTCGTGCTCCGCACGCCGGGACAGAGAGCCCTGCGGGGTGGAATAACGCCTGAGCGTTACGGCACTGGTGATTCGCAGGAGATATCCATGCATTTTTCCTTGGTGAGGATCAGTCCGCCTGCTATTCCGACGACGCATGGCTTTGACGATGCGATTCTGCCGTTTTTTTTACGCCTTGAGACCTTGGTTACCGGGTGGAGATACTGTGTAATCGCGTCAATCCCGCAGCAGGAACATTGTTTTCGGCTCGTGTCTTGCTCCGCATCTGTCGTAAGTGCCGGATTCGGATGTTGAGCGGGCGTGGGGAGGGTTACCATGCCGCACTTCTGCAACGTACGCGATCTTACCGTAAAAAAGGATGCTTCCCCTCGTCGGAGTCCAGGGCAAAATCCCGGACTCTTGTCACAAACACGCAGGACCGCGAACCGCCTCATATATGAGACGGCTTCTCATCGACCCCCTTGCCGGCCCGGCAGATATCGCTTTCGGAAAAAATGCGGACGCCGTTTTGCTGGAGGAGATCTATGGCCAGTTCGGAACGGTCAAAGCGGAAAATGATGATCGCCGCTTCTCCCTGGTACGGAAAGCCGTACATATATTCAATATTGATCCCGTGTTTTTCAAGAATATGTAAAATTCTGTTGAGTCCGCCCGGGCTGTGCGCGACTTCAATTGCCACAACGCCGGTGCGGCTGACTGTGAGTCCTTCGGCCTTGAGGGCCGCTTGGGCTTTTTCATGATTATCGACAATGAGGCGCAGAATGCCGAATTCCGACGTATCGGCCAATGACAGGGCCATAATGTTGACGCCGGCTTCATAAAGAATGGTGGTGACTCCCGCAAGACGACCGGCTTTATTTTCAAGAAAAACGGAAAGTTGTTCCACTTTCATCAGAACTTCCTTTGTGGTCTGAAACCCCGGCCGCAAGGCCATATAGCCCCGACCCCGCCCTGAATGGCGGGGTTTCTTTCCGGGGCGGAAAGCTCGGGAGGGGTCCAAACCCCTCACAAGCGCGAGACGCGAAGGCATGAAGGGCTTCGCTATCTCATTTGGATAGCTGCTCCGTACACATTCGTGGGTTCATGCGGTCAACTTCCGGCGTGTGCCTGCCTCGTTGCGGGAAACCGGCGGTCCTGTTTTCCTGCCCTTAATAGCATTGCCCGGTCGGGATGACAACCGCCCTGCGGAGTCAGCGCCCGAACCGCCGGATCTCTTGCCGGAAACTTGGCGAAATGGCGCGCGGGCCGCTTCCGGCTTTGACCTTTATTCCCGTTACCGTGAAGTAAGACTGGTCTTGCGGCATTAGCGCAGCTTCACTTTGAAAATACTCTGTCAACCGGCAGCGTAAGCACCGGCTCGTGCGCACGGGGAGTAAGCGGCTACTTCCGCAGGATAGCGGAATAGTACGTGAAAGCAAGCGATTTCGTTCCCCGAAGGGGCGAGGGCCGGATGGCCGAGTCAGCCTTGTTCTCGCCGTACACGACGAGTGCAGCGTTTCAAAGGTAATCTGCTCTCCCGCGGTGGCCTGACGCACGCGGCAAAGCGTCTCGATCTTGCAGGGTTCCGGGGTAGATCTGCGTTATGCCGGCTTTTCGCTGTCGGCTGCCGCGTCTTTCCGGTAATCGCATTTTTTTTCCGGACAGCGGACAGATGGCCGACCGGCGCGGGGGCGTTTGAGAACGAGAAAAGGAGATGCGCAGGCGGGGCAGGGGCCGGGTACCGGTTCGTCCCACATGGCGTAATCGCACTGCGGGTACTGATCGCAGGCGAAGAAAAGCTTGCCGCGTTTGGAGCTTTTTTCGACAAGGCTGCCCTTTTGGCATGCCGGGCAGATCACTCCAGTGGAATACGGACGGGCGTAACGACAATCGGGATACCGGGTGCAGGCGATGAAGCGGCTGCCGGTACGGGCCTTTTTCAAGACCAGGTCTCCGTCGCAATCGGGACACTTGCCTACAAGCTGCTGCGGAGGGCGCGTGTGCTCAGCTATGTGGACCCCGCCCTGATCGTCGCGGACGAAATTACTGGTAAAACGGCAAGCGGGGTAGCCGGAACAGGCAAGGAAGGCACCGGCCTTGCCGAATTTGATCAGCGCCGGCTTGCCGCATTCAGGGCAGGACAGTCCCGAAGACATGCCGCCCTTGACGGAGTCCATCGTCTTGGCCGCTTTTTCCAGAACGGGGGTAAAATCCTTGGAAAAACGACTGATAAGGGTAATCCAGTCCTCTTCTCCTTCGGCGACTTTATCCAGGCGCTCTTCCATGGCGGCGGTGAATCCCACGTCCATAAGCTCCTGGAAGTTTTCCGTCAAAAGTCGGCAAACGATGCCGCCGAGATCGGTGACGGCAAAGTGCTTATCTTCAAGAACGGCATATTCGCGTTCCAGCAGAGTGGCAATGATGCTGGCATAGGTGGAGGGACGGCCGATGCCTTTTTCTTCCAGTTCGCGCACCAGGGATGCTTCCGTGTAGCGGGGCGGAGGCTGGGTGAATTTCTGTTCCTTTTCGAGCGAGGCCAGGGTCAGAGGCTGATCCGGCGCAAGAGATGGCAATTCGACGGCTTCGTCGTTTTTTTGAGGAGAAAGGACATAGAAGCCGGGAAAGACGACCCGTTCTCCTTTGGTGCGAAATTGTACCGTGTCGCATTCGATCAGGATGGTCGTATCCTGTACCCGGGCGTCGGCCATCCGGGACGCCAGAAAGCGATTCCAGATCAGGCGGTAGAGCTGATATTGTTCCGGCGACAGCAGAGCCCTGATGCTGTCGGGCGTGATGGCGACATCTACGGGTCTGATGGCCTCGTGGGCGTCCTGGGCGCCTTTTTTGGATGCGAAACGCCGCGCCTTCCGCGGGTAATAGTCCTTGCCCCAGGTACTTTCAATAAAAGCTTTGGCCGCGGCTTCGGCCTCATCAGAGATGCGCACCGAGTCAGTACGCATATATGTGATAAGGGCGGTAGTACCCGCCTCGCCGAGATCCACTCCTTCATACAGCCGTTGGGCAATATTCATGGCGCGCTTGGCCGTATAGCCGAGACGCTGGTTGGCGCTTTGCTGAAGAGTGGAGGTGATGAAGGGAGGGGGAGGTGTACGCTCGCGTTCCTTGCTTTCGATGCCGGCCACAATGAAGGCTTTGCCGCTGATGCGGGATTCGATTGCCAGGGCATCCTGTTCATTGTTCAGTTTTGGTTTTTTACCATCGACTTTGTGCAGATCCGCACGAAAAAGCGGAGGGCTGCCGGCGTCAAGAAAAATGTGAAACAGCCAATATTCTTCGGGCACAAAGATGCGGCGCTCGGCATCGCGCTCCGCCAGAAGACGCAGGGCCACGCTTTGCACACGGCCGGCGGAAATGCCGCGTTTGACTTTGTTCCAGAGCAGGGGAGAAATTTTATACCCCACCAGCCTGTCAAGAACTCGACGCGCTTGTTGGGCGTCGAAGAGATTGGCGTTTAAGGGGCGGGGATGCGTCAGGGCTTCTTTGACGGCGCGGGCGGTGATTTCGTTGAACTGGATGCGCTGGATGCTCTTTTTGCCGTCTTCGATCAGGGCGGCTATATGCCAGGCTATGGCTTCCCCTTCGCGATCCGGGTCAGGGGCGAGGTATACGTTGTCCGCCTTGGCCGCGGCTTCACGCAGGGCGTCAACGATTTTTTCCTTGCCGGGGATGATTTCATAGTGGGGAGCAAAACCGTTGTTTTCGTCCACGCCAAGAGTTTTAGAAGGCAAATCGCGGATATGCCCCACGCTGGCATGGACGGCATAGGCGTTTCCCAAAAATTTACGGATAGTTTTCACCTTGGCGGGCGATTCCACGATAATAAGGTTTTTACCCATAAGGTTCCTTAATGCCGCGTCATTCACAGCCGGCGGATGGTGCCGTGACGCGCTTTTTCCGGACGACGCATGCCGCACGGCGTGCGGCGCAATCGCCGTGAGAACAAATGTATACATTGCTCCAGGAGCAGATTAACTTTGAAACGTTGCGCTCGTCGCCCTCGGCGAAAACAAGTTTCGCTTACTCCTCGCGCACGCAACCGGCGCTTACGCTGCCGGTTGACAGAGCATTTTCAAAGTGAAAATGCTATAAAAGAATACGTCATTGCCGGGCAAGGTCAAGTGCCTTATTATATAAGGATGCAAAGCGGCGTCCGGCAGGGGCGCTCCTCCCGCCGGACGCCGCAAAAAACGGCTTACAACTGCGAGACGTCAAATGGCCAGACTCATGCCTTCAGGCAAAGCGGGCTTTTGCTGTACAACTTCATACTGCACGGCGGTACCGTAGCACGTAAAGAACTTGCTGCCGTCGGGATGGAAGGCGATATTTTCCTGGTAACCTATAATTGCTTGGGCACCTTTGTTGACGGCTCTGGCCGCCATGCCGAAAAATGTTTCCTCGGAATCATAGCCGCGACAAACCACCAAGCCAAGAACTTTATTGATTTTTCTGCTTTCATCAAGAAGCGCGGTTGTGACAACGGGGAAACGGCCAGCCAGAAAGAGTTCCTTGACGCGATCAAAATTTTCAACGCCATTGTCCGATTCTTTCCGTTTCTTTTTATCTCCCCCCAACAAAAATAACATACGGCTCCTCCTCATTCAAAGCGTATCGTTATCGGAATGACCAACATGCATTATGCGCGGCCCTTCTCGTTTCGGCTGTAAAAGTGCCGCATAACGGCGGACACTATACGTTCGTGCCGGTTTTTCGGACGCTGCGGCACGATGGCACCGCCGGAGCATCATGTCAGCACGGACAGCCGCGAAGAGACCATACTCTCACGGGACTATGCAAAATATCTGCCAAGAGTATCGCGCATGCTTTTCGGCACCGGACACTTCTTCTTACGCAAGGAAAAGGCGTGTTTTACGCGGAAGGAAAAATTTTCCGCCATCAGCCGGGTTTTTGACGCCGCGAGAGCAAATTTCATTGTGAAATCGCTCCGTTTTTTTTGCGCGCTACCGCTCAAAGGTTATCTGCTCTTAGAGTATTTTTACTTTGAAAATGCTCTGTCAACCGACAGCGTAAGCGTCGGCTCTCGCGCACGAGGAGTGGGCGAAACTTGTTTTCGCCGAGGGCGACGAGTGCAGCGTTGCAAAGTTAACCTGCTCTGAGTTGCTCCCGTACGGCAACGGGCAAAAGGATTTCTTACGGAACGTGGCGTAAAAATGTAAGACACAAAGCGGGGGAACGGGATTTTTTACAAAAAAAAATATTTTCGGAGTTCACGCGGCGGGCATCGCCCGTTTGCCGCAAAAATCGATTCGGCCTTCATTCAGACGCAGTTCATGTGTGAGCAGCGGGTTTCTGTCCTGCTCATGGTGGGTAACGTGAATAATGGTCACGCCTTTGGCGCCGAGAAGGGCAAGACCCTGTAAAAAAAGCATCCGGCTTTGCTCGTCCAGTCCGGAGCAAGGTTCGTCCAGCAACAGTAAAGGCGGGGATGCGGCAAGGGCGCGAGCCAGGAGCACCCTCCGGCTCATGCCGCTGGAAAGGGCGAAAAAATTTTGGGCGCGTACTGCGGATACGCCCATGATATCCATCCAGTCGCGGGCCAGAGCGCGTTCGCGCGCGTCAGGCTCACGATAGAGGCCGATGCTGCCGCGCAGGCCGGAAATAACCACCTCTTCGGCGCTGAGGTCATAATCATAGGAGTACTGCAGGTTGTCCGACACATAGCCGACGCGCGAGCGTAATTCCTCCAAAGGAGGGCGGGGGCCCCCACGCCAGCGGATCGTTCCGCCGCAGGCGGCGAACTCTCCTCCTTGGATGAGGCGTAGCAGCGTGCTTTTGCCCGCGCCGTTGCCGCCGGAAAGCAGCCACCGCTCGCCGGGAAAAATCCGCCAGTTGATGCCGTGCAGTACCTGCCGTCTGTCCACGAATACATCCACATGCTCAAGTTCCAGCAAAGGGCTTTTTTGCGCCGGGTCGTCACCGGCCGGGGAAACGTCGCCGGAAGCGGCGGACCATGCGGCGGCGCGAGGAGGGGGGGAAGCCGGGAGACGGCGCGCGGGTGAAGGGAACCGCGCCCGTACGGCATTCCCTCCTTGCAGGATCAGGGCGCCGCTGATGAAGGAGGGGATGTCTTCTTCTCTGTGCGCGCTGAGGATCACGGTGCTGCCCTGTTCGGCGGCCAGATGGAGGCAACGGGTGATCCATCCACGGGAAGGGATGTCCAGCCCGTCAAAGGGTTCGTCCAAAAGCAGCAGGATTGGTCGGCTGATGAGGGCGCGCAGGATCAACATCAGGCGGAGTTGTCCTTGAGACATGGTTGACGCCGGCATATCCAGAAGTTGTTCAGCCCCGGCGGAAGACGCGAACTGCGCCGCCAGCCGGCGTTGCCGTTCGGAGCTGTCCGCGCTCGGCAAGGCCGAGTTGTCGAGTCCGGAGAGCACGATTGCCTCTCCGCGTATATGCCGGCCGTGACGCATATACCGCTGCTGCTGGATCGGGGAGACAAGGCGCGCATGGTTGATGGCGCTGAGGGCAAAGGGTTCTTCCTCACCTTCAAAATTCCAGTAAATACGGCCGGGAGCGCGCTGTTTCCCGGCGGTTTCCGCGTTCTGGGCGGGCCGCAGTTCTCCCTGCAGCAGGCGGAGCAGGGTGGACTTGCCCGCTCCGTTGGCGCCGAGCAGGGCGAGATGTTCGCCGCGAAACAAGCGGAACGAGAGGTCGGCGAAAACGGGACGTTCGCCGAAACGCACCGCCACATGCTCAAGGCGGACCAGGGGAACGGGATGCGGAGGATCATCGTGTAAGGCGACAACTTTGTTCATCAGAACTTCCTTTGTGGTCTGAAACCCCGGCCGAAAGGCCGGATATAGCCCCGACCCCGCCCTGAAGGGCGGGGTTTCTTTCCGGGGCGGAAGCTTGGGAGGGGTCCAAATCCCTCCCAAGCGCGAGACGCGAAGCCCTGAAGGGCTTCGCTACCTCATTTGGATCGCTGCATCGTTTTTTGCGGTCAGGGATTGTATGCCCGTTTATGGCGCGTTGCGTTCCATGTGTTTCGCATGATGTTTGCCGCGGGTGTCGATGGAGGCGCGCGGCCCGGGAGAGAAGAGAATTTGCCGGTAGCGGCCATGTTCCGGCACGACGCTGTAGGTATACCCGTATTCGTGGGCATAGCGGGCAAGAAGGTCAAAGGCGAAGGCCGGCGTATCGACGCAGTGGGCGTCGGAACCGAAACTCACGGGCAGGCGCAGCCGTGCGGCCATATCCATGATCGTCCGGCAGGGATAGATTTCTTTGCAGGGTTTGCGAAGACCGGCTGAGGAAATTTCCATAGCCATGCCGGTATCCTTCATGGCCGTCAGCGATCGTTTGATCAGAACCGGCGCTTCATCGGTGGCGAGCCAGCTATGAAAATACTCCACAGTGAACAGTTTGATCAGATCCGGATGAGCGGCAATATGGAACAGGCGGCTTTGGCACATGGAGGTAAGATCGGCATAATAGGCGGCGTACATGGAGAAACATTCTTCCCGGGATCGGGACGCCCAGTCCTCGGCGCTGAAATCGAAACCCCAGCCGTTTTGAAAATGCAGGCCGCCGATGACGTAGTCAAAGGGAAACGCATCGCGGAGCGTTCGTGCATGCGCTTCCTGTTCCGGAATATAGTCCAACTCGACGCCCAGCAATACCTCGACTCCCTCGGACACGCCGAGGTGGGCTGTTCTTCGCACTTCATCCGTATAGCGGGAAAATCCCCCAGTGAGTTTCTCCTGGTAATCCGAAGGATAGGCATAACCCGCGGGGCGGGGGGAATGCTCTGAAAAGCCGATGAGGGTGAGCCCTCTGGAGCGCGCCGCCGCGTACATGGCTTCAACGCCGGCTCTGCCGTGAGAATGGCTGGTATGTATATGCAGGTCGGCTGTGATGAGGGGGGGCATGTCGGGGAACGCGCTGCAGGAAAGTGAAGTGATCATGTCGAATAGAGTGCCGGCATGGGCGGCCTTTTGTCCGCCGTTGCCGATTTTTTGAAGGAAGAATAGCTGTCGGCGCGCAAGACCGTTCTCTTATTTCGGATTATCCAGCACGTATTGGATGGAGTGCGCGACAGCCTCCTCAATGGTCGGCGTTTTCACCGGATCCCGCAACACGATGGTGCCCCGTTGCGTATAGCGGGGGGGCAGACGGTTCAGGGCAAGGGCATAGGAATCCTCAAGCACGTCCGGAGAAATATTTTTCAGGCCGAGCCTGTTTATTTCCTGTTGCAGGCACTGGATGACGCGCAGTTCGTTACGATTGCGCACATGGTACAGATCAAACCCGGCTACGGTATATTTTTTACGGATGTCGGACATGGATTCCTCCGGATAAAAGCATAAACGGATTTTTTTACTATAGCGCTTGCCCGCCTGTTTAGCAAGGCCCGCTTTGTTGCGATTGCGGTGACTTTCTGATAGATTACCGTTATTATGATTATTCTGCTTTTTGATCCCATGCCGGCGTTGGAGTCAGCCTTGCACTTGCTGGGACACGAGGTGCATGCCGCGCGCTTTGCCTCGGGCGGGATATGCCATCTGCCGGGCATATTGCGGCGCATGAAGCTTGCGCCGGACCTCGTGCTGCAGCAGGAAAGTCTCGGGAAGCGCCTGTATCTCAGCGGTTTGGAGACCTGCGAGTGTCCCACGATGTTCTGGGCCATCGACAGCCATTTGAACATGTTCTGGCAGCAGTGGTACGGGTTGCTGTTTGACGCCGTGCTCACCCCGCATGTTTCCCTTTTCAGGGCGCTTCCCGCCGAGCGGCGTCCCCGGGAACTGCACCGTTTCGCGCAGGCGGGACAGCGGCGGCAATGGGTTCCTCACGGGCAGCGCCGGCGGGATATGGCCATGTGTGCGCGTTTGACCGACAGCAGGCCCATGCGGGCATGGCTGGTCGATTTGCTCAGGCCGCTGGGACTGGATGTCACGGAGAACTTGAGCTTTGATGCAATGATGCGTCTGTACGACGATACGCGGGTGGCGCTCAATGAATGCATCGCCAATGAAGTTAATTTCCGGCTGATGGAAGGCGCTTCTTCCGGCTGTCTGGTATTGAGCCCGGACGTGGGGGAGGATCAGGACGCGCTTTTGCGGCCCGGCGAGGAATTTTTGCTCTACCATGACGGACTGGAGTTGCTTGAGCAGGTAAGCTGGGCGAAACGGCGTCCGGAAAGCGCGGAACGCGTGGGCAAGGCGGCCATGCAGCGCATACAGGCCGAGCATTTGCCCGAGCACCGGGCCGATTTTCTGGTGCGCCTTGCTTCGCGTCTGTCGCAGAGTCGTCTGACAGGCAAGGCCACTTCCCTTGCCATGTGGCTTGTCAGGGCCGTGCAGATCCGCAACGGGACGATTGACGCCTCCCCGCACGAGCATGCCCGGCTGGGTTTGCGCATGGCGTACAGCCTGCCCGCTTGGCGGGAACTCCCCTTGTCTTTGCGTCCCTTTGTTTCCCATACCATTACGCAGAGCCTGTGTCTGTTTGCGGAAAAAGACGCGCATCAGGCATGTTCCGGACAGGATGGCGTACCGGCACTTCTGCCCGGCGGAGGCGTGTCCTGGCCGGTGGACGATGCCTATGCGCTTTGCCGCAATCTTCTGGCGGACAGCCGAAAAGTGTCGAATCGCGCGACGGCGGACGGCCCTGCTCCCCCGCAGGCGCCTTTCGCCGCAAGCGGCCGGGAGCCGAATCCCGCCTCCGTTTCCGACGGCCCGCTCCGGGAGGCGTCTTCCTTCCTTCCTTCCTTCCCCGCAAACGATTGTTCTTCGGCGTCCCCCCTTCCGGGAGAACCGGAGGCGTGCGCGGGCCACGCCTGTCCCTCACCGGCTCATACGCTGGAGGTCGCCTCGACGGCTTCCCATTTCGCCGTCAGGCAAGGGCAGTTCCGTATGGCTTTGGCCTTCTGGATGCTTCATGCCGGCAAAAGCGCCGGAGCGCCGCCGCGGGATGTATCCTCCTTATGCCTGTATTGGGCCGCAGCCTGGCAACGGCAAGGGACGATTTTTACCAGCGGTTTTTCCTACGTGTCGGAAAAGGGTTTTTTACCGGAAAGCGCCCTGAGTTGTCTTTTATTCGCGCAAACGTTCAGTCCCGAAGCGCACAGTCGCATTTTCAAGCGTTTAGCGGCTTTGCTCGCCGGCAAACGCGCATTTTTACATCTGCGGGTCGGTTGTCTGGCGAAAAATTGCCTGGCTGAGCAGGATAACTGGCGTACGCAGTTAGAGTACGCTCTGGCCTGCATACAGAGTTGCCGGGTGGAGGCGGGCTTGTTCGAGGCGAAGGAAGCTGCGACGAAAGCGCTTCGGCAAGGGCAATCCCCGGCTTTTCAGAATCGCCTGTTCGCCGCGCCGGGCGGGCGGCGGATATGGGAATCGTTGCAAAGGTAATCCGCTGTTGTGGGCGGGGCCGTATAGGCTCCAAGCGCCGTCAGACTTCGGCCTGGGCCTTAAGGGCCTCGGTCCGGGCGGCGGCGGCAAGGGCGTCAATGAATTCTTGGATGTCGCCTTCCATGACGGTGTCAAGCCTGTATGCGGTCAGATTGATGCGGTGGTCGGTGACGCGGCCTTGGGGATAGTTGTAGGTGCGGATGCGCTCGGAACGGTCGCCCGACCCGACCTGGGAGCGGCGATTTTCCGCCTGCGCGGCCTGCAAGCGTTCCTGTTCCGCCTGGAGCAGACGGGAATACAGCACTTTGAGCGCCTTGGCCTTGTTTTTGTGTTGTGATTTTTCATCCTGGCACGAAACAACGATGCCGGAGGGGAGGTGGGTGACGCGTACAGCGGAATCCGTGGTGTTGACCGACTGGCCGCCGGGACCGGAAGAGCGGTACACGTCAAAGCGCAGATCTTCAGGACGGATGTCCACGTCCGCTTCCTCCGCTTCCGGCATGATGGCGACGGTAGCGGCCGAGGTATGGATGCGGCCTTGGGATTCCGTTGCGGGCACACGCTGTACGCGATGGGTGCCCGCTTCATATTTGAGGTAACTGTACGCCTTATGGCCGCTGATCAGGGCGATGACTTCCTTGCAGCCGCCGGCGTCCGATTCGCTCAAGGACAGGATTTCAACTTTCCATGCGCGATTGTCCGCGTACCGCGAGTACATGCGGAAGAGATCGCCCGCGAACAGGGAGGCTTCGTCGCCGCCGGTACCCGCCCTGATTTCCAAGATGATATTTTTGTCGTCCAGAGGATCCCTGGGCAGGAGGAGCACCGTCAACTGCTGTTCGAGAATCCCGGCTTCCTGCTCCAGTACCTTTATTTCTTCCTGAGCCATGCTCCGGATATCCGTATCCGCATCCTCAAGGAGTCCCCTGCTTTCCGCCAGATGATTTTTCACCGCCTTATACTTGCGAAAGGCGTCCACGACTTCCTTCAGATCCGCGTGAGCTTTGGTAAGTTTACGGTAACGTTCTTGATCCGCCAGCACATCGGGAAAGGACAACTGTCGTTCCAGATCCTCATAGTGATGTTCGAGATTTTCCAGCTTGGCAAACATCAGCCCGCATCCTGCCCGGCGGTTTCAGGACGGAGATACTCGTATTCGGGGGTGCGTATCGTCATGCCGGCATTGTTGCCCACGGCCTCGCGCAGGGCCACCAGCGCGACCTCCAGTTGCCCGGGTTCCGGTTCGCGGGTGGTAAGCGTTTGCAGCAGTAAGCCGGGGCCGCGCAGTGCGGCGCCCAACAGGGGGTTTTTGATGCGCGCCGCCGAGCGGATGGCCTCGTAGGCCAAGGCGCTTATGGGGGCCATCAGCAGGAGCTTGAAAATAATAATGACCGTATGCTTGAGAACGGCGTTGTCCGGTTGCCAGGCAAGCATAAGCGTCGGTACGGCGATTGCATGCAGCACTATGGAAATAGACAGCACGAAGAGGAGAAAGGTGGTGCCGCAACGCGGATGCAGGCGGCTGTATTTGGCCGCCGATGAGGCGTCAAGGGGATTTTCTCCCTGCTCGTAAGCGGCGATGCTTTTGTGTTCCGCGCCGTGATACGCGAAAACGCGGCGAATGTCCGGCAGGCAGGATATGCTTGCAATATAGCCGATAAAGATGGAAAACTTCAGTAATCCGTCCCAAAGGTGAAAGGAGAGTCCTTCCACGCCATCGGACAGGGATAAGAAGCCGAGTCCGACGGTCAGCATATGCGGCACGACCACGAACAGGAGCAGGGCCAAAGCGATGGCGGCAATCAGCGCCATGGCCGTCTGCCACGGTTTGAGACTCGTTTCCTCTGATTCCACCGCCAGTTCGGCGGAGAGGTTCAGGGTTTTGATGCCGTTGATCATGGTCTCAATCAGGAGAGGAAAGCCCCGTATGCCGGGGCGGCGCGCGAAATCTCCCTTGAACAGCGTAAACCACGGCAGGTTAAGGGCCACGATGCGTTGATCCTGCTTGCGTACGGCCAGAGACAGGCGGCCGCCGTTACGCATCATGACGCCTTCCATAACGGCTTGACCGCCCACCGCCAGACTCTCCGCCGCTTTTTCGTTTTCCGCATCGGCGGCGGTCATGCTCCAGATTTGGGCGAATACAAGGGCGGCGGACAAGAGTGGTTGCCTTTATTTCTGTATGTTGGCGTACTTTTTGCGAAAACGATCAATACGACCGGCGGTGTCCACAAAACGTTGCTTACCCGTGTAGAAAGGATGGCAGTGGGAGCAGATTTCCATATGCACCGACGCTCCTTTGGTGGATAATGCTTCAATGGCATTGCCGCATGCACAGGTGATTTTGGCGTTATATACCTTGGGATGGATGGAGTCTTTCATTGCCGGACCTCATGGTTTGCTGCCGGAATCGCGCGCGGGAAAGAAACGGGCCTTTGTTTCCGGAAAGTATGCCTTAACGGCGAACTGATATTTTTATCTTGAAGCGAATGTTTTGACAAGAAAAAAATAAAGAATACGCCGTCGGCGACTTATATCTGATCAAGATCACGCAAAATAATCGCAGCCGCCCTGTCGGCCGCGCCCGGTCCGCCAAGCAGGCGGCGTATCTCCTCCAGTTCACGGCGAACCTTCTCCAGCGGGCGTTCGCCCCGCCGGGGCAACAGCCAGAGCAAGGCGGCATCGGCCAGAGGAGCGGCATCGCATTGTTTTTGCAGCAGTTCCGGAAAGATCGCTCGTTCGAGAATCAGGTTGGGCAGACTGATAAAGGGCACGCGCACCAGAAGTCTGCCCAGGGCGTAGCTGAGAGAGGAAACTTTATAGACGACGATGGTCGGGACGCCGAGAACGGCGCTTTCCAGCGCGGCCGTGCCGGAAGCCGCGACGAGCATCTCGCAGCGGCGCATGAATCCCCAGCGCAAGTCGGGTTCGATGAAGCTTACCGGAAGATCTTCCGGCCAGAGATTGCGCAACAGATCCGCGTCAATGCCGGGGGCGCGCAGACAGGCGAAGGATACGCCGGGAAGGCGGCGGCGCAGAATGCGAGCCGCGCCCGCGAATTCTCGCAGCAGCGCGGTCACTTCTTTTTTTCTGCTGCCGGGCAGCAGGCCGATCAGGCCGGGCTCACGCGCGACGCCCTGCAGATCCAGACGATGCAGCAAATCCATCAGGGGGTTGCCCACGTAGTCGACGTCCATGCCGAAATGGCGGTAAAACTCTTTTTCAAAAGGCAATATGGAGAGCATGCGGCGGACGTTGTCCCGGATGAAGCGGGCGCGATTCCTCCGCCATGCCCATATTTTGGGGCTTATGTAGTAATAGACGGGAATGTTGCATCGACGCGCCGCCTTGATGACGCGAAAATGAAAGTCAGGCGAATCTATGACCACCAGGGCGTCGGGTTTTTCCCTCTCCAGGGTTTTTGCGATGCCGGACAGCATGCGCAGGATGCGCGGCAGTTGTCCCGCGACTTCGGTAATTCCCATGACGGAGAGATCTTCCGTTCGAAAAAGCGCCTCAAGGCCGGCAGCGCGCAGATGAGGACCCCCCATGCCCGTGCAGCGCAGATCGGGCTCAAGCTTGCGCAACGCGTCAAGCAAAAGCGCGCCGTGCATGTCTCCGGATATTTCTCCGGCGCTGATCCATAGGCTTCGGCTCTTCACAATCGCTTATTCCGCCGGGGGAAATGCCTTCAAAATGTATTCCCTTAATGCCCGAGGCCAGGGACGGGGGACTATTCCGGTAAGGCGCGACAGGGCTTCGCAATCAAGGACGGAGTAAGCGGGACGCGTTGCTTTTTGCGGGTAGGCGGAAGAGGGAACGGGCGTTATAAGGCATTCCGTCTGGGCAAGCCGGGTCGCTTCGGACGCCAGTTCGCACCAACTGGCCATGCCGGAGTTGACCACGTGGAACAGCCCGCTGCCTTCCGCCTCTAACAGCTTCAGGGTATACTGCGCCAGATCCAGGGTATAGGTGGGCGATCCGATGTGATCATGCACCACCTGAAGGCTCTTTTTCTGTTTGCAGAGTTGGAGGATGGTGCTGACGAAGTTCTTTTTTCCAGGGCCGAAAAGCCAGGCGGTGCGTATAATCAGGCAGCGAGGCAGATCGAGGGAAAGCAGGGCATCTTCTCCGGCGAGTTTGCTTTTGCCGTATACGCAAAGAGGATCCGGGACGTCGTCTGAAGTGTACGGCTGATTTTTTTTGCCGTTGAAAACGAAATCGGTGCTGAAGTGGACAAGGCCGCAACCACGCGTTTTGACCAGGCGACCGAGCATGGCGGGCAGGGAGCGGTTGAGCAGAAATGCCGTTTCAACGTCTTCTTCCGCCGCATCCACCTGGGTGTAGGCAATGGCGTTAACAATGACGGAGGGTTCAAGCTTGTCCACAAGCAGGCTCAGGGCGTCGGCGGCGTCGGGAGCCCGCAGATCGACATCCGCCCCGCCGACTGTGTCGGCGGCCCATCCGGATTCCCGGAGAATCGTCACCATGGCCTGTCCCAGCAAGCCTGTCGCGCCGCCCAGGACAAGCGCCTTTTGCGCGTTGTTCATACTTTGTCTCCGTACCATTCCTGTATGAACGAGAGGTAGGCTCCGGAGGTGACGCCGCGGACCCATTCCGGATTGTCGGCATACCAGCGCAGAGTTTGCCCGAGTCCTTCCTCAAAGGAGCGGGAAGGGGAAAATCCCAGTTCTTCGGCGGCGAGAGAATACTCCATGGCATAGCGCCGATCATGCCCCGGCCTGTCCGCGACGAAACGGACGAGGCTTTCCGGTTTGCCGCAAAAACGAAGAATTTCGCGTACGACGGCAAGGTTGTCTCGTTCGGCGTTTCCTCCGAAATTATAGACGGCCCCGGGTCTGCCTTTGAGCAGCGCCAGCAGGATGCCCCGGCAGTGATCCTCCACGTGAATCCAGTCGCGTACGTTGCCTCCGTCGCCGTAGAGGGGCAGACTCTCATCCCGCATGGCGCGCAGGTACATAAAAGGTATGAGTTTTTCCGGGAACTGGCAGGGACCGTAGTTGTTGGAGCAGCGGGTCACGATTACGGGAAAGGCGTAAGTTTTATGCCAGGCGCGGCAAATCAGATCCGCAGCGGCCTTGGATGCGGAATAGGGGCTGTTCGGCGCAAGAGGGGTGGTTTCGGAAAAAGCGCCTTTTTCCCCCAAAGAACCGTACACTTCATCAGTGGAAACATGCACGTAACGCGAGACGCCGTGTTTACTCGCCGCCGCCAGCAGCGTCTGCGCCCCCAGCACGTTGGTACGGATAAAGGGCGCCGGATCGATAATGGAGCGGTCCACATGCGATTCGGCGGCGAAATTCACGACGCCGTCCAGGGAGTGTTCCTCCAGCAGACGGAGCATTGTGTCGTGGTCGGCTATATCGGCTTTGGCGAAGACGTAGCGCCCGGGATGCTCTTTGACCGTCCGGGCGAGATTAGCGGGGTTGCCGGCATAGGTGAGCTTGTCCGCATTGCAGATGAAACTTTCCGGATCGTCGCGCAACGCCATGCGGATAAAGTTGCTGCCGATGAATCCGCAACCGCCTGTGACAAGTAAGCGCATACATGACCTCGCTACAGTGTCTTCCTCCGCGGGAGGCGTCATCGTAATACCATCGACTCGGGGAAAGACCGTCTGTCCCCCTATACAGGGCAAAGCGGCAGCGGTCAAACAGAATATGCGGATGCCCCCTTCGCACCAAGAGATAGTCCAAAACAGTCTTAAGAAGCCCGGAATTACTGAATAAAACGGCAATTCCGGGCTTCTCTTTTGTCCCATGAAATACCAGCAAGTACCGTAACAGCCTTCTTTTTTTCTGGTAGTTTCTTTGGTAGAATAATTTTTGGCGATACCAACGCCGATTTTTATACCAACATTCGACAATATACTGTTTTTCATTGAAATAATCGTAGTGGGATGATTTGAGACTCAAACCGCTGAGGACATACCAACATACCGGAGAGGAGGCCGTTATGAACCTGACCGACACGCATATCCGCAACCTGAAAGCCTCCGGCAAGGTGCAAAAACTCTCGGACGGCGGCGGCCTCTACCTGCATTGCGCCCCTACAGGCGGAAAACTCTGGAGGATGGCCTACCGCTTTAACGGCAAGCAGAAACTTCTGAGTTTCGGCGCATACCCCGCCGTCTCCCTGAAAGATGCCCGCGCCCGGCGTGACGAAGCCAAGGAATTGCTTGCCAAGGACATTGACCCCGGCGAGGAAAAAAAGGAGCGCAAAGCGGCTCAAGCCGCCAAAGAGAAGGAAGAACAGGAAAATTTCGCCTTTGTCGCTCTGGAATGGTTCGTTGTCTATTCGCCCAGACTCACCCCCAAACACGCCGCCAAGCTCAAGCGCTTTCTGCAATACACGCTTTTTCCGGCCATCGGCGACAAGCCCGTGACCCTGATTGAACCCGCCGACCTTTTGGCGGCGGTGCGCCCCACCGAGGCCAAAGGGCATCTGGAAACGGCCCACAAGCTCATGCAGCTTTGCGGGCAGGTCATGATGTGGCCTCCGGCTTGACCGAAGCGCTCCAGCCCGTGCGAAACACCAGCCTTGCCGCGCTGACCGACCCCAAAGCCGTGGGCGCGTTGCTCCGGGACATTGACGCCTGTGAAGGCCATTTTTCCGTAATCTATTTTATGAAAATCCTGCCCTATGTCTTTACGCGGCCTACGGAACTGCGGCGGGCGGAATGGGCGGAATTTGACTTTGACAAGGAACTCTGGCGCATACCAAAGGAGCGTATGAAAATGCGTCAGGAGCATTCCGTTCCTCTGGCCCGGCAGGTGACGGCATTACTGCGGGCGCTGCAAAAATTCTCCGGCAACGGGCAATATCTCTTTCCGAGCATCCGCACCCAAACCACGCCCATCAGCGATGCCGCCCCGCTGGCCGCTTTGCGCCGTCTGGGTTATGCCCAGAACCAGATGTGTCTGCACGGCTTCCGGGCCACGGCCAGCACCAATCTGAATGAACTCGGCTTCCGGGCGGACGTGATTGAAGCCCAACTGGCCCACAAGGAACCGGATGCCGTGCGCCTTGCCTACAATCGCGCGGAATATCTCAAGGAACGCCGGAGCATGATGCAGGCATACGCCGACTTTTTGGACGAATTGCGCGAAAAGACGGCATAATCCGCTCTTCGTCCCTCACGCCCGCAAGACTGCCGTGAGCGGCGGGAGGCCGTCAAGGGCAAGGCCCTTTGGGCCGCTCCGCGCCCTTGACGGCTCCGCCTTGCTCCCGGCCTGAAAAATTGCGGGCGAGGGACGAGGATGCCTGCGGCGCGGGCTCCGGGCAAGGATATTTCCATTCAAGCAAAACGCCGAAAGGCGGAAATGCCGCCTCATGACAATTTTTGTCTCCTGGCGTATCATCCCGTCCCATGTTGAACCCGGAACGCATACCCATCGGCAAATTGAAGCAGGCATACGGCCTGAATGAGCGGGACATACAGCGCCTCCTTTCCGCTCTCCCGCCGGACGGCACCTTTCCTGATACGCTGTGGCGGAATGCCTATAAATCTTTCTGGTTCGGCCCGTTGGAAAGCTATTTGTCAGGGTACAGAATCGGCACTCTCTTCAAACCATCAAAGCTTGATTTTCTGCTATTTCCGGAAATTGCAATCCAACATGACGATTATTTTTATATCAGTAAGTTGGAAGAACAGATCATTGTTCTTTTTATGAGTTTGTCAGGCATTCTTATATCTAATATATTACAAGACGGGATCAATTATATTTTTGAAGAAATATATGATGACTGCAATGATATTTTTAGAAATGAGCGAGAAATACTATTCAATAAAATTTCTGAAGAAGATAAAAATTATGATATTAAATTCAGAACATGCGAGAATATAAGCCAGCTTCTTGAAACTATGGATTGGAAAAGACATGCCATCCCACATAAATACTTCACGTTTCTTTCATCTGTATTTATTGATTCCATTATTGTAAATAAATCTGCCGCTGTTCGTTATATTTTTGAATGTGGCTATCCTTTGCGCCGGGAAGTAAAAGGTATTTCTAAAGCCATTCTGGAGCGTATCACGGCGTCAGTTGCGCAGAATGCTCCGGTACACGATATTGTTTCATCCGCCGACTTGCCTTCAACGCCTGAACTACCGCCGATTTTTGTTCCCTCTGAACTGTGGCAGGGAAAGACGCCACAAGCTGTGCGCGACGGCATGAAACAAGAAGGATACGCCGATCCGGTCATTGCCCATGTCTTGTTTACATGGTGCAAGTTGAAAAACAAAAAGCGCATTGGTATATTGCTTGGCGACAATCCCGATCAGGACGAGAGCGCGCACCGCCGCCGCGCCAACAACCTTTTGGACGAAGCCCGGACCCTTACAATCTCTTCTGCCTGAAAAACGCCCGATTTTCTTGCTTTTTGCGCGGAAAACGCGCGGAAAAATCACGTACTTTGCCTGCCGCCACGATGTAAGACCTCCTGAAATCACATGAAATCAGGAGGTTTTTTATGTCAGGCGATCACATGAACATTCCGGCGACAGGCTTTTTGCGTCTGTCCCAAGTCCTGGCCCTTATCCCCGTGGGTAAAAGTTCCTGGTGGCGAGGCTGCAAGTCGGGCCGCTATCCCAAGCCGGTCAAGCTCGCCCCGCGCACCACCGCCTGGAGAGCGGAGGACATCGCCGCCCTGGTGGAAAGCCTTGGCGACAAAGGCGGGAACGGCCAATGAGCGCGAACGTCTTTGAACTGGTGAAAGAGGGCCTGCACCCCCGGCTGGCCTCCGTTCTGCCGGAACTGTTGCCGGGAGGCAGACAAAGCGGCGGGGAATACGTCTGCGGCTCTTTGCAGGGCGGGCCGGGAGATTCCTGCAAGACCAACCTGGAGACAGGCAGAGGTTCCGACTTCTCCACCGGCGAGAGCTGGGGCGATGTGATCGGCCTGTGGGCGAAAATCCGGGGCATAGGCCAGGGCGAAGCGGCCA
Organism: Desulfovibrio sp.; assembly: GCA_031279825.1. Lineage (GTDB taxonomy): Bacteria > Desulfobacterota > Desulfovibrionia > Desulfovibrionales > Desulfovibrionaceae > Frigididesulfovibrio. The sequence continues at coordinate 42 of JAITHT010000091.1, read as the reverse complement.
GGGAACTTGCCGATAAGTACGGCATCAGCCTGGGCGAGACAC
>JAITHT010000088.1 GCA_031279825.1 Desulfovibrio sp. | reverse complement strand
CAGCCGCGATATATTTGAGGGATATCGCTCGCAAGGCCCGCGCCGACTCCTCAAGGCACCGCCAAAACCGACATTACTTGGCTACTACAAAATGTGCGAAAAATTCTGGACACTACCGTATGATTGTAATATACCTGAATTTATCATCATTTTTGGCGTATACTATAGCCACATGTATATTCTGTGACGAGGCGTTGGTGATCTCCGAATAGTAGGTATTTCCACGTGAGTAATGTGGACCGAGATACTGATATTTATAGGTGTGTTTCTCCTCATGCGTATAAACATGGATATATCTTGTATCTTCACAAAAAGATAAACACTAGCTGCGAGTGTCAAATAACTCTTTTATTGCATCATTTAATGATAGTGGTATCATTTTATGCACAACATCATCTACAGGTATATATTGTCCGCGAGCTGAATATACACGGCGCCCCAATTTAAAAGTACCTTCTTCTTCTTGAGAATTAAGTTCCGTCACGAGCAGCTTAACGCCAACACCACATTCACTGCTTTGCCACAATATCGGGCGGCGATAATATCCACCGCCGTACAGCATGACCATATAGCGAGCACCATGAGTTATGGCGTTCTTTTTTGCTGAATCCTTATTTTCGCCATAATCTTTTCCCATAATAATTTTTGCGGCATAAGGTGCAAGAGCATCTTTTAATGCGGCAGCCATTGCATTTCCACTACCGGGTATCCTTTCCAGATAATCATCTTTGCGATCTCCCAAATCAACAGGTATCGCTATATAAATAATTTTATTCCGTTCCAATGCCGGTACAGTATCGGTCTTTTGATTACCTAAATTCGTCTGTACAGGTTGAGCGCAGCCTGCCAACATAAGCAACAAGGTCAAAGTCAAGATTTTTTTCATATCTCCTCTTCTTATATGCTCAGAAAGTCGTAGGCGAAATCAGATTCACCATCCCGCTTATAAAGTTTTCCGTCCTTATCAAAGCAGCCGGCGCCGGTAAACCGTGAATCCATTCTGTTGCCCTGCGCATCAAAAGCAACCGTATATCTGCACTCCGCTTTATAGAGTTCCCACACGGTCTTGCCGACGATTGTTTCCGGTTCCGGGTTCTCGATTAGCCGCTTCCGCGTAACTTCCATATTCCACACCCACGTTTCCACTCCGGTTCCGGGATCAATGCTTGTATGGTCGGGCGGCACAGGAGAATGTTTTGCATACTGTGCTTTGGCGTCATAATTTCGATCCAGCGATTTTATTCGGACAAACATGGGATATGTGTAGGCGGGACGGATGCATCCCGCAGTGCTGGAGAAGGCAATTGCGCATAAAATAATCTTTATGATGGACTTGGTGAACACAGATCCCTCCCATGTACATTCATCGTCCGCAAGTTCTCATCAATCCGGAGAGGATTATGAGAAGATCGCTTCGCCGAAAAAACGTGGTTTTAGGCTCGCACCGGCGGCTTTGCCGCCGTTCTCCCCGGCATTTTGCCCGTAAATCGCAAGACGGCAGGCAGGTCCGCGCGTTTGCCGCTCACGGTTGTTTTTTTCCCGTGTATTCCGGCACCGCGCTGAAATCAAAATAATTCATATGCACCTTGAGGGGCGGGAGCTTCCGGCCGTTTTCCGACAGGCCGTCAATGACGAAAACGGCGTCTTCATAGTCGGCGCAGGTCATGTCTTCAAATCGAAACGCAAAAGTTGAGTTCTTCCATGGTTTACCCACAACTATCTCATGTTGTTTTTCTCTAATCACCTCCTGCGAGGACAGATTGTATACAGCGGGAGGGAGTCGTTCTCCATAAAAGGGAAACCGCGAAAATCGTGTTTCTATCCCCTGTATCTTGCGTGTATTTTTTAAAATATAGACTGAAGTATTATCAAAATCGACATTAACAATATTTATTGCTATAAAAATTTCACTTTTATTATACTTAGTGCAGGTACCTTTATTATCTCTATATTCAATCGCAGGATAATCATTACTTTGGTATGTAATTGTTCTAGCTATATGAAATGAATCAAAAAAGCATGTGAAAACAGCTATTTCTTTATTTTCGTCAATTGTATATGTCGCATAAAAAAGATTATGCGAACTTCTTGAAAGAACATTTACTTGAGTTACTGTAAAATATTGTGGCAAAAGAGTCGCTTTATAGTCACTGACCCATTTTGGGGGGGGGAGCAGTATTTTCCACCCCTCCCCCTCCAACGGTTCAAAATTGAGAGTCGGCATATACTGATAAGAGAGAACCCACACCCACCCGCAAGCGGAACATAGCAGGAGGCACAGCGCCGTCAGCGTTGCGCGAAAAAGCATCACTTGCCTCCTCCTTCCTCATAAGATCCCGTTCTCAGTGTGTAACTCGGCTTTATGTGGTCATTCCAGCCGGATTCCCACCCCCGGATGTCCAGAATGCCAATCAGGGCGCCCAAATAACTTTTGGAAAAGGAACCGGGTATAGTCACCTGCGTATACCATGAAGGCGCATCTTGCCCATTAACCTCCTTATACACCTGCATTTGCCTGTCGTGTATTTCCGACAGTGATTTTACCCCGGGGACAAGGTGGTATAATAACCGCAAAGCCGGGCTTTGATCCGATGTCCAAGAGTTTCCATCAACTTTTTCATTTTTTATTCGTTTTCCTTCCTCAAGCTCATATTCCAAATTTTTATCCAACTTATAAGTCTCTTGCCCGGTAATGGAACGATTGATGAACATGCCGGGAAAGAGGTTGGGCAGGAAGCCGTATTGCTCCTGAAGCTCTTTGTGCTCACTCAGCATCTCCTTGCCGTCCAATAGCGCGTCAAGAAGAAGCTTTGGGACGTAGACGTCCACGTGGGTCTTTTCCTTCCCGGTAATTTCCCGCGCCCTGTCCAAATCGCGGTTCAGGCCGGACAGATCCGCATCCGGATCGTCGCGGACGATGATTGTTCCCTCCGTGACCGTCGGGCGCAGGACGCCGCGTTCGACGGCGGAGGAGTAACCGAACTCCGTAGCGGTGGGCGTGTAGGGCCGTTCGCCCCTGCCCTCGGAGACGCCGCTGCCGATGAAGTCCATAGGTATCGGCTTCATGGGTGCCGCCGGAGCGCCTTGTTCCGGCTTGGCAAAGCCGCCGGACAAGCTGAAGCCTGCCGACACCCCGGCATTCCATGCCTTGCTTGTATTCCTGTCCGCGATTGCCTCATAACTCAGTGTTCCGGTATTCAGCGTCAGGTCTCCGCCCTTGTCCGTGGCGATTATGGCGCCTTTCAGACTTGTCTCCTTGTCCACGTAAATGTCGACTTCCCTGCGGCCGATGACGGCGGTTTGTTCTCCCGTCCAATCGGAAGCGGACGAGCCTTTACCGAAGCCCAGTTGGACGTCCACATGTACGCCGTAGCCCACGGTCACGTCCGCTCCGGCGCTCCAGGAATGGCTTTTGCTTTCGTAGCTGTCCTGTACGCTGGCTACGGTAAGGTTGTTACCCACATCCATCCAGGTCCTGTCCGCCTCAATGCGCGCGCCGGCCACCGTCATGTCACGGCCGGATTTTCCGTAAAAGGTGTTTCCGGCTGTTATCAGGGCGTTGGTATGGCTTGTGCCCCGGCCTTCGCTGGCCGCGCCGGCGGCATTTGCCTGCGCGTTAATACCGAAGGATACGCCGCCGGAACCCACAACCGCCTTGACTCCGATAGCCGTCCCCCCGCTGACGGAGGTCATTTCCGTCTGGTCGCGATTAAAGGCGGCCACGATAGTGAGGTCGCGCGCGGCGTCCAGAATCACGTTCTCTCCGGCGGCCACTTTGCCGCCATTGATGGTGATGTCTCGTCCGGCGGCAGCCTCCACGTCTCGTCCGGCAATAAGCGCTGAAGGCCGCGCCGCGCTGCCGGAGGCTTTGTAATCGCTGCGTGAAAAAGAAGCTCCCACGTTGACCGACGCGGAGATGGGCTGTGAAGCCGCGGATTTGAGGGAATCCACGGCCTTGAGATACGCGCTTGCGGCTGTGAGCCCCTGAAAGGCCACATTCCCTTGGCCCCGCATGGCGTTTTGTGGGAGGTCAAGGAAGGTGCGGGTGGCGCCGCTCACGTTTTGGCGCACTACGGCATTTATACCGCCCTGTACCTGGGTGACATATTGATGCAGACTGTCGTAGTCTTGGCCCGCAAGCATGTTCCAGTCGCGGGCGGCGGCGATCACCACATCGCGGCCGGCTTCGATCTGTGAGTTGGTCTGATTGAGGTCGCGGCCCGCTCCGATGACCGTATCCCTTCCCGCGCTGATCAGCGAACCCGCAGTATACTCGCCCGCGCGTTCCACTCCCTGCGTCTGCGACTTCATGCCAGCAAAAGAGCCTACGCCGACCTCACCAAGCGAATTCCACAAACCCACACTGCTCTTCTTCCTGCTGTATTCGCTGGTATGGCTTTCCCGTCCGGGAAGAAGATTCACATCGTTGAGCGCGTGTATGCTTACATCATTCCCGGCCCGCGCCAGAGAGCCGATCACACCGACATCGCGTCCGGCGCTCAGCGTCAGATCGTTCCCTGCCGTCAGCAGGCTGCCGGCATTAAAAAAGGAGGCGGTGGTTCCTCTGGCGGTTTCAGCGGTGTATAT
>JAITHT010000071.1 GCA_031279825.1 Desulfovibrio sp. | reverse complement strand
TGTGCTGCGCCAGTACATTGAAAGCCAGCGCACGCCAGATTAAAGACAAAAATTCCAGTTAAGGTGCGCCTTATATCCCCGGCCTGAAGTCCGGGGTTTTACGGCGCGGCGGATAAAATGTCCAAAATGTCCAAATAGACACCCACCATATATGTATGTACCATATAAATGTTCAAGAATTTTTTGAATTTGTGCTGATTTTCCTCTGTTGCGTATAAGACTGTCTTCAATAAATTCACCATCAGAAGAATAGATTCCTCCAGTGAAAGAATCCATAGTTCCTTTTAGTGGAATTATAGTAGCATTTTTAATGAGTTTCATACTGGTATCGCAGCTTTCGAACTTATGTTCTTGTACAAAGTACATCCGACATTCAAAAGACTTTTACACAAAATTTTATCAAGAATAAACGATTCATCGTTTTGTGAACTATTTTCGTGTATTATCGTATTCCAAGTCAGGTAATTATTCAAGTGTTTTGCGCTGACTCCATTGAAATTTCTCATAAAAGTTTTCAGACGACTATGACACGGGCCATAAGCATATCGTGGCTTACCCGGTCAAAGAACTTCTCCAAATCCATGTCCACCACATAGCGGTACCCCTCGGACACGTATTGCGCACGAACCTTCACGCTTATGCCCGCCGCATATACGTCCATGCCTTCCGGTCACGTACAGGGCTTTGAAGATAATGGCCTTCTCACCCCGCATGGCCGCCTCGTATGCGGTTCCTGTTCGTCAGGCCAGCTCTTTGCCTGCGGCTTCCTTCAGATTCCGCCTTACGGCGGACACCCTTGCCGTCCGGCCGGCAGTTCCCTGTGACGGGCCTGCGGAGGACCTGCAACTCCAAGTTTGCGCGTCCTGCCGGGCGCACCATAAAAAAACCGCTTCAGGGTGTCTGAAGCGGGGGTTACCGGCAATACCGCAGACCTATCCCTACCCGCCTGACGCAAAAATCGCTCGAGTCATTCCGGCTTGACTGCCGCTACTGCCTTTGCCAGGCGGGAAATTTTCCGGGCGGCTTTTTTCCAATGGATAGCGCCCTTGGAAGCGGTTTTGTCCAAAACAGACGTAGCGGTCACAAAGGCCGAAGCGGCTCTTTCGGCGTCTTTTTCCTGCACAGCAAGGCGGACAGCCTTAACGACGCTTTTCATACGAGTACGGATCGCACGGTTACGGGCGGCTTTTTTCAAACTCTGCTTATGGCGCTTGACGGCGGATTTATGGTTAGCCAAGGGAAGACCTCCAAATACGTTATCTTAAGGGCATTGTAACTCTGAGACGCTCCATTCGGTGTAGTCTGCGAAAATAGGCCGACTCGGGCTATTCCGGCCCTCGCCTCTTCAAGGTGTGAAAACGTTCGCCTTCACGTCCTGCTTCCGCTATCCCGCGGCAAAGAAGCGCCTGCTCCTCATGGACGCGCATACGGCGCGCAAAGCAATCGCCGCGAGAGCAATTTCAAAAAATAAAATCATACTTACCCGACAATCGGCAAGCGCGATAAATATTCTTCCTTCCAGAAAAAGTCAATACGTTTATTCCATACGCCATTGGTTCATTGTACTCCTTTTCTTCCGGACATATCTCCATCCAAATGAGGTAGCGAAGCCCTTCATGGCTTCGCGTCTCGCGCTTGGGAGGGGTCCCAACCCCTCCCCGAGCTTTCCGCCCCGGAAAGAAACCCCGCCCTTCAGGGCGGGGTCGGGGGTATATGGCCTTGCGGCCGGGGTCTCAGACCACAAAGAAAGTTCTGATGACGATATTCAGGAAGAAACATCCTCAGGCATGGAGGAAGGAAATATCCACGTTTCCAACTTCCGCCGAAGTTCGTCAACATCAATAGGCTTGGTGATATGATCGTTCATACCCGCAAGCAGGCTTTTTTCCCTATCCTCCTGCATGGCATGAGCGGTCATGGCAATGATGGGCACATTCCTAATCCCAACTCGGCCTTTCTCACGAATACATCTCGCGGCCGTCAAGCCATCCATCACAGGCATCTGAATATCCATAAAAATACCATCCACATCGTGCTCTCCCAGCAGGTGAATCGCCTCTTCGCCGTTGCCGGCCACCTGCACGATAATGCCGAGATCTTCCAGAAGAGCTACGGCAATCTCCTGATTTATCTCGTTATCTTCCACAAGCAAAATGCGTAAACCCTTCAAATCCCTCCTTGTCTTGCCCTCTTCTTTTTGTACAGTATTTTCCGCCTTGCGTATATCCGCCTCGTCCGCCTTGCCCAAAGGAATGACAAACTGGAAGGTGCTCCCCTTACCTGGAAAACTTTGCACGCGAATCCCACCTCCCATCATTTCCACCAATAATTTGCCTATGGCCAGGCCAAGACCGCTGCCTCCATATTTACGCGTGGTGGAAGAGTCCGCCTGGGCAAAGGCCTGGAATATACCGGTGAGTTGCTTCTCCGTCATGCCTACGCCACTGTCAATGACGGAAAAGCGCAACCAGAAGGTCTTCTCCTTAACGCTGACTATCTCTACGCGCAAGGTCACTTCACCCTGTTCCGTAAACTTGAGCGCATTACCGCACAAGTTCAGTAATACTTGCGACAGGCGAAGTTCGTCCCCTATGACAAAAGTGGGAATATCTTTGTCTTTTTCCAAAACAAAACGCAGATTCTTTGTCTGCGCCTGTCCCTGAAACAAATCGACTATGGTGGAAAGCATACCGGAAAAAGAAAAGCACACTTTCTCAAGTTGCAATTTACCGCTTTCTATCTTGGAAAAATCAAGGATATCGTTAATAACGCCCAAGAGAATTTTGGCCGAGGCCTGGATTTTTTCCAGATACGCTTTCTGCTGCGGTGGCGGAGCATGTTCAAGGGCCAGATGCGCAAGACCAAGAACTCCATTCATGGGCGTACGTATTTCATGGCTCATACGGGCAAGGAAATCGCTTTTTACTTTGGCCGCTTGCTCCGCCTCCTCTTTAGCAAACCGCAGTTCCTCTTCGGTGTGCTTTTGCATGCGCATATCTCGCATATAGCTGAAAATACACTTTTTTTCATGATACTCTATAGGAATATACGTCACCTCGCAGGGCAGCCATTCACCGGCAGTCGTGTGCAGAGTCAACTCTCGGCGCAACCTTCCTTCGGCAAGAACTTCATCATATATGTGGCTCATAGCCTCTTTGGAAGAAAATCCCAGATGTTCCCATTGCTCGTCCAATTCCGTGAGATTCTGAACTCCAAGCAGGCGCAAAAATTCTTCATTAGCCATATGCAATCCGTCAAGCGACCAGATGCAATACCCATCCACAGATGTCTGGAAAACAGCGCGCATCAGGCGCTCCAGGTCTCGTTTTTCGGTCGCGTATTCCTCAAGCCCCGAAGCATAGGAATATAGTTCCGCCAGATGCTCGCTGAACATGTCGAGCAGCTTGCCCACAGTATGCAACTCCGTAATGCGGATAACCGGCATAGGCCCGTACAGCTCTCCTTGCTGAATATCCCGCAGCTTACGCGCGGTCCAGCGTATGGGGCGGACAATGTACCAATGCAGAATGACAAGATAGAACAGAAGACACAGCAGGCCGGCCACAAACACCAACACGGCACTGCCGTCAATGGCGGCGGCGCGCTGTTCAATCGCGGTCAGGGCATCCGTGACGATAAATTCCGAACCGCTGCTTGCCTCATCAAGCATTTCCCGCAAGGCACCGTCAACGACTTCCCACTGTCCATGGGCGTACGCCTTGCTCTCCATGAATTTTTCCTGTGCCGCGACATATTCGTCGTACAGTGTTTGCTGGCGGGAACAGACCTTTTCGAGAGACGCCTGAATTTTGACGTGGTCTTCGCATTGCCGCCTGATGAAAAGAAAACCCTCCTTGTCCTTGTGTTGCTGCTGTTCAAACAGTTTACGATTATAGGCCATGGCGTCAATGGAGCCGACAGTAAACATGGAGGTTTCACTATGGGCCTGAAATATACGCCGCATACGCTGGATATCGGACACATAATCAATCATCATGTCCAAGGCAAGCGCAAACTCCCGCGCTAAACTCTGCAGATACAGCGAAGCTTCGCTCACCGCCTCGCAACGGTTCTCCAGTTCAATGATGAGCTGAACCAGAGCCCGCGACTGGGCATAAAAGTCCTTGTCGCGACTGCTTAAGGCAAGCTCCGCCACCATGGCTTGCGCATCCACGCGCGCGGAGCGCCGTACCTGCGGATCTTTAGCTACATAGACCACTTCCGCAAAACGACGCAAATTCTCGACACTGATAAAAATATGCTGGGTTTCAAGGATATCGGGCATACTTTTCTGGCGCACGGCAGAGGAAAGACTCGCCATCTCTTTAATACTGGTAAGCATGCCTACGGCTATAATCAAAAAAATCAGCGCCAACAAAAAAGATGCCTGTCCTAAAAACAGATGAATGCCTATTCTGAAAGGAAAACGCATTCTTGCTCCTGGCTGTAAAAACCCAAACCCCTTTTTAAGGATAACGCATCAGCAGTACATGCCGGGTAACGATTTTTTTGCTTACCCGCGTTGAGAACACGCTGTTACCGCCCCGAGTTCAGTGAGAGCAGAGACGGAACAAGTGCACAATACACGCTTAATAAATATTAAAATTGAAATACTTTCTGTTGATTTTTCCGTATTCGCCGTTACGGCGCAAAGTCTGCAATGCATGGTTGATGGCATCTCGCAATTCAGGCTGCTTTTTGGAAACAGCAATGCAGGCAGAAGTCATATTAGCATCCGCCAGAGGATCTCCGAAAATTTCCAAAACAGCGCCGGCTTCAGTTTTCAAAAAGGCGTATCCCCCCAAGCCATCCACAAGGACGAGATCGAGCTGGCCGTTACTCGCCATATTCAACGCCGTATCTTGTGTAGCGACAGGAACAATAGTAGCGGTATTCTTAAAATGTTGCCGTAAATACTGCTCTTGTATCGTATCCCGCTGCGCGCCGATACGCAAGCCCTTGAGTTCTTCCGGAGATAAACCGCGCACCACCCCCCTTCTGCCGATATACAGGCTTAAGGAACGATAATACTTATCCGTAAAATCCACCAAACGCAAACGTTCTTCAGTAACGCCCATGCCTGCGACGGCTATATCCACCTCTTCAGCGACAATGGCGGATATAATGCCCTCAAAGGCCATGGGCTTGATAATACAGGTACGTTTGAGTTCCGTGCACAAAGCATACGTAATATCCACATCAAAGCCGCTCACGTTGCCTCGCTTGTCCAGTACGGCAAAAGGAGGGTTAGGAGTATCCACCGCCACTCTGAGGAAAGGCAATTCCTCCCGGGCACAAGCCTCGCTCTGCCATCCGGCAAGCAGAAACACAAGACCGCACGCAACACACGCCACTCTGGACATGATACTTCCTCTCTCCGTGTTTGAATCAACATTTTTCAAAGCGCACTCCATCATTCACCATCTGTATGCTCTGATTACTAGTGTCCTGAGTCATAAATTCGCATTAAAAATCAGGACACTAGCCGCCGCAGGCGGCGGGAACAAGCCGAAAATCACGTTTTTCGGCTTGCGATCTTCTCAGAAATTTGTAAACAAATTTCTGAGACACCACACTAGAACAGTATCATATATTTCACCTGATGCAAGAGTCTTTTAAACGACGAAGTGGCACTTTCAGCGAAGCAACGGCTCTAAAGGGGCTTTTTTTCACAATCCGTCTTGAAGTCATCCTTCAAGAGCGCTATGCGAACCTGTAACAAGAGCCGTTGTTCGTCAGTACGCGCTCAATGCGAATACCATGTGATGCGCGGCACGCTGCCGCAAAGCATAAAAAGTTCCACCGCCGATTCCGCTACAGTGCTCCGGGGCGGCGTCCCGTAACCACTGCTATGGCCTTTATGCCTTTTTTTTCGCCGGTAAATCCAAGGCCCTCTTCCGTAGTTGCCTTAATATTAACAGCGGATACGGGCAGTTGCAGCATCTTGGCCAGATTGGCGGCAATGGCCTCGCGATGCGGCGCAATACGCGGAATTTGCGCGATAACGGTTATATCCACATGATCAACCACAAGACCGGCCAGCCGGGTACGTTCCAGAATTTCAGCCAGCAGAATACCGCTGGAAATATTCTCGTAAGCCGGATCCGAGTCTGGAAACATGCCGCCGATATCGCCGCCGCCAACGCAGCCGAGCAACGCATCCATCAAGGAGTGCAGAAGGACATCACCGTCGGAATGAGCCACCACCGTCACATCCGTACGAATGGGGACGCCACCGAGAATAAAGGGACGCTCTCCCCCATAACGGTGCACGTCATAGCCGAAACCGGTGCAGGCGATACAGTGCGGCACGATGTTACCCCCTGAGAAAGCCGGATCAAAACCCGACAGACGCAGATCCTGAACAGTGGAGATCTTCCTGTTGCATTCCTCCCCTTCCACCAAGACGACAGGATGCCCGCAACGCTCCAGCAACTCGGCGTCATCGGTCACCTCCCACCCCTCCTCCCGCGCCCGGGCATGAGCAACGCGCAAAGGACCGAGGGCAAAACCCTGCGGTGTTTGCACGGCGCGCAGGCATGCTCGTTCGTGGGTGCATAGCACCCGGCCGGCGGCATCTATTGATTTGATGGTATCGGCAACGGCAATGCCCGGAGTCACCGCCGGATACCCCGCTTCAAGGGCCTTAAGCACACGGACCATAAGCCCGGCGGTGGCAAAGGGACGGGCGGCGTCGTGTACGAGCACGCTGTCGCAATCCGCAGGCAGCGCTTCCAAAGCGTTGCGCACGGAATCCTGCCGCCGCTCGCCGCCCAGGACTATACGCCAGGGCAAACCAAGTCGTCCGTCGGCGTCCAATTCGCGCACAAGAAAAGCATATTCCTCTCCCGGCGGGAGATTGTTTCCTTCTTCCGCCGAAGAACACACGACCGGATTACTCCCCGGAGGAAAGACAAATACAATACCGCGCAGCAGGGCAAGACGGGCAAAGGTCATGGCCGACCTCCAAAATAGAGGGAAACCCTCCAAAGCGAGAAACTGCTTGGGCATGGAGATGCCCTGCGCGGCAAGACGGGAACTTTGCCCGGCGGCGAGAAGAAGAGCCCATGTATTCATGACGCGAATATAACGCAAGACGCGGCAAAAAACCAGAAGGCACGGTCGGACGGCGTTTGCAACAAAAAATTATATCTTTTCTTTCCGCACAGGGTATAGTAGAAAGCTCTTCCACAAACGAGAATCCGTCAGACTGTTCAGGAGCCCCCTATGATCTCCCAAGAAGACATACTGGAACGCGTGCTGGCGCGCGTTTCCGATACCGTGGCCGACGTGGTGAAAACAACGATTACGGAAGCCGTACAGCGCGAGCTGTCTTCTTCCATGAGCAAAGCGCTGGTGGAAAGTGAATTCTACCGCCAACTCAATGAAGAAATGCGCCACGGCCTGCGCGGCATCTATCAAGAGATCACCTCCGCCTCCAAAGAAAACGCGCCGGAGGCAGATGTTGACGGCAGACGCGCGCAGAAATTATTCAGCGACGCCACCAAGCAGTTGGAAGAAATTATGCAAACGACTCTGGAAGCCACGGAAAAAATCATGCAAACCGTGGAGTCGTTACTGGAGCAGCAGGAAGAAGCGGGAAACATCATCGCCGCGTTAAGCGTTCCGATCGCGGAAGAAGCCTCTCTGACCCGCCTTGACTGCCTCAATCTGGCGCTGAACGAATCGCTTACCAACATCATCACGGAACTCAGTTTCCAGGATCTTACCGGGCAGCGCCTGAAAAAAGTCGTGGCCGCCATCGCTTCCATTCGGGAAACGGTATTCGATCTTTATGTCTCCACAGGCCTGATTCTGAAAACCAAAGAAGAAACGCCGGAAAAAAACCTGGATGAAATCGTTGAAGAGAGTAAGCGCAAGGTGGTGGAAATCAGGAATTCGGAACTCAAAGGCCCCACTCTGGATGCTTCGCAACGCGATGTGGACGATCTGTTGGCCAGCCTCGGCATGTAAGCGCAAGGGCGGGCAGCCACGCCGTCTCCCGTCGCGTACAGGAACGATCCGCGCAGTCTCAACTCCCCGCCTTGCGAAACCATCTACCCAACCTGCGGGACGACATGATGCAACGCCGCTCACCTTACTCTGAAAAAAGAATCCCCTCCCGGCATTGAAGCCTTGCTCAAGGCAGGCGCCGCCGAACATTCCCGAAAAACTGTACGAGGGACGCCCTCTGCACGAAGCCGGAAACGCCGCAAGGGCATTGATGGCGCTTGCAGCCGAGGCAAAGCCCGATGCCGGGGAACGGGCGGGAAAAACGCCGCTCCACAAAGGCCGGGGCCGAAGCAATCACCAAGCTTCTGAAAGAAGCCGAAGCCCTGCGGGAGCGATAGGAATTTTCACGTTGAAACTTGACAGAGCCTACCGCTCCTTGTACAAGACGGTTCTCTCCCGCATCGTGCGGGGAAAAAGCGTACGGACGGGCCTATAGCTCAGTTGGCAGAGCCTCCGGCTCATAACCGGACTGTCCAAGGTTCGAATCCTTGTGGGCCCACCAACTTTATACCGGATTAGCTCAGTTGGTAGAGCAATCAATTTGTAAGAAACATCTTCGGTGGATTGGAGCAAAAGTTTAAGGATTTCACACACTAGCCGGAGTAACTCAATTGGTAGAGTAGCTGATTCGTAATAGGCAGGTGTGTCAATAGCCGAAAAGGAGAAAATCACAGAAAATGTGATGAAAAAAGTTTAAGATTACATATAGTTGCCGACTTAGCTCAGATGGTAGAGCAGTTGCTTCGTAAGCATCAGGTCGTCGGTTCAAATCCGACAGTCGGCTCCATATATAACAGGGGTTTATATGCAAAAAATGCGTATAAACCCCTGTTTCACGTTTTTCACCTCAAAAAAACTTTTCTAGCCATTTAGAGCTTGGCAGCGAAATCGGTTTTCTAGGTAGTCGTCCCTTAAAAAACAGATTTACGTTGCTGAAAGAGCAAGGCCTTCTCCCCGGCGTGAGGTTGCCCGAAGTGAAATGAGGGCAAAAAATAGCGTGGCGATCAGCGCCCGCATCC
>JAITHT010000067.1 GCA_031279825.1 Desulfovibrio sp. | reverse complement strand
GGATGCGGGCGCTGATCGCCACGCTATTTTTTGCCCTCATTTCACTTCGGGCAACCTCACGCCGGGGAGAAGGCCTTGCTCTTTCAGCAACGTAAATCTGTTTTTTAAGGGACGACTATCTAGTATCTAATCGCAAAAATTCCTATATTTTTTGCGGATATTTTTGCAGGATCGTCGGCTGAAAAGCATGGTTTCCAGCCGACTTACGCCGCCGAAGGCGGCGTAAAACCCTCCAGGGTTTTACAGTGTTTACTTTTGCAAGTAAACACCAGGCAACCAAAAGTCCCGCAAAGCCTGAAAAGCCTTGCGGGACTTCGTTATTGCCGTACTTACAGCATTTCGTCTCCGAAACGCTCCCTACTGTTTTACAATCTTTTTCAAATCCTGCTCCGGTGTGGTAATACCCGCAATGCCGCAATTTTCCACAAGGAATTTCAAGGTATTCGGCGATACGAAGGCAGGCAGGCTCGGCCCGAGCAGAATATTCCGCACCCCGAGATGCAGGAGCGTCAGCAGGATGGACACCGCCTTCTGCTCGTACCACGACAGCACCAGAGTCAGCGGCAGATCGTTCACCCCGCAGCCGAACGCCTCCGCCAGCGCAACGGCGACCTTTATCGCGGAATACGCGTCATTGCACTGCCCCATATCCATAATGCGCGGCAACCCTCCGATTTCTCCGAGGTCAAGGTCGTTGAAACGGTATTTGCCGCAGCCCAGCGTGAGAACGACGGTGTCCCCGGGCGTCCGCTTCACAAAATTCGTGTAATAGTTGCGCCCCGGCTTCCCGCCGTCGCAGCCCCCCACGAGGAAGAAATGTTTGATCGCGCCGGCCTTGACCGCTTCAATTACCTTGCCCGCCACGGACATCACCGTACCGCGCGCGAAACCGGTCATAACGCTGCTTCCGCCGTTTATGCCGGTAAAGCTCCGTTTCCCGCCGTATCCGCCAAGAGCGCGCGCCTTGTCGATTACCGGCGAGAAGTCCTTGTCCTCGTCGATATGCGCGAGACCGGGATAATCGACCGCCGCCGTCGTGAACACGCGATCGCCGTAACCGGCTTTCGGGGGCATGAGACAATTCGTTGTGAAAAGCACGGCCGCCGGGATACCGTCAAACTCTTTCTGCTGGTTCTGCCAGGCCGTTCCGAAGTTGCCTTTCAGATGCGCGTGCCGCCGCAGTTCGGGATACGCGTGGGCGGGCAACATTTCTCCATGGGTGTAAACATTGACGCCCTTACCCTCGGTTTGCTCCAGCAGCAGCTTCAAGTCGCGCAGATCATGCCCGCTGACAACGACAAAGGGTCCGGGCTCCACATCCAGAGACACCTTGGCGGGCGCGGGCGTCCCGTACGTCTCGGTATTCGCCTTGTCAAGAAGCTCCATGACCTCGAGATTGACCTTGCCCGCTTCAAGGGCGAGGGGCAGCAGTTCCGCGTCATTCTCCGCCAGCGCCGCCAGCGCGCGGTAAATAAAAGCATGCGCGTCGCCGCTGTCGTATCCCAATACCGACGCGTGATAGAGGTAGGCCGCTATACCGCGCACACCCAATAAAATCAGCGTCTTCAACGTGCGAACGTCATCGTCCGCGCCCCAGAGCGCCTGCATATCGTATGCCGGACCCGCGCCGAGCGCCGACGCTTCGCGACGCACCGCCTCAAGCTTTCTGCCGATGGAATCGTCGCTGAAATTAACATTGGTCAAGGTCGAAAACAACGCGTCGAGAACGATGGCGTTCACTTTTTTTGATGGAGCGGACGTAACCGCCACCCGCGCAAGGGCGATGAGAGCGCCCGTCAATGCATCCTGCATGACGGCGTTTTCGGCCGTTTTGCCGCAAACGCCGCGCAACCCGGAACACGCCTCCCCTCCCGCCGTCTGTTCACATTGAAAACAAAACATTTTGCTCATACCCCTTCCCCCCAAATATATAGTTTTTGAGATAAAGCGTGTAAAAACCGCATAAACGCAGGCCAGGGCCCTGTGCGATTTTTTCCGCCGGACAAAAGACATTACGCTGTCATCAACAATGTCTTCTTGACTTTAGTGTCTCCGGCATACAAAAAAATGTCTGTTGGATTTTCAACAAACAGGAAGGAAAATCGCTATTTTTTCGCTTATACAACATTGTCCGCTGTTCACCGGCATTTCGGAAGCAGACTTAACCCTGCTGCTTGGCTGCCTGACGGCCAAACGGCAAGGCTATGCTAAAGGCGCGTTCATTTTTTCGGCCGGCCAACGGCCCGACGCCGTCGGCATTGTCGTCAGCGGCCGCGTTCATATTGTGAAGGAAGATATCCAGGGCAATCAGAACCTTATAGCGGAAATTCGCGCGGGGGACCTGCTGGCCGAAGCGATCGTGTGCGCGGGCGTGGAGAAATTTCCCATCAGCGCCGCCGCGGTTGAGGATACGGAAATGCTGTTTATCGACTACCGGCGCATTATCGCTTCGTGCACGTCAGCCTGCTCGTTCCATACGGCGCTGATCGCGAACATGCTGCGAGTGCTGGCGCGAAAGAACATGCTGCTGGTTGATAAACTGGAACACCTCACCAAGCGCACGACACGCGACAAGCTGTTGTCCTACCTGTCCGGTCAGGCGAAAGAACGCGGCAGCCAGGCTTTCGATATACCCTTTAACCGCCAGCAGCTTGCGGATTACCTGTCGGTCGAGCGCAGCGCCCTGTCCGCGGAGCTGTCCAGGATGCGGGATGACGGGCTGATTGTTTTCCGCAAGAATCATTTCGAGATGCTCGAGACAAGATAAAAACTTTTTGGGCGCTTTGCGGCGGCGGCCGGCACACCATGCATTACTTCCACTTCTTCGGGAAGCCGGACGGCGGGCGTGAGCGTATCCTCCTTTTTGTACCATGGCCTGTTAACGCTATAGAATTTTTGTTCTCCGGCAAGGAAGATGAGTCCGCCATGAGGGAATATACTCTTACGCTATCTGACCGGGATGGCGGACACAATTTGACGCGGCCGGAGGGCAAAAAGACATAGCATTAACAGGCCATGGAGCATTTTCAAAGCGAAAACGATCCGGCCGCGGAGGGGTTATTCCTTCGGCTTCTTTCGTCTTTTTTCCCACAGCTTCATATCCTTCATCTTCTTGCGGCGCTCGCGCTGCAGACTCTTGCACACCAGGGGGATGTCCCTGGGATACCCCCATTTCCTTCTGTATTCCTCCGCGGTAAGCCCGTGCAGGGCGAGATGACGACGCGTAAGCAGCCTGAAACTTTTTCCGCACTCAAGGCACGGAATGCTCTTATCCATAATATGTTTTACGCCTGAATCCTCAGTATTGACGGGAATACCGTTTGCTCCCGGCATGATCTGACGGATGGCGATTAAAAGAGACTGCAGCATGGAGCTTATTTCTTCTTCCGACATAACGCGAAAGCCCGCCTGGGCTTTCACGATGGCAACAGCCTGCTGAACATATTCATCCATACCATACCTCCTTACATTACAGGACACAAAATCTATAGTCGGCTATACAAAAATATCTATCATAAAAAAATTTACTATTGAATATATATATATATATATATATATAGTTCTATATGGTTGCTGTAATTATTCTACACACTATAACAACTCAACGCTACAGATATCTTCGCAATGTTTATTAGTAGATAAATAGTACAGTATATAATAGACACATCTTCACTGTATTTTATGGATGATAGAAAATACTTTAATGAAATTATAAAAAAAAATGTAAATTTGCAATACATGTTGAAAAAAAATGTATTATATATTAATACTATATATTATTAAGAATAATATATAGTATTATAAAAAATACTATTTACTTTACTATATATAAATAATAAGATTATTTATATTGTTATTGTATATATGCAATTATGTATTTATACAATATTTTTATATAAAAATATTGTATATTATTAAAATTATAAGTTAATTTATTATATGTACAGCATATATAATCTGCATAATATAAAAAATGAATGCCGACATCATAACGCTCCGCGCAAATGACGGGCGTATGGAAATCAATCTTTCCATCCCCGCCGGCATCTGTTCACAATAAGCCGCCGGCGCGCTTTTCTGGGGAAGGTAAAAAAAGTATGTCCGGCAACTTGACTTTTATTATCATTTTCAATATTCCTTTACCTCCGAACGCGCGATTTCCGAAGGGCGCCTGCCCCCGGCCGGGCTTTCCGCCCGCGAAAACACCCCGCCCTGAAGGCCGGGATCGCAACGCATACGGGAAGTTGTGCTCCAAGAAGGAAGCATGGGCCGGGAGGATACCCGGAGCGTTTTCGCTTGGAAAATGCTCCGGCAACCGGCAACGTAAGCGCCGGCTCTCGTGCGCGAGGAGCAGGCGAAACCTGTTTTCGCCGAGGGCGACGAGCGCAAGGTTTCAATGGTAATCCGCTCTGCACTATGGAACAGATTACTTTTGCGGGATATAGGGAAGCCCCCGTATTTTTTTATTTCCATAATGATTATGAATTTTAATTTCATAAATATGCGAGGACGCTATGGCGCTGTCTATGCCGGCCAGATTACTGTCGCCTGATGCATGGAAAAAAATTCACGGCAATACGGAAGCAGGCCGGGACGGCATGAATATCGTGCCCGGGGACTCCCGCACGGCAGGGGAGGACTATTTCGCCAGAATTACCGACAACCCGCTGGGCCGCGCCTTTGAGCGTAAAACGGCCGTCCATGCGGGCATGGGAGGCAAGCGGATCGAGGGGCAGGACGCCGCCGGCCTGCTGGAGAGACTGCGCGAAACGCCGCGTCAGGGACAGGCCGCGGCCTACGTGCATTTGCCCTACTGCGAAAGCAAATGTCTGTACTGCGGTTTTTTCGGGGGCGCATATTCGGAGGAAGCCGGGGCGGCGTACGTTGAGGCGCTGATCCGCGAAGTGGAGTCCGAACGGAACCACGCCAGCGTGGCATCAGCCCCTGTCAACGCGCTGTATCTCGGCGGCGGCACCCCGACGGCCCTGCGGCCCTTCGAGCTCACGCGCCTGCTGCGCGTCCTGCGCTCGGCCCTTCCCCTTGCCAACGACTGCGAAATCACCGTGGAGGGACGCATCCACAACTTCGGCGCGGAAAAGATGGAAGCCTGCCTGGAAGGAGGCGCGAACCGTTTTTCCATCGGCGTGCAGACCTTCAACACGGACGTACGCCGCCGCATCGGACGCCTGGCGGATCAGGACGGCGTATGCCGCTGTCTGGAGCGCCTGGCCTCGTACAACCAGGCCGCCGTCGTCATCGATCTGATATACGGTCTTCCCGGCCAGAGCGTGGATGCCTGGGAGGAGGACATACGCGCCTTTCTGGCGCTGCCCCTTGACGGCGTCGATTTGTACCAGTTGAACATATTTCCCGGCAGCGCCCTGGCCCGGGGGATCGCCGCCGGCTCCCTGCCGGAGACGGCATCTCTGGCCGAACAGGGCGCCTTTTTCGAACGCGGTCTGGCCGTCATGCAATCCGCCCGCTGCCGGCGCCTTTCCATGAGTCATTGGGGCCGGACGCTGCGCGAAAGAAATCTGTATAATCCCATAGCCAAGGGAAGGCTCGATTGCCTGCATTACGGCGCCGGCGCCGGGGGTTCCCTCAACGGCTGGTTCATGTTCAACGCCTCGAACGTGGAGGAATACCTGCGCCGGTGCGACGGCGGAGAAAAGCCCGTGGCCGTGCTGACGGCTCCGCCGGAAGATCTCGACATCGTGCGCGTCATTCTGGGGCAGATGGAACATTGCCGTCTGAACCTGGACGACGTGGACGCGGCCTTTTCCCGAAGCGCGAGGCGCGACTGTCCGGACGCCCGGACCCTCTACGCGCCCCTTCTGGACAATTGGGAGGAAGCGGGGCTTGTCACCCGGGATGATCCCTGGGTGGAACTCACGCCTGCCGGACAATTCTGGCAGGTCAACCTTTCACAGGCGCTCATCGGCAGGCAACGCCGCATGAGCTAAGGAGTAAACAAAATGTGGCTGCGACACACATTTCGTCTTGAATTCCTTGTTCTTGCCTTTTTCGTTGCGGCGCTGTTCGCCGTAACGGGCGCTTCCGTTGCAGCGGAAGCCGCCGAAAGGCCGCCTGTTTCGCCGGGCGACAATGAGACCAAGCCCCGGCAATACGATAGCACCGCCAGGGGCGACGCGCAACCGGACCTTGCCTCTTCTTCCTCCCCGGACGGGGAAGGAGGCGGGACGGTGACCCTCAGGGATATTACGGTAACGGCCACGCGTACGGAACGGGAGGTGTTCAGCGTGCCTTCGTCCGTGTCCGTCGTCGATAAAAAGGCCATGGAGCGGGAGCCGCGCCCAACCATCGCCGAGCATCTGCGGGACATCCCCGGCGTCGAAGTGAGTGACGGCGGCATGGGCGGCGGGACGAAACGGGTCGGCATACGCGGCGAAAGCCCGTCACGGGTGCTGGTGCTCATAGACGGCATGAAAATTTCCGAGCAAAAGTCCATGGACGGCAGCATGATTATGATCGATCCCCTCAACGTGGAGCGCATCGACGTCATCAAGGGGCCGGCTTCCGTCCTCTACGGTTCCGACGCCATCGGCGGAGTCGTCAACATCATCACGAAAAAGGGCGGCACGGAAGCCCTGCAGGGCACGGTGGCCTTTACCGCCGATTCCTCCAACGACTCCCTCACCCCGTACGCCTCCCTGTACGGTTCCTGGAAGGGGTTCGGCTACCGCATTTCCGGGGATTACACAGACGCCGGGGACAAGCGCGGCGGCTCGGGGATCATCGACGACACCGGATACATGCAGTCAAACCTGTCGGCCTATCTGGACTACGCCTGGGACAAGGGAACAGTCGGCGGCGGCTACGACCGCTTCTGGGGGAACATCAGCATCCCCGGCGCGGAATCCGGCGGGGCCGAAATAACGATGCATCTGCCGAAATGGCAGCGCGAGCGCTGGCACGCCTTCGCCGAACTGAACAAACTTTCCGGCACGCTGCAAAAAATCAGGCTGACCGGCTTCATACAGGAAACGCAAAAGGATTTCTGGAACGACATCCGCGTGCAGCAACGCACCAGCACCTATCCCGTCTATATGCAGATAGACGTCTGGCAGCACCCCTTCGTGAAAAACAAACAGACCACTTACGGCGGCAACGTTCAGACCGACTGGACCTTCGGCGACGATCATTACGTCATCGCGGGGGTCGAGTATCTGTACGACGATCTGGACGCCAGGGACGATCGCCGGGGTTGGGCTTACGGGCAAAATTACAACGCCATAATGGGCATGCCGGTAGGGCCGCAGATCACGATGCAGGCTCCGTATAACGACATCTTCAACTACGACGCCCACCAGCGCAACATCGCCCTGTTCGCCCAGGACGAATGGAGCTTTCTGAAAAACTGGACGGCCACCATCGGTCTGCGCGGCACATGGATTGAATCCGCCCTGGACGACACCGACGACGCCACCGTGCAGGAAAAGAGCAGCCGGGACTCCCACGTGGCGGGAAGCCTGGGACTCGTGTATTCCGGCTTTCAGGACTGGCGTCTGCGCGCTCTCTACTCCCAGGGCTACCGCTATCCCCTGCTGAACCAACTGTACATCGGCACCACCCACGGCAGCAGCGGCATGCTGCACCCCAACCCTTCCCTCAAACCAGAGACCTCGCATAACTTCGAGATCGGGACGCGCCACGAGGGTCCCGACGGCGTGACGGCGGATCTCGCCGCGTATTACTCCCTCGCGAAGGATTACATCTCGTCCCGCTCCATGCCCGGCACCAACGACACCCTTTTTGAAAACGTGGACAAAATGCGCAGTTACGGCGTGGAACTGACCTTAAGCAGGACGTGGGAGCGGTGGCATCTGACGCCGTACGTCAGCGGGGCCTATATACGCCGCACCTTCGATCGCGGGGACAACGGCGGCAAAACGTCAAACACCGGGGATCCCGAGTGGACCGGCCGCGCCGGGGTCAGATACGAGCGCGCGTTCTCGCCCGCCGTGACCGTGTACGCGGACGCTTACGGCCGTTTCGCGGCCAGGGCCAGGGAAGATTTGAGCGACGGCACCCGGGAGAACCATGCCGGCTGGGGGACGGCCAATTTCGCCGTGGGCGCCCGTCTCGGCGAAAAGCAGAATTATTTTGTGGACGTGAATTGCAACAACCTGTTCAACAAACGCTATACCCCCGCGAGCAGCGCTCTGGAAGATCCCGGCTTCCACGTCGTCACGCGGGTGGGTATGGAATTCTGAAAGGAGGGCCTGCGGCATGGACGCAGCGCAAAGCGGCGCATATGACGCCGCGCATCGGGCGCGCCGGGGGGATCAGGCGCGCCGGGGGGCCGTTGCCGAAGCGGCCCCCGCGCCCCACGGGGCGTACTGGAGTACGCGGGAACTGGTGACCATCGGCGTGTTCGCCACGGTCATCAAGGCTTCCACCATCATGGTGGCCTATATGGGCGGCGGCATGAACCCCGTCACCCTGGCCGCCAAGAACTGTCTGTACGTCACGCTGATGATCGTCCTACTGCATAAGGTGCCGCGATCCTGGACCATGCCCCTGGCCGTGGGGATAACCGCCATGGTGTCCCTGCTGATTATGGGGTCCGGCGTTCTCTACGTGCCGGCCTCCATCGCGGCCTGCCTGCTGGGCGAAGGCGCCATACGCGCCCTTGGAGGGTACGGCAGGACGCGAAACGTCGTCCTGGGGGTGCTCGTCGCCGAGATCGCCTCCAAAGCCGCCGGTTTCGGCCTTTCCTGCCTTATCATGCGCGAACAGCCGGGTATGCTCGCGACCTCCGCGCTGTTCATAGGCATCGGCAGCACGGGCACCTTTCTCGGCGCGTTCACCGGCGTGCGGTTTATGGAGGAACTGCGTCATGCGGGCATCATTTCTCATTAAAGCGGACACCACCTTCGCCGCCGGGCTTGACGCGCGGGCGAAGCTCCTGCTCTGCGTGGCGGGCTCCCTGGCCGCCGTCATTCTCTCCTCTCCCCTGAGCCTGGGGCTGCTCGTGGCTCTGAGCACGGCCCTGGCCCTCGGCGCGGCGCGCCCCGCCACCGTCCTCAAGGTGTACCTGTTCAGCGCGGCCATGATGCTTTTCGCTCTCGGCTGCGCCGCCATCATCGGCCTGGCCGTGCCGGATCTCATGCGCTGGAACGTCTTCAGCCTGATCGTTCCTTTTCTGCGCATGCTGCTGTCCGTCAACCTGCTGCTGACCCTTTCCCTCTCCACCCCGGTGCGGGAGCTTTTCGCCCGGCTGCAGCAAATCCGCCTGCCGGGCTGGCTGCAGATTCCCCTTTCCGTCGCCGTCCGTTTTATTCCGACCTTTCTTGAGGATTGCGCCCAGATCCGCGACGCCGCGAGGCTCCGTCCTGGCGGGAAAATAACCGGCATGTGGCGCGGGCTGGCCGTGCCCCTGCTGTTCCGGATGCTCTATTCCGCCGACGATCTGGCCATGGCCGCCGAACTCAAAGGCATCAGCGCCGCCTACAGGGGGCAGCGCGCGCCCCTGCCCGCCCTGAAAACGCGCGACCGCTCGGTGCTCGCCCTGGCCTTCGCGGCCCTGTGCGCGGCCGCCGCGCTGCAATATTTCGGCCCGAACTTCCGTCCCCTGCCCATGTGAGTCCCCCATGCTGCGATTTTCCTCCGTTACTTACAGTTATCCTTACGCCGCAGAGCCGGCGGTGCGGGACGTGAGCTTTACCCTGGCCCCGGGAGAAGCCATGCTGTGCACGGGCCGCAGCGGCTGCGGCAAATCCACCCTGACCAGGCTCGCCAACGGCCTGGCCCCGCATTTCCTGCGCGGAAACCTGAGGGGAGAAGCGCGAGTCAAGGGCGAAAGAACACTTGACTCGACCCCGGCGCAACTGGCGGAACAGGCGGGCACCCTGTTTCAGGACCCGGAACGCCAGTTCTTCGCCCTTACCGTGGGGGACGAACTGGCCCTGACGCTGCAATGGCGCGGATGGGACGCGGAACGGATACGGGAGGCGGTTGCGGAAAGCGCCCGCCTGCTCGGCGTCGAGGATATCCTGGAACATACCGTTTTCGGCCTGTCCGAGGGGCAGAAGCAGAAGGTGGCCCTGGCCTCGTTGCTGGCGCTCCGCCCCGGCCTGCTGGTGCTTGACGAACCCACGGCCAACCTGGACCCGGAATCAATAGCCGAACTGGCCGATACCCTGGCCGCCCTGAAACAGCGGGGAGTCGCCCTGTTTATCGTGGATCACCGCCTGTACTGGACACGCGGCCTGGTCGATACGGTGCTGGTGCTGGACAACGGCGCTGTCGCGGCCGAGGGGGACTTTTCCCTGCTGGACGACGCGCCCCTGCGGGAGAAATACGGGCTTCGCGCCGTCGATGTCCCTGATCCGCGCGCCTCGCTGCCGCACATGCCCCGCCTTGAGTCCTCCGATTTCTTTGCCTGCGAAGATCTTACCTTCGCGTACCCCAAAGGCGGGCAGGTCTTTGAGAATCTGAGCCTGAGCTTTACCCCCGGCCGCGTCACGGCCCTTGTCGGCGAAAACGGCGCGGGCAAAACCACCCTGGCCCGCCTACTTACCGGCCTGGAGCGCCCGCAACGCGGAAAAATCCTGGCCGGGAAGGAAGCCGTCAAAACCCGCGCTCTGGCGCGCCACGCCCAAGTCGTTCTGCAAAACGCCGGGCACCAGTTGCGCATGCGCAGCGTCGCCGCCGAACTGGACGACGCCGCGCGCGGAACCGTCCCGGAACGGGATCGCCCTTCGGTCGCGCGGGCGTACATGGAGGATTACGGCCTTGACCGCCTTGCGCGCCGGCACCCGCAGTCCCTTTCCGGCGGGGAGAAACAGCGCCTTGCCGTGGCTTGCGCGGCCATACGCGGACCCCGGATGCTTATTCTCGACGAACCCACCAGCGGCCTGGACGGCGAAAATATGCGCCGCATGGCGCAAAGCATGCGCCGCGCCGCGGCGAACGGCGCCTGCCTGCTCGTCATTACCCACGATCTCGAATTCATGCACCCGGTATGCACGGAAAAACTCGTGCTGCCCGAACATACAGGAGAAACCCGCCGATGACCCTGCCCCCAAAGCTCTCTGACGAAAGCCTCCGCGCCCTGGTGGAGGAGAAACTGGTGAACGATCCCGATTTCATGCCGCAAAGCCTGGCGGAAAAACTGGGCATTCCCTTGCGCCGCATTATCGAAAGCCTGCCCGACGACATGCGCTCCCGCGCGCCCGGGGAAGCCGCCGTCCCCATCTGGGAAGCCATGACCGAATGGGAGAAGGTCACTTTCATGGCCGGCACGCCGGGCGCCATTCTGGAAATACCCTGCCGCCTGCCTAAAGGCGCGCTCGGGCACGGCATGTATAACCTGATGGATACAAACAGCGCCCTGCGCGGCCATCTTCTCATGGACAAAGTGGACTCCGTCTGGTTCGTCTCCAAACGGGTCTTCGGCATGGAAAGCCATTCCGTGCAATTCTACGACGCCGAAGGCGGCCAGTGCTTCGGCGTCTATCTGGGGCGCGACGAGGAACGGCGCATCATCGCCTCGGTGAAAGAAGGCTTTTTCACCCTCAAGGCGCTATACGCCGGAGGGGATTGTTGTAAAAAAAACGGAGTCTGCCGTTGCGAAAGAGGTCATTCATGAAAACGCTCGTCGTATACTCCAGCCGCACCGGCAACACGCGCATGATCGCCGAGGCCGTTCACTCGGTCATGCCCGACGGCGCCGGGATTTTCCCGGTGCGGGACGCTCCCGATCCCTCTCCCTACGATTTCGTCGCTCTCGGTTTCTGGGTGGACAAGGGCGGGCCCGACGCCGACATGGCCGAATACCTGGGGAGCGTGCGGGGCAAACGCGTGGGGTTGTTCGGCACCCTGGGCGCCTGGCCGGATTCCGAGCATGCCCGTAAAGCCATGCAGGCGGCCGTTGACCGCGCGGAGGGAAACACGGTGCTCGGCACCTTTCTCTGCCAGGGAAAAGTCGATCCGAAGCTGCTGGCGGCCATGGCGAAAATGGGCGGCAACAGCCCGCATCCCATGACGGAGGAACGCAAGGCCCGCCTCGAGGAAGCGGCCAGACATCCCGACGCGGCGGATTGTGAGAACGCGCGGCGGGTGTTCACCGATATTGTGAAGAACCTGGAAAGGTAAAGGCGTTACTTCCGGGGGAGGCTCCGTTTCCGGGGGGCGCCGCCCCCCATGCCCCCGGCAGGGGCATCATGCCCCCGCGCCCCCGTCCACAGCTCCGAAATCCGGAGGTATCGTCTCCGGGGGACGCCTCCTCACAACCCGGCGGAAAGACGACCTCCCCCCCGGCAACCGGCATACAAGGCCGGTTGCCGGAGCGTGAGGGGGACCGGGGGAAATCATTTCCCCCGGCGGGGTTCGGGGCGGCGCCCCGAAATACGATACGGCATTCAAGGCGGCGCCCCGAAATACGATAAGGAACCCACGATGCACCCCCTTCTTCACTCCATCATGCAGGCGACGGCGATCTCCCAGTGCGTGCTCGTTTTTCTCGTCCTTATGTCCCTGGCGAGTTGGGCCTACATGGCCGGGAAATGGATGACGCTACGGATTGCCGGGCGACTGACGCGCAGGGACGGGGATATTTTCGACGAGCAGGAGGATTTTCATACGGCCCTGACCATGGTGGAGCGTGAAAGGTCTTCGCCTTTTTACCGCATCGCGCGGCGCGGCATCAGGGAATTCAACCGCACGCGCGCGGTCAACGACGTCGAACTGCGCAAAGAGACCGTACAGCGCGCGCTGCAGTTCGGCGTGGCGGAGGAGATGGGCCGGCTGTCCTCGCATCTGTCCCTGCTCGCCACAACGGCCAACACGGCGCCGTTTATCGGGCTGTTCGGCACGGTCTGGGGCATCATGAGCGCGTTTCAGGCCATTACGCAGATGAAGAACGTCTCGCTGGCCACCGTGGCGCCGGGCATCGCGGAGGCGCTTATCGCCACGGCGGTGGGCCTGTTCGTCGCGATTCCGGCGTCCATGGGCTACAACATGTTCAAAGCCGCGCTCAACGTCATCCAGGGACGCTGCCACACTTTCGCCGGCATGTTTCTCAACCGTCTGCAGTATGAAATGGCCGAACATCCCGAAGGACTCGCCTTTGCCACTTCCGACTGACACCCCGCACATGGAGCATTTTCACTTTGAAAATGCTCCGGCAACAGACAGCGTAAGCGTCGCCTCTCGCGCACGAGGAGCAGGCGAAACTTGTTGTTTTCGCCGAGGGCGACGAGCGCAACCTTTCAAAGGTAATCCACTCTGACCTGACGCGCCCGCGAAAGGAGGAACAACTATGGGACACGCCTGTTCGCCCGGCGAGGATTTCGCCTCGGAAATCAACGTTACACCCTTTGTGGACGTCATGCTCGTCCTGCTGATCATCTTTATGGTCGCGGCGCCCATGATGGTCGAAGGCCTCGGCGTGGAACTGCCCAAGGTCAAAACGGCCGAAGCGCTGCCCACGGACAGGGACCATCTGATCCTGACCCTTCGCGGCGACGGGAAGCTCCTGCTTGACGAATCGGAAATCGACGCGGCCGCGCTGGAGGAAGCGCTACGGCATCTGGTCGCGCTCCCGCGGAAACAGCTCTTTCTGCGAGCGGACAAACAGGTGACGCACGGCGCCGTTATGGAGGTTATGGGTCTCATTCGCGCGGCCGGCGTCGACAGAATCGGCATGGTGGCGGAATCCGCCTCTCCGGCGCCCGCCCCGGCGGACGGCCTTTGGTCCGTTCCCGGCGGCGCGCCCATTCCCCCGGTCGGCAAAGGAGAATAGGCGTGGCGTCCTTCAGGAGTCTTCTGCCCATAGCCTTTACACTCGGGCTGCACGGGGCGCTGGCCGGAATCCTGCTGCTCCTGCCGGAGCGGATCACCTCGGCGGCGAACGCCGTGTACCAAGTTTCCCTGGCGGACGTCGCCGCGGCGGTCGGAAGCGGGCCGCCCGCGCGGGAAGAGCGGCTCCTTCCGGCGGACGTCGCCGCGGCGGATCCCCTGCCGGAAACGTCGCCAGCGCGGGAAGAGCCTCCGCCGCCCGCCGCGGAAGAAAGGCTGATCAGTCCTCACAAGGCGGCGCTTTCCGAAAAGCGACGGGAGCCGCCCAAAAGAACCCCCCCCCGACCGCGCGGGGAGCCTCCCCCCGTCCCGGCGGCCCCCGCGCGGGAGGAGGGGCATGCCGGTGACGGCGACGCCGGGGGCGGCGCGCGGGATATCGGGGGACTCGCCGCTTACAACAGTGAGGCGGTGGACCAAATTCCGACCATCACGCGCAAGGTGGTGCCCGACTATCCCGTCAGGGCGCGGCGTCTGGAACTGCAGGGGCGGGTGGTCGTACGTCTGGTGGTGGACGCCGGGGGCGAACCCCGGATGTGCGCCGTGTATAAGGCCGATCCGCCCGGGTATTTTGAGGAGGCCGCCCTCGACGCCGCGCGCAGGACCCGCTTCATGCCCGGCAAGCGCCGGGGGCGCGCGGTGAATACCGTGGTGCTTCTTCCCTTCTCCTTCGCCTTGCGCTGACCGCGCGCCCCTTTGGAACATTTTCACTTTGGCATTTTTATTGGTCAGCCTGAGATCTTCAGCCGTTTCCACAGTGAACATGCTCTCAATCTTTATAATTTTTTCAATAGTTACAATATGCTATTTCCCTTGACATAAAAACGTGAGCGATCTAAAGCTAGTGTTACAAATTTAAAAAACGTGTTACTGAGAGTGCTATGCGATTGCCCACTATCACTGTTCTGGCTGTTTTTTTGTCAATCTCGGCCAGTGTTGCTTCAGCCCACGAATGTATTGTGCCGCCTGAAGAATGGCAAAGTTATGAAAAAGGCAAGGACTATAATTCCGTGGATCTCAAGGCCGTTTTGACTTTTCCGGTTAAATAGGCAGCCCTGTTTTTCCAATAACATTTACCCAGGAGTATCGCCGTGAGGAAGCCTTGCCTTGCCGCTCTAGTTATTATGTTTGCTTTTTCCAGTCCGGCCTTTGCCCATTTTGGTATGGTAATACCCTCAAAGGGCGTGATCGAAGACAAGAAAGCAGATGCAATAAGCGTGGAACTGTCCTTCAGTCATCCTATGGAAATGGTCGGTATGCCCCTGGTTAAGCCCAAGGCTTTCCAGGTTTTTGTTGACGGCAAGGCCGAAGACATCAGCGGTTCTTTGCAGGCGGTTAAAGTTATGAAGCATGACGCCTGGAAAGCACAGTACACGGTGAAAAGACCGGGCGTATATCAATTCGTTATGGAGCCGCAACCTTATTGGGAACCGGCGGAAGACTGCTTTATTATCCACTACGCCAAGGCTTATGTGGCCGCTTTTGGCGAGGGAGAGGGTTGGGATGTGCCGCTTGGCCTCAAGACCGAGATAGTTCCCTTGACCAGGCCGTTCGGCAACTATGCGGGTAACGTGTTCCAGGGGCAGGTAATGCTTGACGGCAAGCCCGTTCCTGGCGCCGAAGTGGAAGTCGAATATTACAACAAAGACGGTAAGTACTCGGCTCCCGATGACTATATGGTCACGCAAGTTGTAAAGGCCGATGCAAACGGAATATTCACTTATGGTGTTCCCTTTGCCGGATGGTGGGGGTTTGCGGCCCTGAACACGGCTGATGCAAAAATGAAACACGATGGACAGGATAAAGACGTGGAACTCGGCGCGGTTATTTGGATGGAGTTTGTATCGCCGGTCAAAAAATAGCCGAGCTTTCCATTTGGTTTTTGCAAGAGGGGCAACCGTCCCCTCTTGCAACTCTTTTTACATAAACGGGCAATTGCATGCATATTTCAGAGGGCGCGCTTTCTCCGGCGGTATTAAGCGCGGGATATGCGCTGACAGCAGCCGCAACCTTTATAAGCTTGCGTAAAATAAACTATGCCCGCCTGACAACTACCGCTGTGCTGGCTTCGGTTTTTTTTGTCGGTTCACTCGTGCACGTTCCTCTCGGGCCGGGAAGCGTCCATCTGATTCTTAATGGCCTGCTGGGGCTATTTCTTGGGTGGGCTGTTTTTCCCTCACTCCTGGTCGCGCTTCTTTTGCAGGCCATCCTTTTCCAGTTCGGCGGCATTGCCGTTCTTGGTGTGAATACTTTTGACATGGCTTTTCCCGCTCTTGTCTGCCACTATGCCTTTCGTTCCATGCTTGGCAAAAATAACATGTTGCGCGTAGCGGGGGCTTTCGGGTGCGGCGCGTTGTCCGTGGCGGGGGCGGCATTTTGCACGGCTCTGGCTTTAGGATTCACGGACGAGGGATTCCGGGCCTCGGCCAAAATTATTTTCATGGCGCATATTCCCATTATGATTCTTGAGGGCGTCATAGCGGCCCTGACGGTGTCGTTCATTGCCAAAAGTCGCCCGGAATTGTTGCAGTTTACAGAAGAATAAACGGGGTTTTTGATGCGATACTGTAGCGCAATCGTAACAGTCCTTATTGCGCTGTCGGGCTTTTCCGGCGAAAGTCAGGCTCACAAGGTCAATGTCTTCGCCTATGTTGACAGCGATGCGATTCAAGTGGAATGTTATTTTACCAGAAGCCAAAAGGTCAGGCATGGAAAACTGATTGTCACCGATCTCTCGACGGGCGAAAAACTGCTTGAGGGAACTACGGACGAGCGGGGATTGTTTCGATTTCAGCCCGACGTAGCGTTTTGCGAAACCGGCCACGGCATGAATATCGTGCTCAATGCCGGGGAGGGGCATCAAGGCAACTGGGAGATTTCCCCGGAAGAGTTGGCCTCCCTGACGCCATCAGGGCAAAACACAGGGCCGCGCAGGGCCGCACAAGCCGCGCCGGATACAGTATATTCGCAAGTTCCCGGCATAAGCGGAGCAACGATTGAGACTGTGGAGCTTGAAGCCCTTATCGGCAAAGTAATGGACGCGAAATTGGCTCCCATAAAACAGAGATTGGCCCGCCAGGAGAACAGCGGCCCCGACTTGCGGGATATTATCGGAGGGATCGGTTGGATTATCGGACTGTTGGGCTTGGCTACCTATATGAAGTATCGGCGTTGAACAGAGGTAACGTTGGAAGACCGCTTTCAAAATCCGCCCCTGTTGTGTGGCCTTGACCCCAGAACGCTTTTACTTGCGGCTACTGGTGCGGCTGTTTGTTTTTCCCTGGTGCACGATATGGGAATGGCTTGCGCCTGCCTTGTGCTCGCGCTGATTCTTGTTGTTGTTCGTAAGCCTCCTTTGATTCCTCTGTTAAAACGCCTTGCTATCGCAAATTTTTTCATTCTTTTTTTGTGGGCCACCGTTCCGCTCACAATGCCGGGGGAAAGTTTAGCCGGCCTTGGCCCTTGCAGCATAAGCCGGGAGGGTGTCGCCCTGGCTTTGTCCGTTACCGTCAAATGCAATGCCATCTTGCTGTGCGTTCTCGTTCTGACAGCCGACCTGGACTTGCCCCTGATCGGCTATGCGCTGGAACAGTTGCGCGTTCCGGTCAAGC
Organism: Desulfovibrio sp.; assembly: GCA_031279825.1. Classification (GTDB taxonomy): domain Bacteria; phylum Desulfobacterota; class Desulfovibrionia; order Desulfovibrionales; family Desulfovibrionaceae; genus Frigididesulfovibrio. Next base: position 1,097 of record JAITHT010000067.1, on the reverse strand, counting down.
TGGTTTTTCTCTTTCTCTTTACCTGCCGTTATATCCATGTCATTGGAGACGAGTGGCAAAAACTGCAAACATCCGCGAGACTACGCGGATTTCTCCCGCGTACTTCTTTGCATACCTATAGAACTGTTGGAAACATGCTGGGCTTGACCGTTATCAACAGTATTGACCGCTCAAAGAGAATTTATGAGGCCATGCTTTTGCGGGGCTTCAAAGAATCCTTTCATACTGTTACGGAATTAAAGGCCACACGGATTGACTTTGTTTTCTCGTTCTTTTTTTTCTTCATCCTCGTCACTCTTCTGGCTGGGGATATATATTTGAGATTCCATAATGCCGGATAGCCCAATTGCAACACTGGAAAACGTTACTTTTGGGTATGCTGACCGGCCCCCGCTCTTCAAGGCTCTCTCCTTTGCATTGCGCCCGCATGAGCAAATCGGCCTTTATGGGCCGAACGGTAGCGGAAAAACAACGCTCCTACGCCTGATCATGGGGCTGGAAACCCCGCAAAGCGGCAAAGTCTTATTCCACGGCCTGCCAACAGACAATGCCCAATCTCTCCACAGGCTGCGTTGCGGCATTGGCTTCGTGCTGCAAAATAGTGATGATCAGCTTTTTTCGCCAACCGTCTTGGAGGATGTTGCTTTCGGGCCGTTAAATCTTGGATTGGCGCGCCACGCGGCCAGGGAAAGAGCAATGGAAACGCTGGAAAGCATGGGCTTGGAGAAGTTTGCCGATAGGGTCACACATCGCCTGTCGGGCGGTGAAAAGAAGATGGTTTCAATCGCTTCGGTGCTATCGATGCGCCCGGAAGCGCTGCTCTTGGACGAGCCTACCGCTTTTCTTGACGATGATTCACGCAAGAGAATAACAGACATGTTGCAAGAGCAAAATATCGCAAGGATAGTTGTTTCCCACGATAGAAGTTTTCTGGAACAAACCGCATGTTCGTGCGTGTGCATCAAAGACGGCTGCATGCACAGGTGGTCCCCATAGTTCGGACAGGTTTTAACGATTTCTTAGCTTGCCTTTCCCCTTATCAGGCTGCCTTTAAAAGTCCTTGGTCATAGCACCAGTTCGGCGGTAATCCCCCGAGA
>JAITHT010000064.1 GCA_031279825.1 Desulfovibrio sp. | reverse complement strand
GTACGGCGGGGATAAGCACGCCCGTCTTTCTCTCGGCTGTCTGGCTCTTTCCGTGGATACTCTGCTGCGGGAATGCTTTCTCTACGGACAGAACACGGACGAGCACTGCATCCGCCTTCTCGCCCACGGATTGAGTCATCTCATGGGCATGGATCATGGTCCGGAAATGGACTCCCTGGCGGACAGGCTGGCGCAATCGGCTCACGCCGCGCTTCTTTCACGGTAAAGCATCCCTCACCTCAGGCTTCAAAAAGAGAAGATCATGTCAGACAACACCGCCGCCCCGCTTGTTCCCTCGTTTCCATCCGCCTTTACCGACAACGCGTCAAGCTCTTCCCCGGCATCCGAGGACAGGGTGCGGGAACTGGCTGAATCCATTGATCTGCGAGACCCCGGTTTAAGCGTCTCCTACGGAGCAAAAACCATGGTGGACATTTCCCGGTTCGCCGACGATCTTCTCAGCCGGGTCCGGGTGAATGATTCCGGCCCTGTGGGAGATATACTTACAGAGCTTCTGCTGCGGGTCAAAGATGTGGATTTCACGCAACTTCACCGTAGTGGTCCCGGTCTTCTTGAAAGGCTGCCCTTTATCGGATCGCTGTTTAATGCCGTGAATCGTTCCATAGCCAGATTCGACAGCCTGGCCGGGCAGGTGGAGAGCATCGTCGGCAAACTGGATATGGCCATGATAGACCTGCTGCGCGATGTGGAAATGCTTGAGCAACTTTATGAGCACAACAAAAATTTCCATAATGAACTGAATCTGTTCATAGCCGCCGGCAAGCAACGCCTTGAGCGGGCTCGCGCCTGTGAATTGCCCCAACTGAAGGAGAAAACGGACAATTCCGATGATGCCATGCTTGCTCAAAATGTGCGCGACTTTGTCGATGCCCTGAACCGTTTTGAACACCGCCTGCACGATTTGCAGCTTTCACGCGCCATTACCCTGCAAAGCGCCCCGCAAATCCGCCTGATCCAAAACAACAACCAGACTCTAGCGGAAAAAATTCAGGCCAGCATCCTGACCACGCTCCCGATCTGGAAAAGCCAGATGGTTCTGGCCCTTTCCCTATACAGACAGCAAAACACGGCCAAACTCCACAAAGAAGTGGCCGACACCACCAACGGACTGCTGCGTCGCAATGCCGAAGCCCTGCAATCGGCAACGACGGCAACAGCCCGCGAAGTGGAACGTTCCATTGTGGACATCACAACCTTACGCGACATACACGGCAAACTTCTGGCAACTATCGAGGAAACCCTGCGAATTTCTCTGGAAGCCCAGGAAAAACGCCGGGAGGTGGAAAAAGAACTTACCGGCATGGAGCACGAACTGCGGAACAGCCTTGCCTCTTTTTCACAAGACAAAGCAAATATGTAGCGTCTGGAGCAGATTAACGTTGAAACGCTGCACTCGCCGCCCTCGGCGAAAACAAGTTTCGCCCACTCCTCGCGCACGTAACCGGCGCTTAGGCTACCGGTTGCCAGAGCATTTTCAAAATGAAAATGCTCTGGGACGTGTTAACGCTATGAGGGAATATACTCTTACGGTATTTGACCGGGATGGCAGACACAATCTGACGCAGCCGGAGGGGAAAAAGGCATAGCGTTAATATGCCCTAAGCCAGTCCCAGGATAAAGGCGGGATCAATGCCGGATAGTTCCGCGGGAATGCACCGCGAGATGTCGGCAACAGCGTCCCTGGCCAGATCAAACTCATGCAGGCGCATAGACCTGCCCTGCGGATCAAGAACCAGCGTCACCGAGGGTTTGGCGGGATTTTCCGGATTAACGGCGGAAACCACCCCCCTATAGCCGTCTGTGAGTTCCACGACGCTGCCTACCGGATACACGCCCGCCATCCGTACGAATCTTTCCAGCAAAAGAGAATGAAACGCCTTGCCGCGCATATGATACAGCATAGCAAGGGCTTTATGGGGAGGGGCGGCACTTTTAAAGGGACGGCTGCTGGACATGGCGTCGTAGCTGTCCGCTATACCTGCCAGTTGCCCCAGTTCAGAAAGATCGTCGCCGGAAAGCCCGTGCGGGTATCCGGAACCGTCGTAACGCTCGTGGTGCTCAAGGGCGGCAGTAAATGCCTCTGCACAAACGCCGGAGGACGAAGACAAAATTTCACAGACAATCATGGGGTGTCGCCGCATCAGCGCCTGCTCCGCATCCGTAAGCTTTCTGCGCGCGCTCAAAAGGGAAACGGGCAGCATGGCCTTGCCCAGGTCGCACAAGAGGCCGGCCAATCCGTAAGCCATGACGCGGGATTTGTCGCTCCCGGCGCCAAGGGAGAAGGCTGCCAGCAAAACAGCCACATTGACGCAGTGCGTATAGACGTAAGGGGCATGACAACGCATAAAGGACAAGCAAAACAGGGCATCGGGATTCCGTTCGAGACTGTCCGTAAGCTTACCTATCATTTCCTCAGCCATATCCTTGCAGAGCCGGCCCTTGCCAGCGAAATGCATAAGCCGGCGGGCGCAGTCCACGGCCTCATCGTGCAGGCGGACGGCATGGGGAAGTTCTTCCCGCAATGTCGCGCGGCGGCTGGGCGCCTGCCGCGACCCGGACCGAATCGCCGGGATCCGGGACGCTGAAGGCTCCGTCAGGCAGTCCGCCGCCAGCCCGTAGCGCTTTGCTATATTTGCCTCGGATAACGCAAGATCGACATATACCTCTCTATAGCCCTGAGCCAGTATCTGCTGAACAGTGTTTTCAGAATCAATGAACCTTTCGCTTGCGTACAGGTACGGGCGCGTCCGCCAGTCAATCCCGGGATCGACAACCCGCATCCCGGGTTTAAGATCCTTCACATACATATTTCTGAGCATACTCCATCCTCGACATAGATCTGCAATGTAAGAGCATATCAAAGGACCGGGCTCAGCGCAAAACGCGCCCTCCAGCCGCTTGACCTTAAACGCGCCTCAGTCTCCGCGGATTTCGATGAACAACTTCTCTACAAGTCATTTCATACATAGGCCAATGGCCTATGTATGAGGATTGCGTCGCCGAAAACCGCGGTTTTCGGCTTGCTCACGCCGCTTGTGGCGGCGCGCCGGACTTAGAAGTCATTTCATAGTGAATTATGAAATGACTTCTATTCACGTGGAGTGAATCAGGAACCATTTTTTGCGAACAATTGCACGCTAAGCTATTTTTTTTACAAAATCTATAAAAACTTTATGCTTATTCATAACTTTCTATATTTTTTTTCATGATTTTTTCATGAAAATTTATCAGGAAGGCGGTATGGAGCGGGAGATCCATGCGCCTTGAACCTGGCTTTAGAGCATTTTCACTTTGAAAATACTCTAAGCCCTTCATCAGAACTTCCTTTGTGGTCTGAAACCCCGGCCGCAAGGCCATATAGCCCCGACCCCGCCCTGAAGGGCTTCGGTTTCTTTCCGGGAAGGACGCAGGCGGGCTTTTGCCCGGCGCGGACTTTGGGGCATGGGGGGCGCGAGCCCCACAGTCTGAGCGGAAGCTTGGGGAGGGGTTGGGAGCCCTCCCAAGCGCGAGACGCGAAGCCTTGAAGGGGTTCGCTACCTCATTTGGATGGCTTGAGTCGGGCTATACGGCCTTTCGCGGCCTCAGATCCCAGAGCACAAAGGAACGAAGAGACAATTGAAGGGCTGTAGGTACGGACTGTGCCGGACGCATGTCCCGTGCGGTTCGAAAGTTCCCGCGCGTAACCTTCTTGAAGCGCTTTTGCCTTCCCGTATTGTATTTTTTCGATACATATTATATGTGCTCCTTGATGCTGTATCGAACGAATCCGAACGCATACGGGCGCATACGCGTTTCGCGTCCGCCGGCTTCGCATCCCGCGACATAAGCTTTTCCGGAACGCTCGCCCGCCGCGTACGGCGGGCGAGCGCCCTATGACGGTTTTCTGGCTGAAGGCTACCGACATCAAAAAACAACTGTAACCTGGAGGCACCCGCTGATGTTTCAATGGTCAAAAACGAACGATGCTCTCGGTACGGTCAACAGAGGCAACCCCGCGGAGTCCGGGCTATGCACCCTGTGCAAGGCGGATTGCGCCGGCAAATGTGAAACATGGCTCTCCAGCTTGCGCGGACGCGACGTGCTCTATCCGCGCGATTTCGGGAGCATCACCTCCGGCAGTGAAAATACCCTCAGCATGGGCGCGTGCTATTCGGCCGTGCGCATACAGGGATACCACTACGGGGCGCATGGGGAATCGACCAAATCCTCCAAAGGGGACGTCCTGTTCACCGACGTCAACCTTGAAACGTCTTTCGGCAAAAAACATAAAATCGTCTGTCGTTACCCCTTCATCACGGGCGCTCTCGGCTCCACGGCCATTGCCGCAAAGTATTGGGAGTCCTTTGCGAGCGGCTCGGCCCTGTGCGGCATTCCCATCGTCATCGGCGAAAACGTGGTCGGCATTGATCGGAAAGCGGAAATTGCCAACGGCAAAATCAAAAACGCCCCGGAAATGAATCGCCGCATAGAAACCTACCTGCGTTATTATGAAGGACAAGGGGCCATCCTTGTCCAACTCAATGTGGAGGATGCCAGAAACGGCGTGGCCGAATACGTTATCGACAAGTTCGGGGATAAGGTCGCCATTGAGTTGAAATGGGGGCAAGGGGCCAAGAACATCGGCGGCGAAATCACGGTGCGGGATATTGAATACGCCGCCTTCCTCAAGAATCGCGGCTATCTGCTTGATCCGGATCCTACAGGGGCAGCCGCCCAAGAAGCGGCGAAGAGCGGTAAGGAACAGCATTTCGCCCGGCACAGCCGTCTGGGGTACACCAATCTGGACAGCTATGAGGAAGTGCGGAAAGATTTTTTGGCGCATGTGAAGAAACTGCGCAAGCTGGGCTATAAGAATATTACCCTCAAAACCGGCGCCTACGGTATGGAAGGCTTGGCAGCCGCCATGCGCCTGGCTACAGAGGCGGATCTGGATCTGCTCAGCATTGACGGTGCCGGCGGTGGTACCGGCATGTCTCCCTGGGGCATGATGGAGGACTGGGGCGTTCCCTCGCTGCAACTACATGCCAAGGCGTACGAATATGCCGCTATTCTCGCGACACGCGGAATCAAACCCACCGATATGAGCTTCGGCGGCGGTTTTGCCAAATCCAGCACCATTTTCAAAGGCCTGGCCATGGGCGCTCCTTTCACCAAGCTGGTGATTATGGGACGCGCCATGATGATTCCCGGTTTCCTCGGCTCCAATATCGAAGGCGTGCTCAAACCGGCCAATAAGGCCAAGGCCTGCGGAAACTGGACGGAACTGCCCAAATCCGTCAGCCAGTATGGGGAAACGCCTGAAAGCATCTTTACCGGTTACTATTCCCTCAAGGAAAAAGTGGGTAACAAGGCCATTCACGATATCCCTTACGGCGCCATCGCCATGTGGACGTTAACCGACAAACTGGCCGCCGGATTGCAACAGTTTATGGCCGGTTGCCGCAGATTCAATATAAGTGAAATCCGCCGCGACGACATTGCCGCCGGCAATTACGAGCTGGCGAAAGAAGCCGGTCTACAGCATATTTGCGAAGCCCGGGACGACATCGCCAAAGCCATACTTAACGCCTGATTCAGCGGCCAAGAAGAGAAGCCTCTCAAATTATGTATTTGAGAGGCTTCCAGAGACCGCAGCCCGTGGAGGCGCGATATGGGGCGGCTTCACAACGTCCTCACGCTGCCTGGGCGATTCGATCGCCGCCGGGGAAAAAGCCGATCCAAATGAGGTAGCGAAGCCCGTCATGGCTTCGCGTCTCGCGCTTGGGAGGGGTTTGGACACCCCTCCCAAGCTTTCCGGCCCGGAAAGAAACCCCGCCCTTCAGGGTGGGGTCGGGGCTATATGGCCTTACGGCCGGGGTTTCAGACCACAAAGGAAGTTCTGATGACGAAAGCCTGAAAGTAGCACATGATCCTTCAGACCCATGCGTCTTTTCAGATCAATTTTCGCTGTATCCGCCGTTGCCCAGCCCTATGCTCCCCATGCCGCCGCTTCCCTGCCCGCCGCCCCTGTCGCCGTACCAATGGCTGCCTTGGCCGGTATTGCCGTATTCTTCAGGGGGACGATCCGTTTCAGAAACGAATACGTATAGGGCATTACCCTGCGCATCGGTATTCTTCACATAACCGCGTTTCAGCCAGACCGCTTCATCGAATCCCTGGGCCGGAATATTGCGAATCTCGCCGTCCGCTTCCAGCGTAATCGTCGTTCCCGCCGTCCGGCACGGGTACAAGACGCAGCTGGCGGCAGGAAGCAGCGCGCCAAGCAACGCCGCGCCAAACAGATAGTGCGAACACTTCATACGGAGTCTCTCCCTATTACCATTCCACATACGCCTTGCCTGTATTCGGAAATTGCGCATAGCGGACGGCGCGCCGAAATGCGAAGCATTTCGAAAAGCGAATTACAGTTCGTCAGGCAATTCCTTCAACTCGGCAAGACTGAACACCGGGCCGTCAACGCACACGTATTTGCCGCCGATATTGCAGCGTCCGCAAATTCCCACCCCGCACTTCATCCGCCGCTCCAGCGTGGTAAAAATCTGATTGGAGGAGAATTTCAGCTTTTCAAGAGCCTGCAAGGTGAATTTAATCATTATAGGCGGCCCGCACGTAACGGCCACACTATTGTCCGGCGCGGGCGCCATGCCCAGGAGCACATCGGGGATAAGCCCCACTCTGTATCCCCAGCCCTCAGCCTCGCGGTCAATTGTCAACACGCAGTCAATGTCTTTTCTGTCCGTCCACTCGGGCAGTTCATAGGAATACGCCATATCCTGCGGGGAACGCGCTCCGTAAAGCAAAGATATCTTTCCGTAATCATTGCGATTGTCCAGCATGAACAGGAACAGGGTACGCAAGGGGGCCATGCCGATGCCCCCGCCTATGAACAAGATGTCTTTACCTTTCATCCGTTCATAGGGAAAAAAATTACCGAGGGGGGCGCGCAGGCCGACAACATCGCCCGGAGCCAGGGTATGCAAAGCGGCCGTGGCCTCTCCCGCCTTCATCACGCTGAACTGCAGATATTCCTTGCGCGTGGGGGGAGAATTGATGACAAAGGTCGCCTCTCCCACGCCGAACATGGAAAGCTGCCCCACCTGACCGGGCTCGAAATGAAACTCCCGCATGGCTTTTTCATCTTGCAGAACCAAGCGAAATGTTTTGATATTATGCGTTTCCCTTATCACCTCTATCACCGTTGCCGGCATGGGCAGGTACGGATTGGCGGTTCCGGCCTCAAACCGGGGGCGCGGCGGAGCCACGAAAGACGACGCGGCGTCAGACATCGGCATTCTCCTTGAGAGCATTGAGCACTATTTGACGAATATCCACGGATGAAGGACAGCTTCTGATACAGCGTCCGCAGCCGCAACAGGAAAAACGCCCGTCATGAATCCTCGGATAATATGAAAATTTGTGACCTACCCTGTTCTTAAGGCGGGCGGCCTTGTCACGACGCGGATTATGGCCGCTGGCCTCCATGGTGAACAAGGCCGACATGCAGGTATCCCAGGTTCTCAGCCGGGTCCCCGCGATGCCGTTGCTCTCGTCCGTCAGATTAAAACAATAGCAGGTGGGGCATAAATAGGTGCAGGCGCCGCAAGACAGGCAGCCGGCGCTCTGTGCATGCCAAAACGCCTTGTTGTCAAACAGACCCAGCAACGCCTCCGGCGCGCCGTCAAGAGACGGGGAAGACGGCATGGCTTTGACGGCAGCCTCATGCGCCGCCCTGGCGCTCGCCTCCTGATCGTCCGTGGCCGGCGACAGCTTTGCGGACTCCAGCAAGGCCGCGCCTTTTTTCGTCACTGCCTGAAGCAGTATGCCCCCATCCAAATCCGTGGCCAGAGCGTCCGCCCCCTGCGCGCTGGCGGGACCACCGCCGGTCCAATGACAGAAGCAGGTGGAGAGAGGCGTTTTGCATGCCTTGACGATCAAGGCGGTGTTTTCCCGTCGCTTCAGGTAATACACGTCTTTCGCGATGCCTTTGGTGCCGCAGCCGTCGTACACCGGATCAAAGGCGAAAAAACCGCGCGCGTCGCAGGACAGCGCGCCGAAAATAACGGCCTGACCCGGCTCCGCCGACTCGGATAACAGCAGCCCGCGAGTATCGGGGGCACCGGGATCTCCTTTTCTGCAAAAGGAAAACAATCCTTCAGAGCGCGGAAACAGCACATGTTTGGCCGATTCCGCGGGACGCCGGGAAAATTCCGGCAAATCTCCCGGCACAAAGGGGCGGTACAGTACCGTCCGCCCTTCCTGGCGCGGAACGTACACTGTCCTGCCAAGGGCAAGCTCCTCCAGCCAAGCGGGTAAATAGCCGAGGGAAATGAATTTCCGGGAAACTATCTTCTGCTCGCTCATCACCAGTCCCTCTCTTTAATTTTCGGCTCCTCCAGAGCAAATGAGAGCAGCGGCGGCGGACCTGCTACATCAACTCCGGCGCGATAAGCAAACAGATCTTCCACTCGGCGGCTTAAAGCGCGCTTGAGCAGCAGCACGGGAATGCGCGCGGGGCAGGCTCTCTGACATTCCCCGCAGCCGGTGCAGCGGCCGGCCAAGTGCGAGGCGTGAATAATCTGAAAGAACATCTTGTCCCGCACCCCGTCGGATTGCGTCAGCCAGCGGGGATCCCGGCTTAAGGCCACACAATGCTCTCTGCAGACGCACATGGGGCAGGCGTTCCGGCAGGCGTAGCAGCGGACGCAACGCGACATTTCCTGTTCCCAGAAATCCATGCGCTTTTCGAGAGACAAGGCTTCAAAAGCGGCCACATCCGCATAGTCATCCGCGGAAACGGCGGGCTCGAGCGTATCGCCCACGAACACGTCGGCATCCAGCGCATTGGGAAACAGACAGCGCCCGCATTTATCAGCGGTCACAGCCGTTTTCCGCAAGCGTATTTCTCCCGACGGCGTGGTCAGCACAAGCTCGTCCCCTTCTTCCCGCGCGGCCTGTATCTCGCCCGGATCACACGCGCCTGCCAGGGCGACGGCCACCTTGTCCACATCAATAACGCCATTGCAGGGAAAGCCTATAACCTTCACCTCTTCCCGCCTGATCAGGCCTTCCGCCAGCAGTTGCCCCACAGAACGGGCATCGCAGCCTTTGACCACCACCCCCACCTTGCCTCCTTTATATTCAGGCAGAAATACCGCTGGATTATTGACGGCAAAATACCCGGACCGGAAAGCGTCCGCATCCGCCGGAGTCCGTACGAACAGCGGCGCCGCGCGCAGGGGTTCGGGGCCTTCTCTCCAGCCGATAACGCAGCTTACGTCCGGCAATGCCTCTTTTATCACCGCTTGCAATTCTTCCTGTATGGACATGACACACCCTTTCTGAGGAGTAAGTATACGAACGGTTCACGGGGTCAGGTGCACTCCGTTTTTTTTATTCCGCCGCGACCATCTTCAACACATCCAGTTCAGGCGCGTCGGGAAGGCGGCGGGCTGGGCCAAGATCATGAATCTGCATGGTAAAGCTCTCCACCACATGCTGCCAACGCCGGCCTTCGGAAGCCGAGACCCAGGTATATTCGAAACGGCGAGGATCAATGCCGAGCGCGGGCAGTAAAGCCTTAATCACTTCAAGCCGGCGACGGGCGTAAAAATTCCCTTCGGCATAATGGCAGTCGCGCGGATGGCAGCCGGAAACCAGCACTCCGTCAGCCCCGTAAAGCAACGCTTTCATTATGAAAAGGGGATTGATGCGACCGGAGCAGGGCACGCGTACGACGCGCAAATCCGTGGGTTGGACGAAACGGCCGATACCGGCGGTATCGGCTCCGCCGTAAGAACACCAGTTGCACAGGAAGCCGATGATCCGCAGTTCCTGACCTTTTAGAACCGACATAAGGCCTCCACTTCGGCAAGAATCTGATTATCGGTGAAATGGGACAGTTGGATTGCCCCTTGCGGGCAGGTGGCATTGCATACGCCGCACCCCTGGCATACTGTTTCAATAACCTCGACTTTGGGAAGTCCGCGCGCTTCCGTCTCCTGAATGGCCTTGAAAGGACAGACGGAAATACACTTGCCGCAACCGATGCACCGTCCGGCATTCACCTGGGCGATCTGCGGATCGGATTCGAGCATGTCGCGGGAAAGTAGGCCGATGACCTTGGCCGCGGCCGCGCTGCCCTGAGCGACAGAAGAGGGGATGTCCTTGAGCCCCTGGCAGGAACCGGCCAGAAATACGCCGGCGGTATTGGTTTCCACCGGTTTGAGCTTGGGATGGCCTTCCATGAAAAAGCCGTATGCATCATACGAGATGCGCAGCTTTTCCGCCAGATGGGGAGCGCCGCGCGCGGCCTCGCCGCCCACGGCCAGGACGACGAGATCGGCCTCGACCTCCACCTGGGTACCCATAAGCGTATCCGCGCCCCGCACCATGAGCTTGTCCCCTTTGGGGTAGACGAGAGAAACGCGCCCTCTGATGTACCTGGCCCGGTATTCCTCCTGCACCCGGCGGGTAAATTCGTCGTAGCCCTTGCCGGGGGAACGGATGTCCATGTAAAAGACGTAGCTCTGCGAATCAGGGAGATGGTCCTTGGTTAAAATGGCCTGTTTGGCGGTGTACATGCAGCAGAAACCGGAACAATACGGCCGATCGACGGAACAATCGCGAGATCCGACACATTGGATAAACACCACGCTTTGCGGTTCCCTGCCGTCCGAGGGACGCTTGACGTGGCCGCCCGTGGGGCCTGATGCCGAAAGGAGACGTTCGTACTGCAAGGAGGTAATCACGTCGGGATAACGGCCGCCGCCGTATTCCTCATAAACCGTCCAATCCATGAGATCATAGCCGGTAGCCGCCACGATGCCGCCCACCTTCACGGAAACGATCTGATCCCGCATCGCGTAGTCAACGGCGCCGGTGGGACAAATTTTGGCGCAAACGCCGCATTTGCCGGTACGGAACAGGCGGCAGTGCTCCTTCTCGATGCCCGCCTTTTTCGGAATGGCCTGAGGAAAGGGAATGACGATGGCCGATGTGTGCCCCATGCCCTCGTTAAAACGATCATAGGACTTTTTAGCAGGACATTTTTCTGTGCACAGACCGCAACCGGTACATTTGGACCAGTCCACGCAGGTGCTCTTTTTACGTATGGTCACCTCAAAATTGCCCACGTAGCCGGAGACGGCCTCCACCTCGGAAGCCGCGTGCAGGGTAATATTAGGGTGTTGCGCCACATCGACCATACGCGGGCCGAGAATACAGCTTGAGCAATCCACCGTGGGAAAGGTTTTGTCCAGCTTGGCCATTTTGCCTCCGATGGAGGGCTCCCTTTCCACCATGACAACTTCAAGCCCGGCGTCGGCGGCGTCAAGGGCGGCCTGGATGCCGGCCACGCCCCCGCCGATAACCAGCACGCGTTTCGTCACCGGGAAAAATTTCGGCTTCAATTCCGTATTCAAGCGCAGTTTGGCGACGGCCATACGCACCAATTCCGCGGACTTGTTGGTATTAGCCTGCATATCTTTGCCGATCCAGGAAACGTGCTCGCGAATGTTGGCCATTTCAAACAGATAACGGTTCAGGCCGGCGCGCTCCACGGCCCGGCGGAAGGTGGGCTCATGCATGCGCGGCGTGCAGGAGGCGACAACGACGCCGGTAAGCCTATGCTCCTTAATCGCTTCAATAATCGCATCCTGTCCCGGCTCGGAACAGGCGTAAAGCGTATCCGTGGAAAACACCACGTCAGGAAAGGCGGCCGCCTGCTCGGCCACGGAGGCGCAATCCACCGTGCCGGCGATATTACTGCCGCAGTGGCAGATAAATACGCCTATTCTCATAGCCCACCTCCTGCCGGAGCTGAAGCCGCCTTCGCCGATTTTTTTTCGGCGGCGCTTCCGGCCTTTTTCGCTTCTCTGGCGGCCGCTTCCCTTTCCTGCCGTTCGATGGCGGCGGCACGGCCTTCCATACGGGCAAAGGCCGGCGCCATGCTGACGGCCAGCTTGGCGAAGCCTTCCGCCTCATCGCCGAGGCCGAAGGCGTACGCCATAAGCTGGGTGAAATACGGCACGGGAATGCTGTGCCGGGTGCCGTTGGCGGCGTTGATCTGATCCTGACGCAAATCAAGATTCATCTGGCACAAAGGGCAGGCGACGACAACGGCGTCGGCGTCGAGTTCCGCCGCAAGATCCAGCAATTTGCCGGAAAGGCGCGGCACCACGTCCCTTGCCGGAACTCCGAAGGCAGCGCCGCAACATTCCACTTTCAGCGGGAAAGGCAGCACCTCCGCTCCCAGGGATTCCAGCAGGCGATCCAGGCTGACGGGATTTTCGGGATTGTCGAATTTCATGGAATCCCCCGGCCGGGTCAGCAGACAGCCGTAATAGGGGGCGACCCGTAGCCCTTTAAGGGGACGGCGCACCGCATCCCGAATGCGGGAGCAGCCCACATCTTCCACCAATACCTGAAGCACCGACTTCGTCGTATGCGCCCGGCGCAAAGGCCGCTGGGTCAACGCCTCCACTCTGGCCCGGAACAGAGGGTCTTCCATGCGGCGCAAGGCGTTATGCAAATTTTTCAGGCAACTCGGACAGGGCGTGATAATGTCGGCAATGCCCACGCTTTCCGCCTGGGCGAAAATCCTGGACGCCAGGGCCGAGGACAGCGCGTGATCCGCCGTATGCGCCACCGGACTTGAGCCGCAACAATTCCAGTCGGGCACTTCCGTCAAGGCAACGCCCAAAGCTCCGCAGACCGCCCGCGTGGATCGTTCGTATTCCAGGGATGTACCCAGACCGGAGCAGCCGGGAAAGTAACCGAAATGCTGAGAACTCATGGGCACCCCTCCCCGGAGTACGCGGCGACGACGTCGTCGCGCCGTTCCGCCGCAAGCCTGCTCCGGACAGCCTCCTCATCGGCCGCCCCTTCCCTGAAGCGACGGAAAATTTCCGCAACTTCGCGGCGTCCCTGAATCCTGTGCGGCAATATCGCTATCTTGCCTTTGGGCAACATTTTCGGGGCGAGATCGACGTCAGTCCAGAAACGGCCGGTACGAAACATGTACATTGCCAGCAAGCCCGCCTCGTGTGCTCTGCCGTGCTGATTTACAGACAGTACGAAGGCGTCCCAGAAGGTTTTGACGGCATACACCCCGTCCTTCCCAGCCCGGCAGGCCATATGGCGGCACGCCTCCACAACTCCGGCCACATCTATTTTGTTGGGACAGCGCTCGGAGCAGGTTTCACAGGAAGCGCACATCCAGATCGTCCTCGCCGACAGCACCAGATCCTTCCTGCCGGCCTGGATAAAACGCATCAGACGGCTGACGGGGTAATCGTAGGTAAAGGACATGGGACAACCCGCGGTACAGTTGCCGCACTGATAACAGCGCGACAGCGCCTGCCCGCTTCGCTCCTCCACCTCCCGGATGAAATCCTCATCCGCTTCGTGCAGACCTATCGTTTCCATGGGTACTCTCTTTAAGTATTTGCATCCCGCATGCAACGCAACGTTTCGAAAGACACGGGAGCAGCCTGCGGTTTTCGGCTTGCCCCGGAGGATCCTCCGACCCTCGGGACGGTGCCGGAAGTCCCTGTCATATGCATTATACAATGACTTCTACACAACAATAGAAAAATTCGCAAATTTACCTTTCTCCCGGGTAGCGGGCCGGTCTGAAATCTCTCTTGCGGCGATGACGCCGGACACCGAATATACGCGTGCATCCGATTATGTTTGACTCCATTGCGTACGGCAATGACTTTTTTCTTGCGTCTCGCGGACAGCAATGTATACATGGATACGACGATCTGGTGGAATGCCCGAAGTGCGAGGGTGCCTTTCCTGTCATTGGAGGCGCGCCGGGCGCTTTTGCTCAGGGCAGTAAAATCGCAAGACACGGGACAAGGTATTTTCCGCCTCGTGGCCGTTGCCCGGCCGGTGTTTGCGCCGCCGCCGCGCCCCGCGCAGAAACCCGATTCGATACGTCACCCTTTGATCTTTGTGATAAACACCATCCAAATGAGCTAGCGAAGCCCTTCAGGGCTTCGCGTCTCGCGCTCGGGAGGGGTCCCCGACCCCTCCCGAGCTTTCCGCCCCGGAAAGAAACCGAAGCCCTTCAGGGCGGGGTCGGGGCTATATGGCCTTTCGGCCGGGGTCTCAGACCACAAAGGAAGTTCTGATGACAGACTTCGTTCATTTGCACTGCCATACCGAATACAGTCTGCTGGACGGCGCCATCCGCATCGATGAATTATGCGCCAAAGCCAAAGATTTCGGCATGCCCGCCGTTGCCATAACCGACCACGGCAATCTTCACGGCGCTCTGGCCTTCTATGTCGCCGCCCGGCAATACGGACTGAAACCGATACTGGGATGCGAGGTGTACGTCTGCCACGACCATCGGGACAAAAGCTCGGATCTCGCCGCCCAGCGTTTCCATCTGGTACTGCTGGCCCAGAATGCCGCCGGTTACCATAATCTGGTCAAGTTGGTCTCCCACGGCGCTCTTTACGGCTTTTACCGGCGGCCCAGGGTAGATAAAATACTGTTGCGCCGGTATTCGGAAGGTATTATCGCCCTGTCGGCCTGTATAGCCGGAGAGGTGCCGCGCACTTTCCAGCGCCAGGGGATGGACGCGGCTTTGGCTGTTGCCGGAGAATACGCCGACATATACCCCGGGCGTTTTTTCCTGGAGATGCAAGCCAACGGCCTGCAAGAGCAGGAGGTCGCCAATGACGCCCTGCGGGAAATAGCGGCCGGACTCAGCCTGCCCCTCGTGGCCACCAACGATTGCCATTATCTCAACGCCGACGATGCCGACGCCCACGATGTTCTCCTGTGCATCCAGACGCAGGCCAAAATTACGGATAAAAACCGCCTGCGCTTCGCTACCAGGGAGCTTTACTACAAAAGCCCGGAAGAAATGGAAAAGGCTTTTGCCCATATACCCGAGGCTCTCAGCAATGCCGGACGCATCGCCGATATGTGCGGGGACTACGACTTTGACTTCAAAACCTACCATTTTCCGCGCTACGACTTGCCCGAAGGCGTGACCCTTGAAGATGAATTCCGCCGTTTGAGCCGCCAGGGGCTTAAGCGGAGACTGGAAAAGATGCCGTATCACGCGGACAGTGAGCTTTATGAAAAGCGCCTGGAAATGGAGTTGGACGTTATCTGCTCCATGGGTTTTTCCGGCTATTTCCTTATTGTCCAGGACTTCATCAACTGGGCCAAGGACAACGGCATACCCGTAGGCCCGGGCCGGGGATCTGCGGCCGGCTCCCTGGCGGCTTACGCCCTGCGTATCACCAACCTTGATCCCATTCCCTACAATCTGCTTTTCGAACGCTTTTTGAACAGCGAACGCATCAGTATGCCGGATATCGACGTTGACTTTTGCGAAAGCAAACGCCAGCGCGTCATTGACTATATGAGCCGCAAATACGGTACGGAATCGGTCGCCCAAATCACCACCTTCGGCAAGATGCTGGCCAAAGGGGCGGTGCGGGATGTGGGTCGGGCGCTGGGCATGAGTTTTCAGGAAACCGACCGTATCGCCAAGCTCATCCCGGCGGATCTCAAGATGACCATCGCAAAGGCCATGGACCTCCAGCCGGATTTACGCGCCTTGTACCACAACGATCCCGAAGTCAAAAATCTCATGGACACCTCCATGCGCCTGGAAGGCATGTGCCGCCACGCCTCCATCCATGCCGCCGGACTGGTGGTGTCCGACAGACCCATGACTGACTATCTGCCCGTCTACCGGGGCAAGCGCGAAGAGGATGTGGTCACCCAGTTTGATATGAAGTGGGTGGAAAAGGTCGGCCTGGTAAAATTCGACTTCCTCGGCCTGCGCAATATGACCATCATTGACGACACCCTCAAAAACATCGCCGCACAGGGGAAGGAAGCGCCGGATATGGACGCTCTGCCCCTTAGCGATCCCGAAACCTATAAGCTCTACGCCGGCGGTGATACCGACGGCGTCTTCCAGGTGGAAAGCTCGGGCATGCGGCAATACCTGCGCCAACTCAGGCCTTCGGTATTCGAGGACATCATCGCCATGTTGGCCCTGTACCGCCCGGGTCCCCTCAAATCCGGCATGGTGACGGAATTCATCAAACGCAAACACGGACAACTCAAAGTCAGCTACCCCCTGTCCTCCCTCGAAAACTGCCTTAAAGACACCTACGGCGTCATCGTATACCAGGAACAGGTTATGCAAATCGCGCAAATCGTGGCCGGCTATACCCTAGGCGGGGCTGACCTGCTGCGCCGGGCCATGGGTAAAAAAGACCCCTCGGCCATGAGCGCGGAACGATCGAAATTCGTCGCCGGCGCCACACAACGCGGCGTCAATAAGGATAGCGCCGACGAAATTTTCGATTTAATGGAAAAATTCGCTGAATACGGCTTCAATAAATCCCATTCCGCGGCCTATGCCCTTATTTCCTACCATACCGCCTATCTTAAAAGCCATTATCCCACGGAATTCATGGCGGCCCTGCTTTCTTCGGAAATAGGCGACCAGGATAAATTGCTCAAATATATGGCCGCCTGTAAAGACATGGGCGTCAAGGTGCGTATTCCCAGCATCCAGGAAAGCGCGTGGAAATTCACCGTACAGGGCCGTGACATCGTTTTCGGCCTCGGCGCCATCAAAAACGTCGGAGAAGAAGGGGTCAAAGCTCTGGTGAAAGAACGGGAAGATAACGGGCCTTTCACCTCCCTGCTGGATTTTTATTGCCGAGTGAGTCCGCGCAAGGTGACCAAACGGATGCTGGAAAGCCTTATCAAAGGAGGAGCCTGCGACTGCCTGAGAGTAAGCCGGGCCGGAATGCTGGCATCTCTTGACGCCGTGGTTGCCAGGGCTCAGAAAAAAGCCAAAGAAAAAGACTCCAATCAGGTATCCCTGCTGAGCATGATGGGGGAGGAAAACAAACCCGCCGTCCCGGGCATAGGCTTTGACTGCCCGGAAGCAACGATGCCCGAATGGCCGAACGACAGTTTTTCCCGTTACGAAAAGGAGGCTCTGGGTTTTTTCTTCACCAGCCACCCCTTGCAACCCTACCGGAAGGAAATAATCCGTCAGCGCCTCACTCCCCTTGAGGAATGTCGGGAACTGCCGCCGGACGCAACCTTTAAATGCGCGGTTCTGGCCACTCCAGACAAGCTGCGTTTTGACGCGAAAAAGCGGCGATGGGCTCTTTTACATGTGGAAGACCTCACGGCGTCAGGCATGGCCTTTTGCTTCAGCGACGCCTATGAACTCTATAAGGACATCCTTCTGCCGGATGCCCCGTTATATATGGAAGGTAAAATCAGCCGCAACCGCGAAGAGGAACAAACGGAGATTCCCGACGGAGAGGAAACGCCCCTCAAGGAAATAAAGTTCATCGTGGAAAAAATCATGCTCCTTGCCGACGCCTGCGCCGCCAGCGAAGAACCGGTGTGCATCGACCTTCCCGTAGACGGCGAAACCCTCCGCCGCCTGCCCTACCTTAAGGAAGTGATCGCAAAACACAAGGGGAAAACGCCGGTTCACGTCATGCTGCATTTCGGCGACTCCTGGTGCCGGATGGCGCTTTCTCCTTCGCACGCCGTCACGCCTGGCCCTCATCTGGAAGAGGATCTCGGCGCGTGGGCGCGGGAAAAAGCGTAAACTGATACAATATTTTAAACCGTCATGTCTTTTTGTGGAAATATAGTTGCAAATAGGATAAAAATTTTTGTCCGGGCGTTTTTGCCTGAATGACGAAGATTTTACTGCTAACGAGGCAGACAAGCACCATGTCACGACTACTGGACTCTTTTCTCGGCGTCTTTTCCAGCGACCTCGCCATTGACCTCGGCACCGCGAACACCTGCGTCTATGTCAAGGGGCAGGGCATTGTCCTGCGCGAACCGTCCGTGGTTGCGGTACGCAAGAACGCCCGCATCAACCGCGTGCTTGCCGTGGGGCAGGAAGCCAAAAGAATGCTTGGAAAAACTCCCGGCAATATTGAAGCTATCCGGCCCATGAAAGACGGGGTCATAGCCGACTTTGAAGTCACAGAGGCCATGTTGCGCTACTTTATTTCCAAAGTGCACAACGCGCGCCGACTTGTGCGCCCGCGCATCATGATCTGCGTGCCCACAGGCATTACCCAGGTGGAAAAACGGGCTGTGAAGGAATCCGCTCAGAGCGCGGGCGCCCGCGAGGTATATCTTATTGAAGAACCCATGGCGGCCGCCATCGGAGCGAATCTGCCCATCCAGGAGCCCACCTCCAACATGGTGGTGGATATCGGCGGGGGCACCACGGAGGTGGCGGTTATTTCCCTTTCAGGCATAGTCTATTCCCGATCCGTGCGCGTCGGAGGCGACAAGATGGACGAGGCCATTATGACCCACGTCAAGCGCAAGTATAACATGCTGATTGGCGAATCTTCCGCCGAATATATCAAAATGGCCATAGCCTCGGCCTCGCCCCTGAATCCGGAACTGGAAATGGAGGTCAAAGGCCGGGATCTGGTCACCGGCATTCCCCAGAACATCATTATTACTTCAGAGGAAGTGCGCAAAGCCATTTCTGAACAGGTGGACGCCATTGTCCTTGCCGTGCGCGTGGCTTTGGAGCAAACCCCGCCGGAACTGGCCGCCGATATTGTGGACCGCGGCATCGTGCTCACCGGCGGCGGCGCTCTGCTGAAAGGGCTGGACCAGCTTCTGCGCAACGAGACCTCCCTGCCGATCACCGTGGTGGATGATCCGCTCTCCACAGTAGTTATAGGCACAGGGAAAGCCCTGGACAATATTCATATTTTAAAGGAGGTTTGCGTAGATTAGCCCGCCTGTCTCCTCCAACCGCTTCATTGTTGCTCTGGTAGTCGCCCTCTTTTTATACCTCGCTCTTTTTGCCTGGAATGCCCGCACCGGATACCTTGATACCATAGCGGAACGCACCGGGCTTGAGATTGTCGGCTATGTTCTTTCGCCCGTTGTCTGGTTGCAAGGGCGTTTCGAGATATGCTGGAAGAATTATATCGCCCTTATTGACGTCGCTGAGGAAAACACCCGCCTGCGCGCCGACATGTACAGAGTGCAGGCATCGGTCACGCTTGCCGCCGAGGAGCGGGCCGAATTGGACCGCCTGCGGGAACTTCTGCGCCTCGACGTTCTGCGGGAACGTCCCGGCTTTGCCGCGCGCGTCATCGCCAAACGCTTCGGTCCTCAGGCGGTGCTGAAAACCTTTACTGTGGACAAAGGATTTTCAGACGGTGCCATCGTCGGTACGCCGGTGGTCAATGCGGCCGGCGTTGTCGGCCGGATATTACGCGCCGCGCCCCATACCTCCACCGTGCTCATGCTGACCGACCCGGGTTTTCGGCTGGCCGTCATCAGCCAGAACAGCCGGACTCCCGGCATACTCATCGGCGGCACCGGCAACCAAAGGAGGCTTGAGGTTGCCTATGTGGCGCAAAACGCCCAGATCCGCGCCGGGGAGTTGCTCATCACCGCCGGAGTTGACGGCGGCTTTCCCAAAGGTATCCCCGTAGGCGCAGTCACGCAGGTAACGCCCGGCAATGAGCGACTCTTTCTCCAGGTTCACGCGAAACCGCTGGTGGATCTCGAGCGTCTTGAGGAAGTCATCCTTTTGCAGGAAGAAGGCAGCGGACCCCCTCTGCTTGAACGCCTGCCAAATCCGGTGGATCCGGATCCCCTGCTGCCTCCCGGTTCTCAATTTCCCGTTCAGAGGCAAGGCGGCGTATCGCAAACCGGACCGGCGGCAAATACGGCCGGACTGCTTCCTTCCTTCCCCGCCGCCGGACAGGAACCGAGCCGCAGCCCCCCGATGGAAACCGGCCAAAGGTCCGATTCCCGTCTCCGCGAAACGCCATGACCCCTCTGCTGCGTTTTCTTTGGTGGACGGCCTATGTCGTGGTTGCCCTCATCCTGCAGCAGCATATTCCCGGGATGGATGCCCTGACGCCGGGTCTGCTCCTTTCCCTTCAGCAAAAAAAAACATGGCAGTCCTTCTGGCTCGTTCTGATTTTCGTACTTATCCAGGAGGGAAGCGGCAGCCTCGGTTTCGGCAGCGCGCTGCTTTGGTACGGCGGTCAGATCGCCCTGTTCCGTCTGGCTGAACAGCTTTTCATGGCGGATAGCGCCCTTTTCATATGTATGTTGTCCGCAAATCTCGGAGTTCTGCGCTGCCTGATTACCTGGTTCATGTGCATCGTGCAGAAAGTACCGATGGAGTATGTTCCGCTTGTTCAGGAAAGCGTCGTTCAGGCCGCGCTTATCCCTGTTATCTGGGGTATTGCCAGTCTTTTGTATCCTAAGGAAGTCTCTCGAGGGTAAACGTTTATCATGCAGATAGAAGTCAGAAGCGATGGATATCAACCTCCGCGCAGCGGGCTGATCTTGCTGTACAGCCTGATAGGCACCCTGTTTCTTATCTTTGTGCTGCGCTTTTGGTATCTGCAGATACTGCGCGGCGAAGAGTACGCGCAACAAGCTCACGCCAATCGTACCCGTCAGGAGCGTATTTACGCCACCAGAGGGATTATTCTCGATCGCAAGGGCGAATTGCTTGCGGAAAATCGAGCGGCTTTCGCTCTCTCACTAATCCGGGAGGATTGTCCGGACATTCCCGCGACCCTGGCTCAGGTCAGCCAGTGGACGGGCACACCGCTCCCCCTGCTGCAATCAAAATTCATCCTGGAGTCCACGAAAATCAAGCCATTTCAGCCGCAGATCATCGCTGTGGATATTCCTTTTGAAAAAGTGGCCGATATTGAACGCCAAATTTTCCTGTGGCCCGGCCTTTCCGTGCAGACACGGCAGCGGCGCTACTATCCCCACGGCCCGCTTTTCGCACATATTCTCGGCTATGTTGCCGACGCCAGTGAAAGAGAGCTCAAGGAGGACGACAAGCTTGCCCTCGGCGATATCGTGGGTAAACACGGTCTGGAGTTGGTTCTTGAAAAACGTCTGCGCGGCACCAAGGGGCAAAATATCGTTGAAGTGGATGTGCTCGGACGGCAATTGAACAAACGTCAGAAAGCCCCCCCAATGGCGGGAGAGAACATTACGCTGTCTCTGGACATAGACATGCAGAAAGCCGCTTCGGAAGCTCTGGGGGAGGAAGCGGGTGCGGTGGTCGTCCTTGAGCCTTATACGGGCAAGCTACGCGCCCTGGTTACCCACCCTTCTTACGACAACAATATATTTACCACCACCCTGTCTAAAAAAGACTGGGCAGCTCTGGTGGACGACCCGGGCCACCCTTTGCAGAACCGGGCCATTCAAAGCGTCTACCCCCCCGGATCTGTCTGGAAACTGATGATGGCGAGCCTTTTTCTGGAACAAAAGATAGATCCTAAATCCACCGTGTATTGCACAGGCCAAATCTCTCTCGGCTCGCACACCTTCCGCTGCTGGAAAAGCGGCGGACACGGTTTTATGAATATGATGCAGTCCCTGATTAACTCTTGCGATGTATATTACTATGAAATGGGGCAACGCGTGGGCATAGACAATATCGAACGTTTCGCCAAGGCCTGCGGCTTCGGTTCCGCCACCGGCATTGATCTGCCTCATGAACGCCCCGGCCTTGTTCCAGGAAAATCTTGGAAATTCAATAGATTAGAAGAACAGTGGCAACGCGGCGAAACATTGAATATCTCCATCGGTCAGGGCTATACGCTGGTAACTCCTTTGCAAATGGCCGTTTTTATGGCCGCATTACTGAACAACGGCAAAATTCTCAAACCCAGCCTTATTGAGGATGAGCCTGAAGCACTTAAGAAGCTGTTGCCCATCCCCCACAATCAACGCAACTTTATTTTGGAAGGCATGCGCATGACCGCCGCAACCGGCACCGCCCGGCGCATCAACCGCCCCGACGCCGTCATGGGCGGCAAGACGGGCACGGCTCAAGTCGTGCGCATAGGCGAACGCCGGCTGAAAAAAAGCGAAATGGCCTATCAGCACCGCGACCATGCGTGGCTTGTCTCGTTCGGCATCAAAGACGGGAAGACTTACGTGGTGGTGGTTATGGTGGAACACGGCGGCGGCGGCAGTTCCACGGCCGGACCGGTAGTGGCCAAGGTTTATGAAGCCTTATTCGGCCCGATTCATCCCGGCAGCCAAATCTCTCAAAAATCGTCGCCTTTCGCCAATAACCCTGACGCCGACGCGCGAAGGCAAGGGACGACGCAATGACGCCGGCATCATCCCGTGCCATGCTCGCGGCATGCCTGTTTTTGGAGTAAAGTATGAGCGCACTGGACAGACGCCTTATCACCCATATCAATTGGAGCCTGATGGGCTTCACCGCCATCTTGTTCTGCGTGGGAGTGGCCAATCTGTATTCGGCCAGCGGCGTACGCAATGAAGACGGCATTTTCGTGAGCCCTTTTTTCCATAAACAACTGCTCTGGGGACTGGGCGGCGTTGCCTCCATGACAGTCTGCACGCTTTTCGACTACCGGCATTTACGTTCGCTGGCCTTGCCTCTTTTCATTTTTTCATTGTTGCTTCTGCTTTTAGTGCCGGTAATAGGTAAAAGCGTTTATGGGGCCAAACGCTGGATAGATCTGGGATTTTTCAGTCTGCAACCCAGCGAATTCGCCAAAATATCCACCTTGCTTTTAAGCGCCTCCCTACTCTCCCGTCATAAAGAGCCTCTCAATTGGCGCGAGTTGTTTTTCATGCTCTGTGTGGTGCCCCCTCCCTGTCTGCTTATTTTTTTCCAGCCGGATCTGGGGACGACCTTGATGGTGCTTTTCCTTTTTGGCGGCACTATCCTTTACAACGGCGTGAAAAAACACGTCTTTAAGACATGCTGTATTGTCATCCCCCTACTCTTGCCCTTCAGTTGGCTCATTCTCAAAGATTACCATAAAGAACGAATATTCACCTTTCTTGATCCGTCTCGAGATCTGCAAGGCGCGGGGTACCATATTACACAATCGCAAATAGCCATCGGTTCCGGACAATTATGGGGCAAAGGCTTTCAGGAAGGCACCCAGAGTCTTTTACGCTTTCTCCCTGAAAAACATACGGATTTTGCTTTCGCCGTTTTCAGCGAAGAATGGGGATTTCTGGGTTGCATCGCTCTTTTAGTCTTGTTCTGTTTCTTTTTATCGTGCATAATAAATACCGTTCGCGGCGCTAAAGACCGCTTCGGCAGTATCCTCTGCGCCGGCGTATTTTTTTACTTTTTCTGGCAAATTCTGGTCAATATAGGAATGGTCGTCGGGCTTATGCCGGTCGTCGGCATCCCGTTGCCGTTCATCAGTTACGGCGGGACCGCCACCATAGTCAATTTCATCATGCTCGGGCTTGTGTTGAACGTGAGCATGCGGCGCTTCATGTTTAAATCAAATTAAGCATGTGCGTATCTGTAAGGAGAGTATATGAGCAGAGAAGAATTTACCGCCCTTCTGGGTGCAGGCACCGAATATCAAGGACAGCTCAATTTTAAAGGCACGATTCGCATTGACGGACGCTTTACCGGCGTTATCTGTTCTGAAGGCAAGCTTATCCTCGGCAAAGACGCCAACATTGAGGGTACCATCACGGTAAGCGAACTTGTGGTGCATGGCACGCTTAACGGAGAAATCCAGGTGGGCAAACGCACTATCCTGTACCAAACGGCCAAGGTTTCCGGAACCTTAAGCACTCCCTTGCTGGCTATGGAAGAAGGCGCCTTGCTGCAAGGGGAACTCCTTATGCTCAAAGAAAGCGGCAAAAAAAATCTTGCCGTTGTCCATCATCTCAGTCCTCAAGCAGAGAACAACCTCCTTGACCTCAATACCCCGGTGAAACAGTAATCGAAACCGCAAAGGCCCCGCGCCGGGTTATTTCCTGCTCCACCCCTGTGCAAGTAGTGTGTTAAAACGTCTGTTACTGCCGCATATTCAAGGTTATACCACATTCAAAATATACCCTAGTATCATGTCATTTATCAAATATCGGATAAAGCCGTTTGAGCTTTATCCTGGTATTTTCTGTAGTAAATTGTCAGTCAATCTCGGCACCCATAGTATTTCTTCGCGCCTGCCAAGAGTTGACTTCGTTGCTCGTCCGTCCAATGCTCTCCATACGGCGCGAAAGGCATTGCCGGATAAGTACGTTAAGTTTGATTTCGGCCATCTTGAGCCAGCTTCCATGCTTGGGCGACTAAATAAACTCAAAACGTTCCCAGAGCTCTTTTGCTTTTGACGGCAAAAACGCCTCATACAGCGAGCCTGGCGTGTGCGTATTCAAGTTATCCATCACCAAAGTGATTCTCTCTGCATGCTCATAACGTGCTGCCATTTCTTCCAGAAACACTGCCAATCTGTCCTGGTCTTGCGCTCGGTTACACGCACAAGATAGCTGGTCCCAAACGGAACAATGCTCTTGATATCCACATTTGTACCCATCAAAAATACAGCCGAAAATCAGTGCGTCTTCTGGTATCTGTGCGTGTACGCGCCCACCGCGTTGGCAGCTCCCTTTCCCGTCCATGAAGGCCGGCCTTCCGGGGCAGGTGCCGCCCTTTTTTCCCGGTCTGTTCTTTCCCCTTGCCGGCTGGGGCGCGGGCGTGGCGGCAACGGCCCTTCGCCGGCTGTTTTCCGCGACCGGCGGCGGACGATA
Source organism: Desulfovibrio sp. (assembly GCA_031279825.1). Taxonomy (GTDB): domain Bacteria; phylum Desulfobacterota; class Desulfovibrionia; order Desulfovibrionales; family Desulfovibrionaceae; genus Frigididesulfovibrio. The sequence goes on along the minus strand of JAITHT010000064.1, from coordinate 33,089 downwards.
AGCAAACCCTCCCTCACGGCGACCGCCGAGGCGGGTTCACAGCGCCGCATCCGCGCGTTCATGCGTAGCTGAGCATGAGGCCCTGGAAAACCTTGACCCATCCTTCCAGGTAGACGAAAAGGAGAAGTTTGAACGGCAGCGAAATGGTCATGGGGGAGACCATCATCATGCCCATGGCCAGAAGGATGTTGGAAATAACCAGATCAATGCAGATAAAGGGCAGATACAGCAGAAAGCCCAATTCAAAGGCCCTGCTTATTTCGGAAACGGCGAAGGAAAGCGTCAGTACGGCCCAGTTGTCCGTGGTGGCCATGCCGTGAAAACGCGCCGGCCAGATGCGTTTCGCGGTCTGTTCCAGAAGGGCGCTGACGGCCTGATCGGCGTTGCGCGCCATGAAGGCTTTGAGCGGACCGCCGGCGGCGGCGGCAACCGCCACAATTGCAACGCCGTCAAGGCGCTCGGGCAATTGTTGCCGTTCCAGAAGATCCCAGGTGTCCGAGGCCACGGGAAGCATGATGAACAGGCTGACGATAATGGCCAGACCATTCAGCGCCATGGGCGGCGGAATCTGTTGTACCCCGATGGCGTTGCGCAGCAGCGCCAGCACCACCGCGACCTTGAGAAAGCTGGTGCAAAGCAGCAGCACGAAAGGCAGGATGCCCACGGCTACGCCCAGCAATATCAGCGCGAACGGGTGGAAGAGATCGTTCATCAACAATCCTTTTCTTTCAGCCCGTCCGTATCCAACGCGCTGATCAGCACCCCCAGGCGACCGTCCACATCCACCAGCCTGCCTTTGCCTATGGCCCGCCCGCCCGCTTTCAGGGTTACGGGGGATTCCAAGGACGCCGCGCTTTGCAGCGTATGCCCCGGCGCCAGAGCCGCCAGTTCTCCCACACTGATCCGGCGTTCCTCCAGCTCCAGCGTCAGGGTGACTTCCAGAGCATCCAGCGCCGCCTGGGAGAGTCCCTCCCCTTGCGTCCGGCCCTCGGGCTTGGTCCGCTCTTCCGTCCTGGCGTTCATAAGCGTCTCCTCACGCGCGCATGCCAGCGCGTTTTTCAGGGTGATAACGCCCTCTGCCCAATCGGCCGACCATACGCTCCGACCGTTTACCTCCAGGGTCAGGGACGGCGCGGCGGGCGCTTCCATGAGCAGCAGATCGCCGGGTTCGGCCTGGCGCAGCAGCCCCAGAGGAAACGCCTCTTTCCCGGCGCAGAGGGAGAGATCCACCAGCACCCCGGACGCATCCGCGCCACGCCGGGGGAACACCTTGCCCGCCTCGGCCAGCAGGGCCATGGCCGTAGCGCTTAACGGCATCCGCGCGCAGCCCGTTCCCGCGCTTTCGCCCGCAACCGTTTCAAGGACAAAGGGCAGGATAACGCTCTCCGCGGAATGCCCGTCAGGAATGCCTTCCGGCCGTTCCGCCGCGAGGCGGAGCCGTTTTCCCAGAAGGGCAGATGCCCGGTCCAGCGAAGGCTCCAGCGCCAGGGCCAGACAGGCGGGCCGGAGTTCTTCCGGGACGTCCTCCAGGCGAAGCCCCTCGGGCGGGGCCAGCAGCGCATCCGCCGCCGCGCCCCCGACCCGGATCAGCCACGCTTCGCCCCCGGCTTCCAGAAAAAATTCCAATTCTCCCGGCGCTGCGGGGCAGGGCGGGGCATCCGGGCCGCAATACTCCACCCCGGAAAGAACCGGGCGCAGCACAAACGAACCGCCGTCTCCGGGCAGGCGCACGGGTGCCTCCAGAGATCGGCCCGCCAGCCTGTTCAGAAGCCGGACAAGAGCGGAAGGCAGGCGGGGAAGCGGCAACGCCGCCGGATCAGCCGCCACGCTCCTCTCCCAGATAGTCCAGGCCCCGGGAACGCCCGCCCGAAGCGCCGGCGTCGGCGTCCCCGCCGTCCGCGCCCTTGTCCCGCACTTCCACCCGCGTCTCCCGGCCCAACGCCTCCAGACGGTCCCGCAAACCCTCCCGCGCCGCCCACAAGGCCCGCAAGGAGGAAGGGTCGCCGCTGGACAGATGGACAATCAGCTCTTCCCCCTCCCAGCGCAGCATGATTTCCGTATCCCGCAGCACCGCATCCTTCAGGCTGATGCGCACTTCGCCCCGTCCCTCCGCATGGTCCGCGCTTACCAGAATGCGCTCGGCCAAACCGTCCGCCAGGGCGGAGACTTCGGGCGCGGTGTCGGGAGCCGCCGCGACGGCCCCTTCAACGGGGGAAAAAGATCCGCCCATGGCGCGCAGGAGCGCATCGCCTGAAAAGGGCGGAACATCTTCCAACCCTTGCGGGGCGTTCTTCGGTTTTTCTCCGGGCTGTTCTCCGTCCCGCATGGCTTCGCGGAACGCATCCCCGTGCCGTTCGACCTCCTCCCGCGAGGAGCCCTTGCCCTTCGCGGGGGCCGCGCCGGGGGCCGTGCCGCTTGAATGCACTTTATCCATCATGGCGCATATTCCTTATCAAGAAGGTTACGGTAAAGCATGATCACTCCCATCCGGGTTGTTTTGGGGCGGAAAATTCTTCCATCTCCAGGTCTTCCGCCCGTTCCGCCTCCCGGAGTTCCCCCATGCGCCATCTGTCCCGATGCTCGCTGATTTTTTCCTTGTCCCCGCGCGCCCTTTTAACGGCTTCGGCGGCCTTGTCCCTGGCCAGCGCGGCGTCTTTCTCGGCTTCGCGGGCCCGTTCCGCCTCGGCGCGCAGAACGGCGTCCCTATCCCGCAAGGCGGCAATGCCCTCTTTGAACGCTTCCAATTCCTTCCGTCCCAGACTCTGATGAAGGACCGCCTGGTACCGCCGATTTTCCTCTTTCACGCGCCAGATACGATACGCCTCCAAAGCCTGCTCTCGTTCCCGCGCCTCCCGGGCTGCCGCCGTATGCGCCCGTGCCCTGGCGGCGTATTCCGCCCGGGCCGCGTCTTCCCTGATCTGGCGCACGCGGGCCAGGGGAGCCAAGGGGTACGCGTTCACCGCAACACGCTCCGCATGGCGTCCAGCGTCTGAGCGAAGGAGGAGCGTTCTTCCGTACCCTGGCGCAGAAAGGCGTTGACCTGGCCGATGCGGGCCAGGGCTTCGTCGGCTTCGGCATCCGTTCCCTTTTTGTATTCGCCTATCTGCACCAGCAGTTCCATTTCCGCGTATTTGGCCAGAATGGCGCGCAAGGCTCCGGCGAGCCGCTTATGTTCCGTATCCGCAACGGCGCCCATGACCCGGCTCACGCTGGCCAGGATGTCGATGGCCGGATAATGGCCGGAGGAGGCCAGCTTGCGCGACAGGATGATGTGCCCGTCCAGAATGGAGCGGGTTTCGTCGGCAATGGGTTCGGTCATGTCGTCGCCTTCCACCAGTACGGTGTACAGGGCGGTGATGGAACCCTTGTCCGAATTTCCGGCCCGTTCCATGAGGAGGGGCAGGCTGGAAAAAACGGAAGGCGGAAAGCCCCTGCGGGTGGGCGGTTCCCCGGCGGCCAGGCCGATTTCGCGCAGGGCGCGGCCGAAACGGGTTACGGAATCCATGAGCAGCAGCACCTTTTTGCCCTGATCGCGGAAGTACTCGGCGATGGCCGTGGAAACATGGGCGGCTTTAAGCCGTTCCATGGCCGAACGGTCCGAGGTGGAAACCACAAGGACCGCCTTTTTCATGCCTTCGGGGCCAAGGTCGCGTTCAATGAATTCCCGCACTTCGCGGCCGCGTTCGCCGATAAGGGCCAGCACGGTAATATCGGCCTCCGTGCCCTTGACCAGGCAGGAAAGCAGGGTGCTTTTGCCTCCCCCGGCCGCGGCGAAAATGCCCATGCGCTGCCCTTCGCCGCAGGTGAGCAGTCCGTCTATGGCCCGGAGACCCATGGGCAGGGGCCTGTCGATGATGCGGCGCAGCATGGGGTTGGGGGGCGCGGCGTAGACCGGGTAGCGCGCGTCGGTCCGCGGGGCTTCCCCGCCGTCCAGGGGATTGCCCAGCCCGTCCAGAACCCTGCCGAGCAGGGCATCTCCCACGCCGACCGAGTGGGTTTCCCCGGTGGAAATCACTTCCGTGGAGGGGGAGACGCCCTGAATGCTTCCGAAAGGCGTAAGCAGGGCATATTGCTTGTGAAAACCCACCACCTCGGCGTGGAGCCGCCAATCCTCCCAAGGGTTGCGCAAGGTGCAGAGTTCGCCGATCTTCACGTTGGGCAGCGCCACCCGAATGATCGTGCCCACCACCTCCTCCACCCGTCCGCGTATTTCCACGGTCTGGCTCTCGGCCAGAGCGGAGCGGTACATATCGTCAATGTAGGAGAAGGTGGCCATGGCTCAACCTTTACGCTTTTTTTCCAGGGTGTTGATGATGGCCCGGATCTGCGTTTCCACGCTCGCGTCGATCACTCCCATGTCGCTCTGCAAAGAGCACGAGCCCCGCGCGAGCCGGCTGTCCGCCTGGAGATCGAGAAAGCCGATGGAGGAATACTCGCGCGCGATATCGTCCAATTGGGCGCGCAACGCGCGTTCATCCTCCGGCGAGACGCGGAGGATGACCTGGCGTTGCCCCCGCACCAGAGCCAGGGACTGGCGCACCACGTCCGCGATAAGTTCTTCCGGCGGCAGGGTTCCCAGTATCTTGCGCAGGGCGTCGCCCACCAGGGCGGAAATGCCTTTTTCCAGCCCTTCGATATACTCGATGGATTTGAGCACGGTATCCATAATCTGTTCGGCGTGCTCCCGGCGTCCTTCAATCAACCCCTCTTCATACCCGCGCTGTTTTTCCGCGGCGAAGGCCGTCTCCCCCTCGCGGCGCAGCTTTTCGGCCTCCCGCCGGGCCGATGCGACGATACCGTCGGCCTCGCTCCATGCGGCCCACTCGGCTGCCTTTATCAGCCTCGCGCCGGGAGAGGCGGCGATGCCGGAAGGATCTATGCGAAACAGGTTTGCCATTGCGGGGCCACCTCGGAAAGAAGCAGTTTTTTCAAATCCGGCCAGAACAAATCCGGCGCGGCGGAGCCCCACGCGGAGAGGAAGCGCTCGTCGTCGGCATCCGCCGCCGGGAGCGCCTTCCGCCGCAGCTCCGCCGGCAGGCGCGCATCAGCCAGGCGCGCCAGGGGGGCCGGCCAGGCGGCGAGGCAGCAACGCATGGCGGCGAATCCGGCCGCCGTCATGCGTTCCAGCAGGGGCTCGTCCGGCCGGAAAGAGGCGAAGATATCCCGCGCCCGCCGTATCTGGAAACGCCCCGCGGCAAGCGCGTAATCATAATGCGTTCCCAGGCCGGCGCGTAGGGATGCCACATCTTCCCGCCGCACCAGCACGGCCGCTTCCGGGGCGTAGACGCAGGCGCCGTAAAGCAGGGCCAGCCCGCGCACGCTCTCTCGGTGAAGCAACGCCAGGCGGCGGATCTCCTCCTGAAAATCCGTGAAGCACCCGTTCAGATCCAACTGCCTGAACAGCCAGGCACGCACCATGGCCCGGCCGGTCCAACTCCCTTCCAGACGGCGCAATACGCCGTTGCGCAGCAACGCGGCCGCCGGTTCCGGCAGCGCCTCCGGGGCGAAGTCTCCGGCCTCGGGGGCGTTAAAGCGGATAATGGCCGCCAAAAGAGCGGGATTGGGCCGGCTGCCGGGCATATCCGCCTCAGGTCTCTTTTACGGAAGCGGTCCGCGCCTTCAGGCGGAAGGCCAACAGGACAAGGCCGCCGCCGGCCGCAAGGCCGGCCAGAAACAACAGGGCCGGGAGCGGCCAGTCCGGGACGGCGCGCGAGGCCGGGACCGGATGCAGAGGGCGGGCGATGTCTCCCATGACCGGAAAGGTCAGGACGGACACCCTGTCCGCCGCCACATCCGGCACCGCCTGCACCACCATGGTCCGCACCTGGTCGATGTAGCGGTTCACCGGCGCGTCCGGCGCATAACGGAGCATGACGGCGGCCGACGCCGGGGTGACCGCGCCGGTGAGCATGTCTTTTTCCCGCAGGACAACATGCGCCCTGGCCTCGATCACGCCGTCCAGGCGGGAGCAGGAGGCGGCCAGTTCCTGGGCGAGCGCGTACGAAAGGCGCGCCCGTTCCTCCAGGGGGGAACTCATCATGCCTTCCTTGCGGAAGACCACGCCCAGGCCATCGTAACCGGGCTTGGGCAAGCCCATGTCCCGCAGGATGGCCAGAGCCGCCGACTGCTCTCCCGTTTCCACGGTCACGGCGAAACCGTTTTTGCCCAGATTGACCTTTTCCGCCGCGATGCCCCGTTCCAGCAGAACGCTCAACAATTCATTGGCGGCGTTTTCCGTCAGGTTCTGGTGGAGTTCTGCCCGGCAGGCGGCCAGCCCCAAACAGAACAGCGCGATCAGCACGCCCATCCCGCATCTCATGACGCCAGCCCCGTCAATTCCGCGACCATGGCGCCGTAAAGCGGGTCGTCGCGCTTGCCGGCCTCGCGCAGCAGGGGCAAGGCTTCCTCCTTGCGCCCTGCCAGGATCAGGCACAGGGCCAGATGCACCCCCGCTAAGGCAAAATCCGGATTGTCCCGCATAAGGCCGCGCAAAATTTCTTCCGCCGCCGCGAATTCGTCCACCATGTAATGGCTCATGGCCAGCCCCATGAGCGGAGCCTCGTGCCCGGGTCGCGCCGCCGCGAGAGCGTTGAAAATCGTCCTGGCGGGGAGCATATTCCCCATGCTTACAGCGCAGAAACCCAATTCCGCCAGAGTCTGCAAGTCTTTTTCCCGCAGCACCGCGCACCTCCCTGGATACCGCACGCCATGGCGGTTTATCGTGTTAATGAATCGACTTGGCCAATTCTTTTACCTGCTGCAGAATGGATTGCAGGGTATTGTTCAGCATCGTCATGTACGCCTGGTACTGCCCCAGATCGTAGTTCATGATAAGCAGGTCCTCCTGCTTCATCTCCTTGCCGCTGGCGAGCGCCTTCACCTTGGCGTCCACGTTGGATGCCATATCGTTCGCCTTGCTCACGCCTCGGGACAGCAGGCTGTCGAGGCTCACGCCCGTGTTGCTCATTTTCCTACTCCTTATTATGTTTGTCCCAGAAGGCCAGAGCGGCGTTTTCCGCCGCGTCCACCGCCGCCAGGAGCCCTTCGTGGACGGGGAATTCCTCCGGGCTGGCCCCGGCGTCCAACGCGCGGCGCAGTTCCGCTCTCTTTTCGGCAAGATACCCCAAGAGTTCACGCAACGCGTCGCCCCGCCCGTCCGCCGCCAAACGGTCCTGCCAGGCTTCGGGCGTCGCCGCGCGCGTTTCATGCGTACTCATATCAGCGTCCTTGCAGTTTATATGCCACAATGGCACCGTTTTTGAAAAATTCCAGCCTGTCCGCGTGGATGCCCGTCAGGACATAGCCGTTGGGCAACAGCCCTCCCGCGAAATACACCATGCCGTCGGACGTGGTGATGAACGGCAGGCGTCCGCCGTTTCCCGCCACGGTCACGCTGCGTAAGGAAAGCCCCTGGCCGAAGGGATTTCCCGGTTCCGGAAGCGTTTGCCGCGCCTCTCCCGCGCCGCCGTTCACCGGGACGCTGACCGGAGGGAGGTTCTTCTCTCCTTTCAGGGCGAGCCGGAAGGCCAGGGGAGAGTCGAGCCTCGCGCGCGTCGCTTCCATCGCCGCCGCCAGCGCGTCCTTGTCCTCCTCCACGCCGGCCAGGGAAATGACACCGGGGAGCCACTCCACGGCCGCCGCGTCCTTCAATCCCGCCCGGGCCAGTTCCTCGGCCAGGGTTTGTTCCACCCCCGCGCGGGTCAGCAGGGCGGAACGGATGGGGAACACCGGGGGTCCGGCCCCGTGCGCCCAGCTCAGGGCCGCGTTCTCCACCAGGGCGTCCAATACGTAGCCTTGCAGTTCCGCTTCCTCCAGTCGCGGGACCACAGCGAGGAAAAGCCCGTGCGCGGAAAGGGCGCTCTGGACGGAGCGGATGAACTCCTCCCGTTCCCGCACGACGAGCCGTACCGGATACGGCCGCCCCGCGACGGCGCGGCGAATCCGGTTGGCGTCATCCGCGGTTGGCGCCAACCCGTACACCACGACCCGGCCCGCGGCCTCCTCCACGCGCAGGGAGGAAAACCCCTGTCCGCGCAGTTCCTTTTCCAGCTCGGCCGCTCTGTCGCCGGGTTTCTCGCCGGAAAGGGACGGAAGGTCCAGACACAGACCCAGCAGCAGGATAACAGCCGCGGCGGACAGCCCCCAGGCTCCGAACCGGGAAAGAGCGCTCGCGCGTCCGTCCTGCCGCGTCCCGTTTACGGGAGGGGGCGCGCCGGTTTTTCCTCCGGTTTCCGCCGGCGGCGGACCGTCCTGAGCGGCATTCCCGTCAGGCGGCAGGAGCGAAGGCAAGGTCATGCCGGCCCAGCTTTGTCCCGGTCCGGCCCACGCCAGGCACACCAGCCCGGCCAGGACGGGGGTAAGGGCCGGCCAATCCAGGGGGCCCGCCAGGTCTTCGCCCCGCAGGTTCACCGTTCCTTCCAGGGGGGCGAGGCTCGCCTCGCCCCCGGGAGAGACGGCCAGAACGCAATGTCTGGGCAGGAAGGACCTGTCGGAAAGCACCACGTCGCAGTCTTCCGCCGAGCCCAGAACGTATTCCCCCGGAGCGAGGGGAAGCTCCGCCCCGGCATGGTTGCCGGTAAAGATGCCCAGAAGTATCCCGGTATCCATTATGGCTTCGCGCCGCTTCCGGCGGCCGGTGCTTCCGGACGCGCCGCGCGGGAGCAACCGCCCGTCCTGGGCGCGACATCGTAAAAATCTTCTTTCAGTTTATAGCCGCCGGCGGGGGAGACGGCGAAGCGCTGTTCCTCCACTCTGGCGGGCGGCGGGGCGTGCAGCGCGTCATAGGAAATGATTCTGGGCGAAATGAGGATGAGCCGCTCCATGCGCTGCACGTCGGCGTCCGTGCGCCTGAAGAGCGAGCCCAGCACCGGGACGTTCATGAGCCCCGGCGTCCCGCTTGCGCCGTCCGTGCGCCGCTCGTAGTAAAAACCGCCCAGGAGCAGGCTCTGCCCTTCGGCCACCATGGCCTGGGTGTTGATGGTCACTTTTTTCACCGGCGGCACCCCGTTCACCCAGGTGCTCTGCCCGGCGGCGAGAGGATCGGATCCGTCGGAGATGACGATGGTCATGGACAGGCGGGAAGGCTTGCCGTCGGGCATGCGCAGGATGCGCGGCGTGACCTTGAGGGTGGTGCCGCTGGTCACGGGCACCACGTCCACGGCCTGATACCCTTCCAGCTTGATGTAAAAGGTGGTGGTGTATTCCAGGGAGGCCTGCACGTTATCCAGGGTCAGCACCGAAGGGCGGGAGAGGACCGCTCCTTCCCCGCGCTCCTCCAGGGCGTAGATATTGGAAAAAAAGGTATTGAGCGCGGTGTTGTAGAGGGTGCTCAGGGCAAAGCCGGTCCCTGTGGAAGGGCCCATGGAGGCGCCGGGAGCGCCCATGCTTCCCTGGCTGCCCGCGAAATCTCCCGCCATGCGTTCCCCCCCCCATGTGATGCCCAGGTTGCGGACGTAGCTGGCGTTGATGTCCACAATGGCCGCGTGGATTTCCACCAGGTCCAGGGGCTTGTCCAGCGCCGCGATGACCGTTTCGTAATAGGGCATGCGGCTTTGCTTGTCCGCGACGACAACCGCGTTGCTGCGCGGTTCGGCGATGATGCTGGGACCGGATTGGACGGCCGGGGCTTCGGGCTGCGCTTCCCGGCGGCCGACCATCCCCGTGCCCATGAGGGAGGGGGAGCTGTCCGTCCGGTGCACGGTGCGCGCCGCCGGATGGGGCTGCCCGGAGGCGATGGCCCGCAGCACCGAGGCCACGCCGGGCACCTGCGTGGTTCCGGTGGCGGTTTCTATGGTCGTATCGTCGGCCCAGGCGTGTTTCAGGGCAAAGACCCTGATCGCCTGCTCCTGCATCTGCGTTTCTTCCATGGCCCGGATGGAGGCCACAAGACCGGCGACGTAGCCGTCCGGCCCTTCCAGGAAAAGCAGGCGTTCCTTTTTGGAGGTGTCGCTGGGCAGATCGACGGAAAGAACGTCCATGCGCAACAGCGCCTGGCGCATTTCCGAAGGCAGCATGGATGTGATGCGCAGCACCTCGCGCCGCCGCTCGCTCTGATGGAAAAAATACATGGTGGAACCCAGGGTGTAGGCTTCCACGCCGTATCCGGCCCGCATGGCCGCCAGAAACTCGTCCGGGGGCATGGCCGAAAAATCGCCGTTGACCGCGCCCTCCACCCTGGAGGTAAAGGCGGCGCTGTAGCCCTGGCTTACGGCGAAGTCGGAAAGAAGCGCCGTGAGCGGTTCCCGCTGCGAGATATGGGTATAGGGCCCGCGCAGGTCTTTCAATCCTGCCGCGGCCGCCTCCGGCCAAAGCGGCAGGAGAGCCAGGACCGGCAACAGAGCGCCCGCCAGAAGGGCTTTCACGGTTTTGCGGGTGCCGTCAACCATGGCGGCAATCCAGCGGTCGGGCGCGGCCGGGAGAAGGCGGCGCGGGCGCAAGAAGGCCTCCGGCCAGCGTCGGCTGGGCTTTCCAAAAGGCGAGATCGTTACAGAAGGTTTCCACGAATTCCATTTTTTCCTCATCATCGGACCCTCGCAGGCCGGTGAAAGCGTGCAGTTCCAGGCATCCCGTTTCCGGCGACAGCGAGGGCACGGCCCGCAGGCGGGCGAAGCGGGCGGCGGTGATGCGCGCGACGACCTCCAGGGTTTCGGCGGGGATCGCTTCCCCCGGCTCCGGGGCGAGCAGAAGGGCGCGCGCCAAAAGGCGCTCCCCGTCCGGCGAGGAAAGGCTGAAGGCAAGATCGCCCTCCAGATTGAAGGCGTAGGCCCCCAGTTCATCCGCCGCCGGTTCCCTCCAACCGGCGCGGGAACAAATGGAATGCACGGTGCCGCGCAACATTGCCGCCTCTCTTTTGGGATACAACCATGACAAAACCGCCCGGAAGGGGCATTCCGGGGCACGGCGCGCCTGCCTCGGCGCCTTACGGCATCGGGGGCGCCGCCCGTTCCGGAGCAGGCCGCCGACAACACCATCACCGGATTTATACAGTATACACGAAGCGCCGCGTTACGGCAAGGGAAACCCCGTACCCGCCGCGAAACACCCGTCCGGGAGGGATAAGCCCCGCGCCGCCAACGCCGTTGGCGGCGCGGGGCGGGTACGGATGTTGCCATGCCGCTTTCTTCGTGCTATTACGCGATTGGTATAAGCTTTGCTAGGTTGAGGACGGAGTCATGCAACGCGGCGGCCGCGCGGTCACCGCCGGAGGAGAACGCGATGGAATTTACGGAAGAGGATCTGGCGGAACAGAGCGGGGCGGTTGCGGCCCTCAGGAAGGAGCTTGACCTTCTGGACGCGTACTACGGGGCTCTGCTCGAAACGGCGGGATTTACCGAGGACGAGCTGCGTAAGGCCGTGGAAGGGGAGCAGCCCCCTGAGGTGAAAGAGGCCATGGAGAAGTCCGTGGAAGCGGCCAGACGCGCGGGCGCCGCCCGGGCGGCCGCCCGCGTTTCCGGCGGGAAAAAGTCGGGGGCGAAGAAGGGCCGGGAAGGGGCGTTGCGGGTCTGACCGCCCCGCCCGTGCGGAACGGGCGGGGCGCTTCCCGCCGCCGGAGGGCCGCGGGCGGTATTTTTGCCGCGGCGCGCGTGTTCATCTCTTTTCGCGCTGAGCCCGTAGCGGTTGCGTATGTTCATGTTGTTCCCCGCGTGAAGCGGTGAGGAGGGTGGCCCATGGTCGGTAAGCCCAGTATAGGCGGCGGTGGTTCCTGGTCGAAGACGGGGGAGGAGTATCTCGCCGAGATCCAGAGGCTGAACGAGGCGAACGAGCGGTTGCTGGAAGGCTCGCAAAAGACCAACGCGGCCATGGGGGCGGACGGCGCTTCCTCCGTGGGGGGCGCATTCCGTTGGATTGTCCCCGATGCCGGCAAGACGCCGTGGACGGAGGCGCAGTACAAGCAGGCCGTGGCGGAACTGGAAAAGATGCGGGATACTCTGCTTGCCGAATTTCAAACGCTTGATACGCGCCGCCAGACCCTCCTGGAAGGCACGAAGGCGGCCGCGGGCGGCTCCGCCGGAACGGGAAGCGCCAAAGCCCCCGCAACCATCGCGGATATCGCCGCGGAGCTGGATCTCGGGTCCGTGGCCTCGGTCCATCTTATCTACGCCAAGCTCCAGTTGACCCAGGCCATGGTGGCCAAGTCCGGGGCGCAGCAGTACATGAAGAAGATCGAGGCGAACCAGAACGAGCAGAAAACGGTGTCCGAAATGCTCAACCGGATACGGAGCGGGCAGGCCGACGCCAAGGGCAAGAAGGGCGCCGCCACGGACGGTTCCTGGGCGCTGCCCGGGGACATCAAGGATTACATGAAGGCCAACGGCATGTCGTGCCCCACGGGCAAGAACGGCAAGTTCACCTCGGACGAGCTGGAGGCCGTGGCCGAGTCCTTCCGGACGCAGCAGGACAAGCTTTCCTCCAGCACGCAGATGGACATGGTGTACGTCAATGATTTTATGGGGCAGTACAACGCCTTTTTGCAGGGAGCCAACGCCGCCATCAGCAAGTGCATCGAGCTTTTGAGCGAACTGGCCCGCGGTCTCCGCTGACGGATGATGCGCGACGCCGCCTGAGGATTGCGGGCGGGGTTGTCCCGCCGTGAAACACGCTACAACGCAGGAGAGAACGAATGAGCGACACCTCATCGACCGGCGCGGAATCCCCGCTGTCCGAGGAAAAGATAGAAGCCCTTTTCGAGGCTCTGGGCAGGGGCGCCTCCGTGCACGAGGCTTCCGGCATCCCCTCGGAGGTGCTGGAAGCGGGCTACTGCCTTGCATTTTCCCTTTACAATGCCGGCAATTTCAAGGACGCGGGCGTGCTGTTCCAGGCGCTCTGCGTCTATAACCACCATGACGAGCGCTTCTGGAACGGTCTGGGCGGCTGCCGCCAGATGAACAATGATCTGGCCGGGGCGGCCGACGCTTACGGCATGGCCGCCTATGCCGGCGCTTTCGCCGACCCCGCCCCCCTGGTGCACGCGGGCATCTGCGCCCTGAAGATGGGGGGGAAGGAGAACGCCGCCGCCTGCTTTGACGCGGCCCTGGAACTGGGAGACGGGAAGAACGCCGCGCACGCTGCCTACCGGGAACGGGCGAAGGCCATGCTGGAACTGGTGCGCGAGGGGGGTGGGGCATGAACGGCGTTGCGTTTCCCCGCGGCGTCTCCGGCGCGGATGCCGCCGACGCCGCGCGCGGCGCGGAAGGAAAAGTCTCTTCCCCAGCCGTTGTGCCCCCTGCCGGGGGAAGCGGGACAGGCGGGACGCCGGGCTCCGTGCCGGAGGTTCCGTCGCTTCCCGCTCCAAAGATGGAATTGTCTTCGGAAGACTTGGCGCGCGCCTTCACGGTCATCATGAAGCATGCTTCCGTGGGCGCTCTTTCCCTGGAGCAGTTGGCGGAGGCCCTGGGCGTGGACGCCAGGCAGCTCGCCGTGAAGCAGGGGACGGATTCCATCAGGGCCAGGGGCAAGGAAGTGGAGGGCCTGCACAAGGAAAAGCTGCAAGAGATACACAAGCAGTTGGAAGAGCTTGAGAAAAAGAACAAGTTAAGCCCCCTGAAAAAATTCTTCAAATGGTTCGGCCTGGTGGCGGGCCTGGTGGCCTCCCTTGTGGTCGGCGTCGTCGGGGTGGCCACGGGCCAGCCCCTGCTCATCGCCGGCGCCGTCATCGGGGTGGCCATGTCCATCAACAGCATCGTCAGCGAGGCCACGGAAGGGAAATACAGCCTCGGCGCCGCGTTCGCGGCCGGCATCAACGGCGTGGCCAAGCTCTTCGGCAAAGAGCTCACCGAGGAACAGAAGAAGATAGCCGGCATGGTTTTCGAAATAACCCTGTCGCTGGTCGGCGTCTTCCTGAGCGTGGGGGGCGCGGTGAAACTTGCCTCCTCGGCCAAGGATATAACGCAGGCGGCGGCGACCATCATGAAGCTGGGCGGCTATGCCGGCGCCTTTACTTCCATTCTTGGGGGAGCGGTGCATGTGGGTTCGGGCGTTGTGACCATGGTTTCGGCCGGCTACGACAAGGCCATCGGCAAGTCGAAGGTGAGCGAGAAGGAACTGGAGGCCGCGTTGCAGCTTGTCGAGGCGGCGTTCAAGTCCGACGAGAAGCTGGTGGAGGCTGTTTTGGAACATTTCCAGAAGCTGGTTGACGCCGTGAAGGATGCCATTGACGGGAATATGGAGACGCTCGGGACCATTTTATCCGGCCATGCCCCGGCAATGGCGTAACATAAAGGAGGAAAAGCATGAGTACCTTCACTTCCGGCGTGAGCGGCGCGCCGGGTTTTACCCGGGAGCGTTACGAGGCGCTGCTTGAGAAAGCGCAGGCCGCGAAGATCGATGCTTTGGTCGTGGACAGCCTTCTTCTGGACGCGGTGGACAAGGGCGCGAATTTCGATGCCGCCGCCGAGCAGATCGGCATGGACATTCCCCGGTTGAGCCGGCCTGACGGGCGCGCCGCCGCCCTGTTGCGGGAGTGGCCCGCCCTCCCCTCTCCCGGGGCTGTCGTCATGGCCGTAACCGTCGACTGCGCCGTCAAGCAGATCGAGCTGCACAGACGGGATTCATGGAAGAAAACCGAGGCCCTCGTCCAGTCCCAGCGCGAGCAGGCGAAAGAGATCAAGACCGCGACGGAGAAGCAGTATGCGCTCAACATGGCCGCCGGCGCCCTGCAGATCGCTTCGGGCGCCGTCCAGATAGGCTTCGGCGCCAAGAACGTGCACTCGCTGGCCCATGCGCCGGCGGGGCAGGACCCGTCGATCACGGGCGGCAAGGCCCAGTCATGGAGTTCCGTCAGTCAGGGCATAGGGGGCATGCTCCAGGGAACCTCCTCCATGCTGGCCGCCGAGGGGCAGAGAATCGCCGGCATGAACCAGGCGCGCGTGAAGGAACTGGACGCGGAGCAGGCAAGGGACAGCGCCGCGCGCGCAAGCATCGACAAATCCAGAGACGCTTTGAGAGAACTCATTCTGGCCGCGTTGCGCGCCATGGACGCCAACCATACCGACGCTAACCAGACCAAAAAGAAGCTCGCGTTGTAGAGCGATTTCACGGTGAAATCGCTCGGCGGCGGATACGGCGAAGCCCCGCCGCCCGCCTGGGGGTTTGAACATGTCCGGCGAAATGCACTTTCGCCGGTAAGCGCCGGGCGGAGCGTCTCAAGGATACAATGCTGTGTGGCTCCGCGCGGGAACCCTCTCGCGCGAAAACGCGGCGGAAAGCCGCATTGCAAGGAGAACGTCATGACACTACGTTTACAGACTCTTCCCTCCGGGGGGATCGCTCCTCTGGACTTGAAGGACGCCGCCGGGGAAAAATCTTCCGATAGCACGATAGGCGATCTGCGCAGCCTGATGCAGAATCTAGAGGCCAAACTCCACGCCCTTTTTTACGGGGAGGATAAGACGCAACCGGAGGTGGTGAAAATGGCCGAAGTGGTCGCCGCGAGAGAAGACATTAGAAAGTATATTGAGTACCTCAATGAAGGCACACTATCATATTGAGTACCTCAATGGAGGCAAATGAGAACAGCCGTAACCAGACCAAAAAGAAGCTCGCGTTATAGAGCGATTTCACGGTGAAATCGCTCGGCGGCGGATACGGCGAAGCCCCGCCGCCCGCCTGGGGGTTTGAACAGGTCCGGCGAAATGCACTTTCGCCGTCACGCGCCGGGCGGAGCGTCTCAAGGATACAATACTGTGTGGCTCCGCGCGGGAACCCTCTCGCGCGAAAACGCGGCGGAAAGCTGCATTGCAAGGAGAACGTCATGACACTACGTTTATTAGAGACTCTTCCCTCCGGGATCGCTCCTCTGGACTTGAAGGACGCCGCCGGGGAAAAATCTTCCGATAGCACGCTAGGCGATCTGTGCAGCATGATACAGAATCTAAAGGCCAAACTCCGCGCCCTTTCCGGGGAGGAGAAGGCGCAACTGGAGGAGGGGAAAATGGCCGCCGAGGCGAAAGTGGCCGCCGCGAGAGACGAGATGAGAAAGTATACTGAGTACCTCAATGGAGGCAAATGAGAACAGCCGTAACCAGACCAAACGGAAGCTCGCGCCGTGGGCTTCGGGCGGGGAACCCGCGAAACGCGGAGCCGCGCAACAGGCGGCGGGAAAAGCGCCGCCCCGGAATGCCGGGGAGAAACACCCGGGGTTCAGGGGCGCGGAAACAACGTCCGGTAAGAGGAGAGACGCATGAGTACGCAATGGGAGAATGTGAAAAACCTGACCCCGCCGCCGGATCTGCACGGTCCCGCCTTGGCGGCCTACGAGGAATGCCGGGCCTGCCTGCTCGAGAGCCTGGAGATCATGTCGGAATTGACCGCCAGGGGCTTCGACGTCGATACCCCCGATACCCCGCTTCCGCCGGAGCAACAAAGGCGTCTCGCGGCCATCGCCGCGAGGATGGATGCCGTCCAGCCGGAGTTGGACCGCCTGATGCGGGAGAGGACGGTCCCCGGCGGAGCGGGAGAGGGGGCGAAGGGGGCCGCCGCGTCCTCCGCCCGGAGGCGGGGACGAGGCATCTCTTTATAGGGAGATTGCGAGGAAACGTCGCTCAGGGTTTCGGCACTACGAGACAGGGGGAGAAAAATACATGATACCGAAAATTATCCCAGAACCGCTTACGTCCGCCAATGCGGCCGCGGGCGCGAAAGACCCCGGAAACGGTTCCTTCACCGCGGGGTCGGCGGCCTTGATGATGCAAAACGCGGCCAATACGCTGTCCGCCGTCAATGCCGCCGGCAAGACGCCCGTGGGCGGCCCCCTGACCTTCACCTACGTTACGAAAGCAGGTCTTCCGGGCGCGGGCCATATGGAGCGGCTGAAGGACGCGGCGGGGGGACAATACGTGCGTATCCACACCGAGGCCGCTTCCGGCGGCACCAAGGTCGAGGGCGACATGACCCTCAAGCTGGAGAAGCTTGCGGCCTACTGCGCGGCAAAAGACATTCCCCTTCCCCCTGAGGACTGGTTCGGGGAATGGTGAAATTCGCCCGCTGGAGCGTTAACGCGCCCCAAGCCGAGGACAAAGGAAAACGCGCCCCGGGCGCGCAACGGAAAGCTCGAAACAGGGAGGTCATATGCCGCAAGAGACCAGAGACCGGGTGAATCTGCTTTTACAGGAATTGGGCAAGGCGTCCGGCCTTTCCGGCGCTATGCTGGACGCGCGGGGCCGCTTTTCCCTCAGCCTGGACGGCGAGGTATGGACGGCGATGCACCGGGAGGAAACGGAGGATCTGTACCTTTTCCACACCTTGGGACCGCTGCCCGAGGAGCGGGAGGAGAGGGCGAGGATTTCCGCCTTTCTGCTGGAGCGGAATTGTTTTTTCCGGGGCGTGGGAAAGGGCGTTCTGGGCGTGTTCGCGGGGCAGATTCACTACACCATGGTTCTTGACCCGCGGAGTCTTGCGTATCCTGATTTTGAACGGCTGCTCCTTTTTGCGGTCGATCTCTGCGCCGGACTGAAACGGGAAATGAACGAGAGAAGCTCGCCGGAAGCCGCCGCGGAAGCGGAAGGGGACGCGGCCGGCTATGTCCGGGTGTAGGGGCGTTTTACAAGCCCCCGCGCCGTTGCCGAAAGGACGCGGCGCGGGAAGGAACGCGTTCACGATCAACAATCCGCGGCAGCGGGGAGGCTTTGGCTATGTCTGGAGACAGCGCTGTGCAGAATCTGGCGAACCGGATCACAATGTATGAGACAATCGGCGATAATCCGGTTGCGTCCATCCCCGATAACGTCGGCTCCCTTGGGGGCCGCCAGATAGCTATGAGGCAGGTGTATGACGGTCTCCAAATGCAGGCCATGGAGACTATCGGCGCCCTTGAGCCTGTCCTGGGCGATCTCACCTCCATATGCGTCGATATAACGCTCATGTCCGGCGCGGGGGATAAGGTGCTGACCGGCCGGGAGGTCGCCGCGGCGTACACCGCCGCTCTGTTCGACACGGATATTTTTCAGAGGGCCGTGGACTCCGGCGCGATTACGGGAGATCTGATGCAGGGGAACTCGACCCGCGAAATCCTGTGCCAGTTCGCCGCCTATCTGGAGAGTCTTTCCTCTCCGGACGAGATGCGGGAGGCGGCGCTGCCGCCGGGACTCGACCAGGTTTCCCATGAAGAATTGCAGGAATTTATGGCGGAGGCCGTAACGGTGCTTGATCCTCCCGAAACCAACGCCGTCCCGGCTCAGGAGGCGGCTCCGGCTCAGGCTCAGGACGCGGCTCCGCAGGCTCAGGACGCGGCTCCGGCTCAGACTCAGGACGCGGCGGCCGTCGCCTCCGCGCAGATCGACGAGCCTTCGCCTCTTCCGCCCGCCACCATGTCTGAAGTCCTGGACGGCTTGCGCAATCTGCGCGGCACCGACCCTATGTGGGAGACGCCGCACTTTCAGGCCGGCGTTGATCCTTCTGAAAACACGGTCATCATCGGCAGGCACAGCCTTGCGGTCGTGCGCGACACCTGCGACGGTTACGCCAGAGATCCCTCCTCGAACTTCCCGGGCTTTTGGAGGCTTCTCACCCGCGTCTGCGAGTATTTTCTCCGCCCGAGCGGCTCATTGCCCAGTTCGGAGCCGGATAGCCAGTATGAGCGCGCCTTCACGTATCTGCGGCGGCTTGAGGATATGCAGACCCACAGTGACGAGATCCGCGCGGCGTACGGGAGGAGCGATGACGAAGGCGACCACAGGATGCTGCAACTCACCCGTATGACCGGCCATACGCGGGACAGCGGCGGCGGCAGGGCGATGCTGAATATCGTGCTGGACCTGCCGAATCTTGTCCTCATGGGATTTGCCGAGGCCAGGGCCGCCGGCAGGGTGGAGGAGTTTTTCCGTGACGCCCTGAGCACCGGCTGCATACCCGCCCGGCATACCGCGGCCAGCAATTTTTTGCATAGAGCCCGGAGTGAGAGGCTGACCAGCGAGATTGCGGTAAACATGGAGCGGATGCGGAGTGAGGCGGAGAGTCTCCGGAATTCGGGGGACGCCGTCAGGGCCGAGGCGCTGGATCGCGCAAGGCAGGAAGCGGAGGCGCGGGTTCTGGCGGAGAGACAGGCCAGGGATCTCTTTATTCCCGTCGGCCGCTTTTGCGCGGACATGGTGTATGCCGACACAAGGAACCCCTATGGGCGGCCGAATCAAGAGGAGTATGCGTCGCGGGATGGAGAAGGGAGAATCGACTGGCCGGCGTTGCGCGAGCATTTTCTGCGTAGTCCGGAACTGGATGGCCGCGTCTTCGCCCAGTGCACCCCGGCGGGAGTCCCCATAGAGGTCAGCGCCGCCAACCCGGGCGTCTCCATCACGTCGGACACGCTGGACAGGTATGTGCTTCCCACTCTTATAGTGGAGGCATCAGGATATGGTGAGGTTGTCGCCGTCCCGGGTGATCTCGCCGGGGCTCTTCGCGATCTCGGGATCACAGGTGGCTGGGTCAACGCCGATGCGCCCGAACCGGGCGCGGCCGGGGCGGCCTGACGGGGAGGATGACGCTTTTGCGAATCACGGTCCGGATGAAGATGCCGTGAACGGAAGAGGCTGATGCGATACGGCGAAGCTACCGGGGGAGGGGAGCGCTCAGTCCCAGGCGTTTCAGCTTTTTGCGCAGTCCTTCGCGGGTGACGCCGAGCATCGCGGCCGCGCGGGTCTTGTTTCCCCCGCAGGCGTCCATGGCCCGCCGCACCAGTTCGTACTCGGTCCGGCGCAGGGTGG
This sequence comes from Desulfovibrio sp., assembly GCA_031279825.1. Lineage (GTDB taxonomy): Bacteria > Desulfobacterota > Desulfovibrionia > Desulfovibrionales > Desulfovibrionaceae > Frigididesulfovibrio. Next base: position 13,398 of record JAITHT010000064.1, on the reverse strand, counting down.
GCGCGGCTCCGTCCGGGCCCGCGAGCGAAAAAAACGGATTAGGAGACGCCGCCGGAGGCGCGGCCTTTCTCTCCGTAAAAGCGGCTTTCATGCTGTACGCCGCCATGCGCCGCGTGATGTCCGCCAGCAGATCCGGATGCCCGCGCAGCTTCCGGGGCAGATCAGCCGCCCGGACGCGGCCGGCCGCGATGCGGGGCGAAAAATCGCCCGGCTGGATGAGGGGACCGGCGCTCAACAAGGCGGCCCGCTCCATCTCGTGCTCCAGTTCCCGCACGTTGCCCGGCCAGGCGTGGCCTTCCAGAAGGCGCAAGGCCGCCGGGGCCAGGACCGGGGAGAAGGGGAGGCCGCAGCGTCCGGCGGCGGAGCGCAGAAAATGCGCGGCCAGAGGGGCGATCTCCTCGCTTCGTTCGCGCAGGGGCGGGATGTGCAGATGGATGACCTTGATGCGGTAGAACAAATCCTGGCGGAAGCGCCCGCCGGCGCACGCTTCCTCCAGATCCCGGTGAGTGGCGGAAATAAGGCGGGCGTCCACGGCCAAGGGTTTTCTGCCTCCCACCCGGAGGATTTCCCCGCTTTCCAGGGCGTTCAGGATTTTCGCCTGGCATTCCGGCGGCATGTCCCCGATTTCATCCAGAAAAAGCGTGCCCCCGGAGGCGCTTTCGAAATGTCCCGCGCGTTCGCTCACCCCGGAGGCCACTCCTTTTTCGATGCCGAAGAGTTCGCTTTCCAGCAGGGCGGCGGGGATGGCCGCGCAGTTCAGGCTGACCATGGGGCTTGCGGCGCGCGATCCCGCCTCATGAATGTACCGGGCGAGCATCCCCTTGCCCGTGCCGGTTTCCCCGGTGATCAGCACGGGCACGGGCGCGGAGGCCACGCGGTCCGCCTGCGCGAACAGGCGCCGCATGGCCCGGCCGCAGTGCGGCGCGGCGGTCCGCCGCGTCCCCGGGAAGCCTGCCTCATGCCTCCGTCCCGCGTCCGCCAGCCTGTCCGCCCGCCGATCCCGGGAATCGCGCAGGGCGGCCAGTTCCGCCACGAGATCCGCCAGGCGTTCCTCGCGTTCCGTCACGGAGCGCAACAGGTCCCGCAACGCGCGCAAGGATTCGCCGTCGCCCCCTTCCCGCTCCGGGGCCTCCCGCAAAACAGCCGCGGCTTCCTGATGGCGTCCGGCGGCCATGTGGCCGCAGAAGCGGAGGAGGCCGGCGGGAAAAAAATCGCGCGGGGCCGTGTCCCTGCCTTTGCCGGTCATGGCACTATCCGCATTTTCAGGATGTTGCGGCCGTCCCGGCGCGCGTAACGCAAATCTTCGGCCATGGAGCGGAGCAGCACGAGGCCGGCCCCGCCGGGCACGCCTTCGGCGAAGCGTTTTTGCAGGTCCGGGGTTTCCGCCGCAAGGGGGTCGAAGGCGGGGCCCTCATCCTCCACCCGCAAGGAGAGGCTCCCCTTTTCCGCCTTTAAGGCGATGCGAACCGGGCCGCCTTTCTCCCGGTACGCATGCTTGACGATATTGACGAAAAGCTCCTCCAGCACGACCTGGGCCTTGAACGCCAGCGGGCCGGGCAGCCCCGCCCGGCGGCAGGTCTCTTCCGCGAGGTCAAGCAGATCCGGCAAATGCTCCAGGGATGAAAAGACGCGGGTCGCTTCCGTCATATCGGGAACCGGCGTCTCAACGCAGGCAGGCGAGAGCGTCTTCGCGGTCCTGGCGGACATGGGCTATTTTGTCAAAGCCTGTCATGGCGAAGACCGAGCGCACGTTGTCGTTCAGCCCGAAAAAAACCAGTTTTCCCCCTGCCTTCTGGACTTCTTTATGGGCCAGGAGAAAGCAGCGCAGGCCCATGCTGGCGACGTAGTCAAGGCCCGTGCAGTCCAGGGTCAGCATGGGGGAGCCCTCCCGCAGAGCCGTCAGGATGCTCTCGTTGAGGGCGGCCGCTTGGGTGGCCTCCAGACGCCCGTTCAGGCCGATTACGGTAAAATCCTTTTCCATGCCGCAGGAAATTTCCATATGCGTGACCTCAATGTCTGGCGAAAGCCAGCATGGTTATATCGTCCGAAGGGGGCGCCTCGCCCCGGAAGCGTTTCACGTCCTCAAAAATGGCGACGAGCAGGTCGCGGGGTGGGGCAGCCCCGCAGGCCAGCAGGCAGCGCCGCAAGCGTTCCTCGCCGTAGAAATTCCCGGCTTCGTCGGCGGCTTCCGTCACGCCGTCGGTATAGAGCAGACAGAGTTCCCCCGGCCGCAGAACGCAGCTGAAATTCCGGTATTCCAGCCCCGGCATGAAGCCCACCACCGGACCGCTGACGCCTTCCAGCGGGACGATATCCCGACCCAGAACCAGCCAGGGGGGATTATGCCCGCCGTTGGCGTATTCCATGCGTCCGCTGGCGGGATCATACAGGGCCAGGAAAAGGGTGACGAACATGCTCTGAGGGTTGTGCGCCTCCAGCATGGCGTTGATTTTGGTCATGGCCGCCCCCGGGTCGTCTTCGCCTGCCAGGGCGTACCTGGCCATGGTGACGGCGACGGACATGAAAAGAGCCGCCGGCACCCCCTTGCCGGAAACGTCCCCGATGACGAAGGCGTATCTTCCGTCCGGCAGGGTGAAGAAATAATACAGGTCGCCGCCCACCTCCCTGGCCGGCTCCAGCATGGCCGAGGAGGACATGCCGAAAACGTTGGGCGCGAGATCCGGCGGCGGGAGTATGCCTTGCTGGATTTCCCGCGCCGCGTTCAGTTCGCCCTGCATGCGTTCCCGCGCGGCGTTCGACGCCACCAGGGCCCGGATGTTCCCGTGCAGCCGCGCGCCCATGGCGGAGAAAGAGCGGGCGAGGTCTCCCACCTCATCCCGGCGCACCAGGGGCAAATCCTCGGCCAGGGTTATGTCGGCGTCCCGGGAGGAAAAATCCGTCTCCGGCAGGGTTTTGATTTTCCGCAGCAGGACGCGGAGGGGGGAAGTCACGCGGCGGAGCAGCAGAAGGGATATGAGCAGCACCGCAAGGCCGATGCCCAGACTTTGCGCGACAAGCCGGACCAGCAGGACGCGGGAACGGGCGTTGATTTCGTCCATGGGCGCGGCCATGACGAGAATCCATTGGAACGGCCGGGAAAAGCTCGTAACCGCCAGGTAGTCCTTTTCCGCGCCGCCGTCCTGTTGTTGTATCCGCAGGATGGTTTCCCGGACGCCGTCGGCATCGCGCGCCGCGGCGAAAAGCGGTTCCAGGGCCGCCCGCTCGGCGTCCCCGAAAACGCCTTTACGGATCAGCGCGGCGCCCGTATTGTCGAAAAGCCCGATGAAGCCGTCCCGGTGCATGGCAAGGGAGGCGAAACGCTCCTCCAGAGACCGCAGCAAGGTGCCGGAGGCCGTTTCCGCCTCGGCTTCCAGCGCGCGGACGGAGATGGAGCAGGCAACAACGCTGCCGTGGGCGGGAAAAAGATAGACGAGCGTGGGGCCGATACCGGGCAGACGGTAGATGCCGTAGCGCCCCGTCGCGGGAAGTTTCGCCAGGGATTCGCCCAGGCTTTCCCCCTTGAAATCCCGGAGGCCGGCATGCAGGCCGATTTCAGTCCGCCAGCCGGGGAACAGAACGTCCGGCTGAAAGAAATCCAGCGTTATGCCGTCCCGCGCGTTTGCCGCCCGCAGTTCCTCCCGCAGCCAGACCGGAGCCGGAGCGCTCCGGCAGTCCTCCCCGGCCGGCGAGAGCAGGGGGGCGAAGCTGATCGCGGCGGCGCGCAGCCTCTTCTTGGCGCGCAGGACGCCTTCGGCTTTACGCGCGTTCAGGTGCAGAAAGCCCGTGTCAATATCTTCCTGCGCCAGCAGGATGGAGGTGAGGAAGCGTTCCTTGTCCGCCCGCAGGGTGTTTTCGCTCACGGAGGCGTGCATGATGGCGAGAGCCGGCGCGAGGACGCAAGCCAAGGCGGCCAGGAGCAGAAGGGCGAGCTTGGCGGACAGGGAGAAACGCATGCTGGTGTCTTGAGTCATAAATTCGCATTAAAAATCAGGATGTTAGCCGCAGGACCGTATTGCCCGGCGCGCCGCCGCGGGCGGCGGGAGCAAGCCGAAAATCACGTTTTTCGGCTTGCGATCTTCTCAGAAATTTGTAAGCAAATTTTTGAGACAGCACACTAGAAATCCTGGTACAATTGGTCCACCGCGGACAGTATCTCCATGGGCAGGTTCCAGCCGATGCGCATGGCCGTGCGCAGATTCACCGCCAGACTGACGGAGCTTTCGTATACCTGGGACAGGGAGCGCGGTTTTTTGCCGCGCAGCACTTCCGCCAGAGCCCGCGCGCTGAAGCGGCCCTCGTCCGGCATGTTGGTCTGGGCGATGCTGAGCAGCGCCCCGTGGGCCACATCCTCCGAGCCGACCTGGGAAAAGGTGGGGATGCGGGCATCGATCAGAGGGGCGAGAATTTCCGGGATGCGGCGCGGGGCCATGGCCGTGGTGTAGGTGATATAGACGGCGTCCGCCTTCCGCTCCGCCAACTCGCGGTGGCAGGCCAGCAGGCGGTCCGCGGCCAGATCGGCGTCAGCGACGAGCAGTCCGCCGGTGCAGCGCACCAGTTCGATTCCCATATTTTCCGCCGCCTTTTCTATCACGGGCAGGGCAATGATGCCGCGCCCGGACGGCGTATCGTCATAGGCGATGCCCAGCCGGGAAAAGGGAAAGATTTCATGGAAAACGCGCAGTTGGAGTTCATAGCGTCCCGGCTCCACGGCGGCCCAGAGATTATCCCGGCCGGAATCCTCGGGGGAAGGGATGATCCCGGCCCCTACCGCGTCGCTCACGGAAGAGACCAGAACGGGCAGGGCGAGGTCCTCGGCGGCGAAATCCTGGCCGGGCCACGTTCCGAAAGTCAGGATGCAGTCAATATCCCCTTTGTCCCGGATGCGGTCGAGCAGCCGCTGTTTGACGGACTCGCGCTTTTCCCGGTCCCATTCATAGGAATAGAGCGCGTCCTTCACGAATGCGAGCCGTGAGCCGCCGGCATGGGCGGCGGCCCACGCCCACATGGAATCCATGTCCGTCTGGCCGTTCAGGGGAACGGCCCCGTTTTCAATCAGCCCCTGTTCCTCCATGCCGTTCAGCATACCCTGGAAAATCAGCTGATAATCCTTGAAAGGGCCGGAATACACTATGGCGAGGCGCCAGGTTTTTTCCTCTCCGGCCTGGGGCGGGCGCGAAGGGGTCTCCCCGAGGGCTTCCGGGCATCCGGCCTGCGCGAACAGGCAGAGCAGGGCGAAGAGGGCGAGGCGCTTCATCACCGTTCCTTTGGCGCGGCCCGTGGGATCGGGCGGGGCACCGTAAATCACGTTGCTTTTATATACAAAAGTCTTTAAACATGCAATTGAAAGCCGCAGGATAAGGAACCGGGTATGGGCGTAGAATCCGCGCAATATGTCGAGAAGGGCATGGGCCTCGGAGAGGCGGAGGGGCGTTCCGAGTCCCTTGCCGAAGGCGTGTTCATGGGGGCAAGGGTCACGCCGGACTCCGATCCCATGTCTCTGCTGGCCGACGCGGCTGAGGAACTGACCTTCAGTCTGGCGGAAAGCGAGGAATCCCGCCTGGACGAACGCAAGGAAAAGACAGGGACGGAAAAGAAACGCGCCTTCGATCCCTTTATCGAGGCGGCCCGCAAGCTGGTGCGGGATTCCGGCGAGAAGTTCGGCCGGGCCATGGACCATTTGGAGCGCCTGTTCAAGACCCGCAACAACGCGGCTCTGGCCGAGCTTATGGACGCTCTGGGCCGGGTGGCCAAGGAAGAGGGGCATGATGACCCGGCGGACGCGTTCGTTCTGCTGGCCGGGCTGAAGGACCGCCTGGGCGGGGGGCACCCCCTGGCCGGAACAGTTGATCTCGCGCTGGAGGAACTGGCGGCCAAGGAATCCTTCGCCGTGGCCTCCGGTCTGGCCGCGGATTCGGCAACCCCGCATTTCGCGGATATGACGGACGCCGATTTGCGGAGCGCGTACCGTGGCGCGGTGGCGGATTTCGGTTCCCCCCGCGAGGCGCTGACCCGCCTGTGCGAACGCTTCGGCGTGGAAAAGCTGGATAGGGGGCTGGATTTTCTGATGACCGTCCTGGGAAACGAGCTTTCCTCCTCCGGGCCGTCCGTGGAAAAATCCCGGCTCAAGGCCCTGACCGGGGATATCGCCGTGGTGCGCGTGCTGGGAGCGGCGCGGACCCGCTGCGCCTCGGTTCTGGAGCGCCTGGACAAGGCGCACGGGGTGAAAAGCCCTGTCGGGGCGGAGCCTCTGCTGGACGCGCTTCTATCCGCCCGCGACAACCAGTATGCCGGAGCGCAGGATTTTCAGCGCATGGCGGCCCTGGCGGGAACCCCCGATACGGAGCGGGAGGTGCTTTTTCTGCAGGATCTCCTGCAGGCCTTGCGGGAGCTGCCCGACATCTTTTATGACGGGAACGAGGCGCGCCTGCGGACGCAGGCCGCGGCCCAGAGCGCCCTGGATGACGCCGTGCGCCGGGAAGAAGAGGAATTGGGGTTCTGATATGGCCCATGAGCACACCATTGCCGAATTCGGGCGGCGCATGGGGCTGCCGCGCCTGGAAATGGCGCGAGGGCGGCCGGTGCGGCTGCGCGTGGAAGGCATGGGGACGCTGTTCGTGGAAGAGGGGGAGCGGGGGGAGGCGCTGGTGTATCTGGCGCGGCGTTTTCCTTCCCATGACCGGGAAGCGCCGCGCCGCGCCCTGGCATTGTGCCGTCCCGGTATATCCCGCCCCTTTCCGGTATATGCCGGGCTGTATAAAACGGATACCCTGCTTTTTCTGGTCCGCTTTTCCGCGAAAAATTTTTCCCTGCAAAATCTGGAACAGGCCGTTCCGTTTCTCTCCAGGCTTCTGGACGAAGCGTTACAGGGCTGAACAAGGAGGATTGCGTATGACGGACGCCCTGTACGGCAAGTACGATCTGAACCGGGGCATCCAGGACATCCTGCCTTTCGTGCCCGGCGCCCTGCCGGAAAAGGCGGTTCTGGCCCCCACGGACGCCGCGCGTTCCGCCATGCTGCATACCCTGTATGCCGGCCGCGGGTGCGGGAGCGTCATTGCCTCCTTCCTGCGCCCGGCCGTGCGAAACCTGGAAAACCTCCGCCCGGAGCGTTACCGCGCCGGGCTCTCGCAATGCAGGAAAGCCCTGCTGGGTTCGGAGGATCCGGCTCTGGCCGCTCTGGCGGAACTGCTGGAAGAGGAAAGGGAGCAGACATCGCTCCTGGCCTCATTCCAGGGCCTGCTTCTGGAAGGGTGACATATGGCGCTTCTGCCGCAGGAACAGATGGAAGCCCTGGAAATACTGGGGCATGTCTATTTTTTGCTGGGCCGGGCCAGGGAGGCGCGCATTGTCTTCAACGGGGTGCTGGCCCTGGATGACGGCAACGCCTCCGCCTTGGGACATCTGGCGGCACTGGACATGGAACAGGGACGGAGCGAGGATGCCCTGCGGCTGCTGGATGAAGCCGCGCGGAAGCGGGACGCCCCGGCCATCCGGCTGATGCGCGCCCAGGCCCTGGCGCAGGCCGGGCGGCGCGACGAGGCCAGGCAGGCCATGGCGGCGTATGTGGATCTGGCTTCCTCCCTCTCCGGGGATTCCGCGGCCCCTCAGCCAATTCCAGAATGAAAGCACCCTAACCGGCGGGCAAGGGAAAGGCGAGTCATGGCGTTCTCACCCAGAATTTTCGTGGACAAGGCCATCCGGCATACGGACCTGTTTATGGTCTTCGTGCTGGTCTTGGTTTTCACCATGATGATCGTGCCCCTGCCGACCCCGGTGGTGGACCTGCTCATCGGCATCAACATCGGCGTATCCTTCATCGTGCTCATGATGGCCATGTACGTGGCTTCAGCCCTGGAATTTTCCGTTTTCCCCACCATGCTGCTCTTCACCACCCTGTTCCGGGTGGGCCTGAACATCACCACAACCCGACTGATCCTGCTCAACGCCGACGCGGGCGCCATCATCGACACCTTCGGCGAATTCATGGTCGGCGGCAACTTCGTTGTCGGCGGGGTGGTGTTCCTGATCCTGACCGTGGTGCAGTTCATCGTCATTTCCAAGGGGTCGGAGCGGGTGGCCGAAGTGGGCGCGCGCTTCACCCTGGACGCCATGCCCGGCAAGCAGATGAGCATTGACGCGGATCTGCGCGCCGGAGCCATCGACATGGACGAGGCCAAGCGCCGCCGCGACAGGGTGGCCAACGAAAGCAGCCTGTACGGGGCTATGGACGGGGCCATGAAGTTCGTCAAGGGTGACGCCGTCGCGGGCATCTTCATCACCTCCATCAATCTTGTCGGCGGCATCATCATCGGCGTCACCCAAATGGGCATGACCGCAGGGGAGGCCGTGCAGCGTTTCGGCGTGCTCAGCATCGGCGACGGGCTCGTTTCGCAGGTGCCGTCCTTGCTCATCTCCATCTCGGCGGGCATTCTGATCACCCGCACCGGGGGTGAAAGCGCTGAGGGGCTGGGTAGCCAGGTAGGCGGGCAGATTTTTTCCCAGCCCAAGGCGCTGACCCTTGCCGGCTGCCTGGTGGCGGGCATGGCCGTCATCCCCGGTTTTCCCAAGCCCCAGTTGATCATGCTGGGCGCCTGCGTCTGCGGCGTGGGGTATGTGCTGCTGCGCGTCAACAAGGACGCTCCGGCCGGGGACGGCCGGGAGGAATTACGCAAAACCCTCGCCCCCCAGGCCGGTTCCAAGGCAGTCCAGACAAGGCCCAATGAGGATTTCGCTCCCACCGTGCCCATTTTGCTGGACGTTTCTCCGGATCTCGGCGCATCCTTACGCTACGACTCCCTCAACGAGGAGTTGCTTTCCCTGCGCCGGGCGCTTTATTTCGACCTGGGCGTGCCTTTTCCCGGCATCAATCTGCGCGGCAACGAATCTCTCGCGGGGCTTTCCTACGCGCTGCTCATCCATGAAGTTCCCGTGACGCGCGGCCTTCTGGAAAAAAACATGATTCTGGTCCGGGAAACGCGGGACAATCTGGAAATGCTCTCGTTGGACGTGCGGGAGAGCGAGCAGTTCCTGCCGGGCGTGCCTTCCCTCTGGGTGGATGAGGCCAGGGGGAGCATCCTGGCCCAGGCCGGTATAAGCTGCATGACCCATCCCCGCATTCTGGCCTATCATCTTTCCCTCATGCTCACCCGCCACGCCTCGGAGTTTATCGGTCTGCAACAGGCCAAATTCCTGCTGGATCGCATGGAGGCCGCGGCGCCCGATCTGGTGCGCGAGGTCACCCGATTGCTGCCCGTGCAAAAGATAGCCGAAATCTTCCAGCGGCTCGTGCGGGAGCGCATCTCCATCCGCAACTTGAGCGCCATCCTGGAGGCTCTGGTGGACTGGGCCGGGCGCGAAAAGGATATCGTGCTGCTTACCGAGCAGGTGCGCGGCGCGCTCAAACGGCAAATCAGCTACATGCATTCCGGGGGGTTGAATATCCTGCCGGTGGTGCTTTTGCAGCCCGATGTCGAGGACATGGTGCGCAAAGCCGTCCGTCAGACATCCTCCGGGGCCTACCTGGCCTTGGCGCCCGAATCCAGCGCCGCCTTTCTCGCGGCCCTGCACCGGGAAACGGACTCCGCCCTTGCCCGTAAGCAGGTTCCCGCGCTCCTGACCTCCATGGACATACGCCGCTATGTGCGCCGCCTGATCGAAGGAGAATTTTACGATATGCCGGTGCTTTCCTACCAGGAACTGACCCCGGAAATAACCACCCAACCCATTGCCAGGATAACATTATGAGTTCGCCCACGGATATGGCGTTACAGGTATGCTATCTGGTGCTCATGCTTTCCCTGCCGGCCATTATCGTGGCCTCCGTCACCGGCCTTCTGGTCAGCCTGTTCCAGGCGGTCACCCAATTGCAGGAACAGACCCTCAGTTTCGGGATCAAGCTGGTCAGCGTCATTGCCACGATTGTGCTCACGGCCGGTTGGCTGGGGGGGGAGCTTTCGCGGTTTTCCCAAAGCATTTTCGACGGTTTTTACCTTATGGTCAAATGAGAACGGGCCATGTTCGATCTCTTCCACAGTCTGCCTGAGCAGGGGCTGATTTTTTTCACCGGCTGCGTCCGCCCCCTGACCTTTTTCTTTCTTGTCCCCTTTCTGGGCGGGGACGCCGTGCCGGGACAACTGCGCGTCTCCCTGGCCTTCCTGCTCGCCCTGTTCGCCTATCCCCTGTTCGCCGGTCTTTCCCCGCCGGATTCCGGCACCGCTCTGGCGCTTTGGCTCCTCTGCGTTCTCGGCAAGGAAATCCTGGCGGGCTTCATGCAGGCCTACGCCGCTTCCGTCGTTTTTTGGGCCATGCTTTCCGCGGGGTTCATCATGGATAACCAACGCGGCGCGGGCATGGCGCAGGCGACCGATCCGGCCAGCGGGGAATCCTCCTCTCTCTTCGGCGGTTTCCTGCATGAGATTGCCATCTATATTCTGTTCAGCAGCGGAGCGTTTCTGCATATTCTCCTGTTTCTCCTGGCCGGATACGCCGTTTGTCCTCCGGGTTTCGAAATGGGGGCAGAGGCGCGGAACGTTCTGCCGTTTTTCCTGATGGGGCAATTTTCCCGTCTGATGGTCATGTCCGTGCTTTTTGCCGCCCCGATCATGCTCATCTGCCTGCTCAGCGACTTGAGTTTGGGCCTCGTCAACCGCTTCGCCCCGCAATTGAACGTATTTTTTCTTTCCATGCCCATCAAGAGCGCTCTGGGCCTCTTTATGATTCTTCTCTATCTGGGAACTCTTCTTCCCCTGGTTACCCGGGAACTCTTTTCCATAGGCGGCCACATGGACGCGGTATGGAACGCGGTACGGTGACCCATGAGCGAAAAAACCGAACAGCCCACCCCAAAACGCTTGCGTCAAGCGCGGGAAAAGGGTCAGGTCTGCAAAAGCCAGGAAGTGGGAACCACGGCGGCGCTGCTGGCGGTGTTCGGCGTTTTTCTTGCCGCCGGAACGGTTATATGGGAAACGCTTCTGACCATGTTTAGGGCGCCGTTGCAGGCCCTCGGCCGGCCTTTCGCGTCGGCCCTGCCCGATGTGGCGGGCGAGGTGGCCGGGTTGGGCATGCGCCTGACGGCCATGGTGCTGGGCGCGGCCGTCTGCGCCGGCCTGGCCGCCAATCTGATGCAGATCGGCGTATTGGTCAGCGTCAAAGCGGCCATGCCCAAACTGGACAAACTCAACCCTTCCCAATGGTTCAAAAAAACTTTCGCCCTGGCCAATTTGGTGGAGCTGGTCAAAAGCGTCCTGAAAATTTTGATTATTTCCTGGGTGGTGACGGTCGCCGTTCGGGATAATGCCGGTCTTTTGCTGCGCATACCTTACGGAGGCATCGACGGTATAGCACCGGCGGCGGGCGCCCTCTTCTCCGCGCTCATCTTCAGGGCGGCTCCGGCCTTTCTGGTAGTGGCCGCCCTGAGTTATTTCTTTCAGCGCCGTCAGTATATGAAGGGGCTTATGATGACCAAGGACGAAGTCAAAAGGGAATATAAGGAAATGGAAGGCGACCCGCATATCAAGGGCAAGCGTAAGCAGTTGCACCAGGAGATGGCCATGTCCAATACCCTGCACGGCGTGCGCCGAGCCCAGGTGGTGGTGACCAACCCGACTCGCGTGGCCGTGGCGTTGCACTATGACGCGAAGAAAACGCCGTTGCCCGTCATCGTGGGCATGGGGGAGGGCTTTCTGGCGCAACGCATTGTTGCAATCGCCAGGGAGGAAGGCATACCGGTTATGCGGAATATTCCTCTGGCCCGCGCCCTGTTGCGGGACGGCGCGGAAAACGAATATATTCCGGCGGATCTCATCCGCCCGGTGGCCGAGGTGTTGCGCTGGGTCCGGGAGATCGGGAAAGCGTGAACGGGCATGGACGGAAAACGGAAAGCGATGGGGCCTTCTTTCGGCGGAACGCCCCGGAAGTAACCGGCGTATGCCCATGAAAGAGCGCTTTTTCCCTGTAATGCTGGAACGGGGACTGGTTTCGGCCGACGGCTCGCGGCTCGCAACTCCCCTTACGGCGGAAGAGGCCGCTTTTCTTGGATTCGTTCCAGAGAGCCCGTGCCCCGTTCCTCTGTTCGTTTCCGGCGTATGCGCCTCAACCTTCGATGTCGCCTGGGAGCTTTGCCGAACCTGCGCTATGCCGCCGTGGTCCGGCGTCCTTGCCGTGGCCCAGACAAACGGCAGAGGGCAGTTGCGCCGGGAATGGATATCCCCGCCGGGCAATTTGCACGTGTCCTTTTTTTTGCCGCCGGATATGGAACGCCTGGGAAATATGGCCCCTCTCGCCATGGGGTACTGCGTCCATCGCGCGCTGCGGGCCATGGGCATTAAGACGCGGCTCAAATGGCCCAACGATCTTTTGCTGCGCCGCGCCGGAAAGGAAGGGAAATTCGGGGGACTGCTGTTGGAGGAAAGGAACGGGCGTCTTCTCGCCGGGTTGGGGTTGAACCTGCGCCATGCGCCGGATGAAGGGGCCATGCGCGCGGACAGGGCCGTTCCGGCCGTTTCCCTGCCTTCCTTCACGGGGTCTGTGTTCGCGTTCTGGCGGTCCCTCGTCGGGGCCATGCGCGAAAACCACGCGCGGCGGATCGCGGGCGCATCCCGTGAGATTCTCCGGCGGCGGATAGAGACATCCCTCGCCTGGATGGGGCGGCCCGTATACGCCGAGGACGGCGGGATACGGGGGCTTGTCCGCGGGCTTGCCGCGGACGGTTCCCTGGCGCTGCAAACGGACGCGGGGCCGGCGGTCGTGGCGTCGGGCGGCATCCGCCCGCTATAATTACCGTTTCCTGCCGCGTTGCGGCGCGGGGCGGCTTTCCGGCTTCTCCGCTTCCCGCGGCGCGGGGGCCGCCGCGCGGATCAGTTCCGGGCCGGGCGTTCCGGCTTCCCGCAGGCGGTCCGTGATATTGTCGCGGATCCATTTGGGGTCCAGCCATTCGACCGGGGAAACCTCCATGCCGGAAATCAGGATGCCGAAATGCAGGTGGTCGCCGACGGCCATGCCGGTGGCGCCCGTCCGGCCGAGCGTTTGGCCGCGCGTCACCTGCTGGCCCGCGTTCACGGAAATTTCGGACATGTGCGAATAGAGGCTCTGAAGGCCGAGGCCGTGGTCCAGCACCACCAGGTTGCCGTATATGCCGAGGTAGTCGGCGAATACGACGACGCCGTCGTTGCCGGCCGGCACGGGGCTCCGCGCGAGGGAAGCGAGATCGAGCCCGAGATGCGTGGCTTCCGCATCCTGCTTCACGCCGTTGTAAAAATAGGTTCTGTGCTCGGCAAATCCGGCCCTGGCGGCGGCGTTGGGCAAGGGCATGAACGCGTCATTCCACAACGCCCTGGGCGCGGACGTTCGCCCTATTTCCAGCAGCGTCGCCTCATTGGATTGCCGCAGTTCGCCGTTCAC
>JAITHT010000086.1 GCA_031279825.1 Desulfovibrio sp. | reverse complement strand
TTGAAGCGGTGGCGTGGAATAGCCACCAGATACGCGAAAAATACGGCATCATTTCTCGCCGCCATTCATATCAGGTGCATCTTTTTATGGGCTTCAATCTCGTGACTACACTATCTAGTGCATGGACATTTGTCCGAAATTTACCTATCCAACAGTGTATCTGAGTAAAAAATACATACCTGGAAATATAGAGCGACGAAATATGAGGATTGAGGCTATGAACGCAGAACTCCGAGAGCTTTCCCCGGCATTTCGCAAATTTTTCGGCCAGGCGCCCTGGCTGCTTCTGGCCGTGACGGCCATTCTCGGTGTGACCATTACCGTACTGTCGGTCAAAAATACGCAACGAGAAAAGAAACACATGACACAGAATATGATAAACCGGGCGGAAGCGCTCATATGGGCACTTGAGGCAGGAACGCGCACATGGATGGGGATGCGCTCGACAGATCCCGGACTCTTGCAGTCTCTGGTGGAGGAAACCGCGCAACAGCCGGGCATCATTTTTATAGCTGTGACTGACGGAGAAGGCAGAATACTGGCCCACAACGATCCGGCTCAAGTCGGCGGCGGCTTCACAGGAGAGCCTCCGCCGACGCAAGAGGTGAACGAGACCACATGGCGATTGCGCGAATCGGCAGGGAAAAATGTATTTGAAGTATTTCGCTACTTTGTCCCACAGACATCCATGCGGAAAGGCCATCACAGAGACTTTTTTGACTGCTTCGGCCGACATGGAGGCCCGCCGGCATGGAAAAACAGAGAGCAAGCGGCGAGCCCCGCCCCTGCCATTGTCTTCGTCGGTCTTGACCGGCAACCTTTTGAGGAGGCTCTGGACGAAAATTTCAGGACCAACATCCTGACCGCCGTCCTGATCGCCTTCATCGGGCTGGCTGGTTTTGTCTCGCTGTTCTGGGCGCACAATTACCGCCAATCCAGACGCATGTTGAGGAATTCCCTGGCAATGTCGTCGGAAGTCGTAAAAAATTTGCCTCTGGGGCTTCTGACCAGCGAACCCGGAGGCAAGGTCTCCATCATCAACCCCACCGCCCTGGCGATGTTCAACTTGAGCGAGGAAGTTGCGGCGGATATTCCCCTGCAGAGGCTCCCCGGCCTGGATTGGGAGGGTATCACCATGGAACTGACGCAAAAGGAGAAGCTCCTTGAGCGAGAGATGACGTTGAATGTAGCGGGTTCCCCTTTCATCAGTTTGACCGCCGCGATCATGAAAAACGAAGATGGGACTTTTTTGGGCAATCTCTTTATTTTGCGGGATATCACGGAAATGAGAAGGCTACATGCCGAAATGCAGCGCAATGACCGTCTGGCCGCCCTCGGCAGGCTTGCCTCCGGAGTTGCCCACGAAATCCGCAACCCCCTCAGCACCATCAAGGGCGTTGCCATGTATATGGCAAAACGCATGCCGCCCGGCGGCCGCGAAGAAGAAGCCGCCAACAGGATGATTGACGAGGTGGGCCGCCTGGACCGCGTTGTCTCTGAGCTGCTGGAGTTCGCGCGGCCCAGAACGGTCACTATTTCGGAAAAAAATATGCGGGACGTGATTGCCCATGCCTTGCAACTGGTGGAAGCGGATATCAGAGCAAAGCAAATCACCGTCAGTGTCAGCCATAAGCATGAGCCGCCTGTGGCTTTTATAGATCCTGAACGTTTCACGCAGGTTCTGCTGAATCTTTTTCTCAACGCGATTCAAGCCATGAACTCCGGGGGAGAACTGCGTGTAACAACACAATTTCTACCCGAGAACGGTTCTTTGCGTCTCACTGTCAGTGATACCGGGCCCGGCATCCCTGAAGAACGACGAAGTGCCGTATTTACGCCCTACTTTACAACAAAAGCGAAGGGTACCGGTCTCGGACTGGCGATAGTCAGCCAGATTGTTGAAAACCACGGCGGAACGATCACAGTAGACAATCTCCCCGATTCCGGAGCCGAATTCACAATTATATTGCCCCAAAAAGCGGAGCATAAGGAATAGTATGGCAAACCCTCCAGAAATAACACTGCTTGTTGTCGATGATGATCAGAATCATCGCGAAATGCTGCTGGATCATTTGGAGGATTGGGGGTATCGCGCCACAGGCGTGAACTCCGGAGAAACAGCCATCGCCCTGTGCCGGGAGCGGCCCTTTGACCTCATTCTTATGGATGTGCGTATGGCCGGAATAGACGGCATTGAGGCGAGCCGCGAAATAAACGCCTATAATCCGGCCATCCCCGTCCTCATTATGACCGCTTACTCAGACGTGGAAAATGCGGTGAAGGCCATGAAGGCCGGGGCCTATGATTATCTGACGAAGCCTTTGGCTTTTGACGAATTGAGGCTTGCCCTGGAACGCGCTCTCGACCACGCCGTTTTGAAGAATGAAGTACGCGTCTTGCGAACTTCCCTTGCATCGTCATTTAACGCAGGCGCCGTCATAGCTCAAAGCCCCCTCATGCGGCAACTCCTGTCCACGCTGTCGGCAATCGCTCCTTCGGAAGCCACCGTGTTGATCACCGGAGAGTCGGGCACCGGCAAAGAAGTCGTGGCAAAATTGATCCATTCCAACAGCAGCCGACGCAAAGGCCCTTATGTGGCCGTCAACTGCGCCGCTCTGCCGGATACCCTTCTTGAATCAGAATTGTTCGGCCATGAGAAAGGCGCCTTCACCGGCGCGGATAAACGACGCGAAGGCCGATTTCCGGCCGCAAACAAAGGGACGATTTTTCTGGATGAAATCGGCGAAATCCCCTTGGCGATGCAGGCAAAAATGCTGCGTGTCGTGCAGGAGCGGGAGTTGCAGAGAGTTGGGGGAGATCAGACAGTCAGGATAGACGTGCGCATTCTGGCGGCAACCAATAAAGATCTCAAGCGTGAGGTTGAAGAAGGGCGCTTCAGACAGGATTTGTACTTCAGGCTCAACGTCGTGTCATTACATTTGCCCCCATTGCGGGAGCGCGACGGGGATATTCCTTTGCTCGCGATGCATTTTCTGAAACTTTTTGCGGAAAAAAATTCAAAAAATATCAAGGGATTTACTCCAGCAGCCATGGACAGGCTGCAAAAATATTCCTGGCCGGGCAACGTGCGTGAACTGGAAAACGTTGTGGAACGCGCCGTGATTCTTCTCATGGGCGAATACGTCAGCGAACGCGAACTTCCCCCAAGTCTGATGGGGGGAGAAGAACCGGCCCAATCTCCTATTAAAAGAGATTTCGGCAATATGAGCCTGGAGGAAATAGAACGACTCGTCGTTCTTGATACGCTCGAACAAGCCGGAGGCAACAAAAGCGAAGCGGCAAGACGCCTTGGCATCAACAGAAAAACGCTGCTTGCCAAACTGACGGCCGTAACGGATGAATAATCTCGCACCGGGGTTGTTGCTGCCCCCTGCCGCTCCGTTCCAAAAGCATCAAGCTTCGGAAACATCAAGTTTCGGAAGCGTCAAGGACATAATGACACCCTTTGACCGGGCAGACGATTTTGCTGCCGTCCTTGCGCGATTTTTCCACCAGATAGGGTGAGCCGCACTGCGGGCATACCTCCGGCACGGGCTTGTCCCACAGGGCGAAGTCACATTCGGGGTATCGACTGCAGGAGTAAAAAATTTTGCCGCGCCTGCTGCTCTTTTCCACAAGCTTTCCCTCAGCGCAGCGCGGGCAGGCCACTCCGGTGGACAGAGACTCCGCATGGCGGCATTCGGGATAGCCTGTGCAAGCGATAAAACTGCTGCCTGTGCGCGATTTTTTGACAACCAAGTCCTTGCCGCACTCCGGGCAGATGCCTGCCTTGGGCAATTCCCGCTTTTGGGGGGCCACCGCCTCAACGCTGCCGCTTTCATCCCTGACGAAATTGCTGGTGTGGCGGCATTCGGGATAGCCGGAACAGGCAAGAAAATCCCCGGCTTTACCGAATTTTATCATCAGGGGTTTACCGCATTGCGGACACGGCATTTCCGCGTCAATCCCCCCCTTGACACTTTGCATGTTTTTGGCCGCCGCACTGAGGGCCGGGGTGAATTCAGCCGCAAAAGAACGGAGTAAATCCACCCACTGCTGGCTGCCCTCAGCCACCTTGTCCAGGCTTTCTTCCATCTTGGCGGTAAAACCCACATCCATCAGACGGATAAAATGCTCCACAAGCTGGCGGCAAACAGTGCGCCCCAAATCCGTGGGCACAAGATGTTTTTCCACTGGACGGACGTAGTCGCGCTCCTGCAAAGTGGAAATAATAGCCGCATAGGTAGAGGGGCGGCCGATGCCGCGTTCTTCCAATTCCCGCACGAGGCTGGCCTCCGTGTAGCGCGCCGGAGGCTGGGTGAACTTCCGCTCCTGTTCCAATCTTTTGAGCGAGAGGGCCTGCCCCGCCTGCAAGGACGGCAATTCCGCCGTCGCGTCTTCCTTGCCTGCAGACATGGCCGCCAGAAAACCCGGAAAAAGCAAGCGCTCACCCTTGGCCCTCCATTCGCTTTCGCCGCAGGTAATGCAAACCGTTGTGTCGTGAAAACGCGCCGCAGACATCTGCGAAGCCACAAAACGCGCCCAGATAAGTTTGTAGATATTGTACTGGTCCGGCGGCAAAAAAGCTTTCACCTCTTCGGGAACAATACTCACTTCCACCGGGCGGATAGCCTCATGGGCGTCCTGTGCGCCTGCTTTGGACTTGTAGAAACGCGGTTTGTCCGGCAGATATTCCTGACCGAAACGCGCGGCGATGAATTCGCGCGCCGCATTTTGCGCCTCAGCCGCGATACGGGTGGAATCGGTGCGCATATAGGTTATAAGGGCTGTAAGACCGCGTTCTCCCAGTTCCACGCCTTCATAGAGACGCTGAGCAATATTCATGGTGCGTCTTGTGGAGTAGTTGAGACGCTGATTGGCAGCCTGCTGGAGGGAAGAAGTGATAAAAGGCGGCAACGGCGCGCGCAGACGCTCTTTTTCCTCCACGGCAGCCACAGTGAAGGATGTTCCCTGAACAGCCTCTTTCAACGCGGCGGCAGCCTCCCCATCGGCTATATGGGCCTTTTTCCCTTTGAGTTTGGCAAGATCCGCCGTAAAAACAGGCGGCGAGGCCGCCTCAAGGTGAACTTTGTTGCTCCAGTATTCCTCAGGAACAAAAGCCTCGCGCTCCGCCTCGCGCTCCGCGATCAACCTGAGCGCGACAGACTGTACCCGTCCTGCGGAAATGCCACGTTTGACGGTTTTCCAAAGAAGAGGAGAAATTTTGTAGCCCACCAGCCTGTCCAACACGCGTCGAGCCTGCTGGGCGTCAAAAAGGCTTGCGTTCAACTCGCGCGGATGCTCCAGAGCCTCCCGAACAGCCTTGGCGGTAATTTCATTAAATTCTATCCGTTTGATATTTTTTGCTTTATCGCGGATAAGCTCCGCCACATGCCAAGCGATGGCTTCGCCCTCACGATCGGGATCAGGAGCGAGGAAAACCGTATCCGCCTTGGCGGCAGCGACGCGCAGCTCGGAAACTATCTTCTTTTTACTCTCAATCACCTGATACTGCGGCCTGAAGTCATTATCCTCGTCCACGCCCAGCGTGTTGGAGGGCAGATCGCGCACATGACCGACACTGGCCTGTACGGCGTACTGTGGGCCAAGGAATTTTTTTATGGTTTTGACCTTGGCGGGTGATTCCACAATAATAAGATTTTTGCCCATGCATATTCCCGGAATATATTAAAGACACAAGAACCTTAGAGCCATTTCACTTTAAATTGCTCGGACGGGAAGACACAGCACCGAGCATCTCAAAGTAAAAATGCTCCAGAGTAAATTGGCATTAAAACAATATCTCGCGCCTCGGGCGTCATTCACCAAATACAAAGCGCCCGCTCCGAATCCCCAAAACCCCGTCAAAAACCGGCCCCTGATCAACGCATCCCGACCTTGACGGGGCGGTATCAATCTGTGAAAAGAACATCAAGCTTCTTTGACTTTCTTGGTTTTTGCGGCTGTTTTTGCCTGAGTGCGTTTCTCCCAAAGACGCATATCCTGCATTTTCTTTTTACGCATACGCTGTAATGATTTTGCCACAAGAGGCGTTTTCGGCTTCATCCCGAATTTTTCCTTATATTCTTCGGGAGTCAGACCGTGAGAAGCCAGATGGCGCGCTGAAAGAATTTTGAACACACTGCCGCATACAAGGCAGGTGACTGATTTTTCTCTGATGCTGTTTTTGACTGTGGAGGCGTCTATCTGTGATTCCTCCGCCGCATCCGAGCTTTCTCCAAGGCAACGAATGCTCGCCGCCAGCTTTTTCACCATTGAGGCCATTTCATCTTCACTCATTACACGCACTTTTGCCTGTGCCATCACAATTCTGATTGCCGCCGAGAGATAATCATCCATAAAGCAAGCCTCCTGCAATAAAAATTAATTTGCCCTTTGATACCAAACCGAAAGATGAATTTCAAGTGAAAATATGTAATCAGGATAAATTAAATTACAATGCGCTTCCTGCTATAATATTCTTTCATTGCGACGCGGAAGTTTTTTGATGATTTCATGCTCTGTGCTACTTCTTTTCACTCTTTGTCGCCATTGTGGCTCAAAACCATTGATCCGCACATCAGCTTGCCACTATAACATTTTCACTCAATCGTGTCCGGCTAAGGGGTGTTAAATATGTTCAAAATCTCCAAGATTTATGCTACAAAAAAAGCTACACAAACCCTTGCAGCTCAAGGAGATTTTGAACATGGCTCATGCTGCC
>JAITHT010000062.1 GCA_031279825.1 Desulfovibrio sp. | reverse complement strand
CGGCGGGCCGGAAGCGTACGGAAGGCTCCGAATCATTTGCCCGACTACGAAAAGCGGATCGGGCGGCGCAAGTCCTCGATCCGTTCCAAGGTTGAACACCCGTTTCTGATTATCAAGCGCTTCTTCGGATATAGTAAGACAGTTTACCGTGGCCTGGCCAAAAATACGCATCGGTTGTATATGCTGTTCACCAGCGCAAATCTCTTGATGTGCATCCGGGCCGGCAGGCCACTGCCGGCATGAGGATACGCGCGCCTTTTTTTGGGAAAAGGGGCACAAAATGAAGAAAATAGAAGGAATTTCACCTCAAATGCAGCAACTTTGACGGTTTTTTGCTGCCCCGCTGAATAATAAAGCCTGCTTGACTTCATTATTCAGCGTTTCCCTAAGGATCGACTACATAGTGCCATATGCCGCTTAAACGTTCGTATCAAACAGCGTACCGGCCGCCGGACGGACAAACCCGGCGCGCCCCCCGCAGAAAGGCGGCGGAGAGAACCGGGAAGCGCGCTTTCCGGTAAATCCGGCCTTGCCAGCCGTTAAACGACGATTTGAAACGTTACTTGCTATAGCCTCTTTTGAATGCTGAAATGACGCTATAGCCGCCTCAGGAGGGAAGATCTATGGACCACGTGTTCCATGCGAGCATCTCAAGCGTACAGATCGGATCTCCGTAAGGAGCTCGAAAGTACTATCATCATAAAATTACTTTCAAAAATGCCTTTTCTCTTTTACTCTCCAGATGTTTTTCCACTTTTTATTGCCGTCTCTCGAGGTATAGCGCTCAAGACCTTAACGGAGAAGGCAAAAAAAAGGGAGTGTCGCCCCTCACACAGGGGCGTGGATTGACGTCATGTACCTTCGGCAAAGCCAAAGGATTGAGATAGCTTGAACCGGTAAAAGCGGTTGAAACGCTTGAATTCATTCAATTGCCCTGTTCCACATCAGCTTTACGTTGATTTTTTTTATATGCAGGGGTAATTTATCTTTCTTTTGCCGTAACGTGTCGTGACGCCATAATACGGCAAAACGCCCTTTATCAAACCGTGAAGTGAAAAAGGCATGGCAAGACTCTTGAAACCGACATCCGCCCTGTCGTTTCTATTCAATACCCGCAGTGTCCTGCTTCTTGCCGATCTTTGCGGCCTGATCTCCTCTCTGGGTCTTGCTCTGCTACTCCGGGTGACGATTGGGGAAGGAAGTTTATCTCCATCTTTATATTTCCATCTTGGGGGAGCCATTCCTTTTTTTTTACTGCTTTATGCCGCCCTGGAACTGTATCCCGGCGTTTTTCTCCCACCCCATGTGGAGTTGAAGCGTCTTTCCCTAGGGTCCAGTCTCGGTTTCGCTTTTCTTAATTTATTGATTTTTTTAGGTAAACAGGGAGAGATGTATTCCCGCTTCGTTTTGATCGGCGGCTGGCTGCTCTCTGTATTTCTTGTTCCTTTGGCCCGCTATGGCGTCCGTACGCTTTGCGCGAAGCGGGCATGGTGGGGCTATCCCGTTCTTTTACTCGCGCCTGAAAATCGCATTGCCGATACTCTGGTTATTTTTAGGGAACAGCGGCGACGCGGTTTATATATCACCGGCGTTGTTACTCTGAAAGAAGGAGAAACGGCGTCCGACGCCTCTCTCTCCTTACATCTTGCCGCGCTTGCCCGTCCGGAGACCGGAGAGCGTTTGGCGGCTCTTGCCAAAGCCTATCCCGGCTCCATGGCTCTTGTTCTGACGGAGGACCTGCCGCCTCAGACGCGGCAGGAAATAATTCCCCTCATTACCAAGTATTTTCACCGTATTTTAGTACGGACATCGGCCTTTTGGCTGAGACAGTCATCGTTGCGCATAGCCTTTCTTCCTTGCGGCCAGGTTCTGACTCTGCGGCAGAACCTTCTTGACCCCGCGCGCATGCGAGTCAAGCGTTTGTTGGATATTGTATTTTGTCTGGCCGGCGGGATTGTACTGATCCTTATCATCCCCGTTATCGCTTTGTGCATTCGCCTGGAAAGCAAGGGGCCTATTTTTTTTCGCCATGCGCGCATCGGATCGGGGGGCAAAATAATCAGGATTTTCAAGTTCCGCACCATGGTGGCCGATGCTGAAGAGCGGCTACGCGCTACCCTTGACGCTGACCAGGCCCTGCGCGAAGAATGGGAGGCTACGCAGAAACTTTCTCGTGATCCCAGGCTGACCCGCGTGGGCGCTTTTCTCCGCGCCAGCAGCTTGGATGAACTGCCGCAAATTTTCAATGTTCTTAAAGGGGAGATGAGTCTGGTAGGGCCGCGTCCTGTTCCGTTGCATGAGGAAGCTTTATATGGGGACGCCTTCGAACTGTACTGCCGCGTCAAACCCGGCATTACCGGGCTGTGGCAAATTTCCGGCCGTAACGACATCAGTTACGCCAAGCGGCTGGAAACGGTTTATGAGTATGTCTATAACTGGTCTGTATGGCTGGACATCTATATTATCATGCGCACCGTGCCGGTTGTTCTGAGCGGAAAAGGCGCGTACTGAGAGCAGATCGGGACAGACGCGCCGCCTTTTCGTGGCGGGGCGGCAAGCATGGAGGATAAGAAATATGGCAGAAACGATTTTGGTGACGGGCGGAGCGGGCTATATCGGATCGCACATCAGTAAAGCTCTGGCTCTGTCGGGTTACGTTCCTGTCGTATACGATAATTTGTTGTCCGGACATAGAGAGCTTGTCCGTTGGGGAGAATTCGTCCACGGGGACATTTGCGACTACACGGCGTTATCGTTAGCCATGCGGTGTCACAATATCTCCGGGGTTGTCCATTGCGCGGCGCTAGCCTATGTCGGCGAATCGATCGCGAATCCCGACGCCTATTATCATACGAATGTTACAGGTCCGCTCAATGTGCTACGGGCAATGCAGGCATGTGGCGTTTCGAAAATTGTGGTTTCAAGCAGTTGCGCCGTCTACGGCCATGCCGACGGCGCTCCGATAACGGAAGATACTCCTCTGCAACCTATCAGCCCTTACGGTTTTACTAAATTCGTCATGGAGCGCATGCTTGACGATTTTGACATGGCATATTCTGTAAGAAGTGCGGCATTGCGTTATTTCAACGCCGCCGGCGCGGATGCGGACGCTGACTGCGGAGAATGGCACACTCCGGAAACCCACCTTGTCCCCCGTATTGTTATGACCGCTTTGGGGCGTATCCCTGAACTGCATATATTCGGTAACGACTACCCCACGCCTGACGGCACA
This sequence comes from Desulfovibrio sp., assembly GCA_031279825.1. GTDB lineage: Bacteria > Desulfobacterota > Desulfovibrionia > Desulfovibrionales > Desulfovibrionaceae > Frigididesulfovibrio. Next base: position 621 of record JAITHT010000062.1, on the reverse strand, counting down.
TGCATACGCGATTACGTTCACGTTACCGATATAGCCCAGGCTCATGTGAACGCCATGCGCTATTTATCGGAGGGCAAGCCTTCCTGCAAGGTGAATTTGGGGACCGGACGGGGATATTCCATCAAAGAACTCGTCGATGCCGCCGAGGCAATGTTTCAGAAAAAAATCCCCTGTGTCATTCACCCACGGCGGGCGGGCGATCCGGCGGCTTTGGTCGCTGACGCGCGGTATGCGCGGACTCTTTTGCAGTGGATGCCCGTTTGTTCTTCACTGGATGCCATTTTGGCGACGGGAATGCGCTTTACGCAATCTTTCATAGGACACGATTGACAGCATTTTCACTTTGAAAATGCTCTGTCAACAGCCAGCGTAAGCGTCGGCTCTCGCGCACGAGGAGTAGGCGAAACTTGTTTTCGCCGAGGGCGACGAGTGCAGCGTTGCAAAGTTAATCTGCTCTAGTGTTGCGTCCTTGAAATAAATAGTCGTCCCTTAAAAAACAGATGTACGTTGCTGAAAGAGCAAGGCCTTCTCCCCGGCGTGAGGTTGCCCGAAGTGAAATGAGGGCAAAAAATAGCGTGGCGATCAGCGCCCGCATCCATTTCCGACAATTGAAGGCGGCAG
>JAITHT010000081.1 GCA_031279825.1 Desulfovibrio sp. | reverse complement strand
ATAGCTTCCATTTCGTAGCCTTCCTTGTGGCTAAAGTTTTGATGGTGGTTCACCAAAACCTAACCAACTTGGCGGGCTACGTCATTTTTTCATTGTGCGAAAAATATCGTACGTTATCAATCGACAAAACTAGTTTTGTCGATTTTGTCGGCTAATATTCCATTGAAAATTGAAAAATTATTGGTCAGAGAAGCCGAACGATGCGTCAGGAGGGGAAACAATTTGATGGGAAGGCTGTGGAGGGAGTGGTATATTCAGATACTGAACATCAGGGGGTCGTCCACCTTTTGAAGAGATCGGGGGCTGGAGTTGTGCAATTTGTATGTCACCTTGTCGAGCTAACTCCATCAAAATAAGTTTTATTTTATTTCGTCAACGCTAAATTGTTTTCTATTCCTATAGATAGTACGTGCTGAAAATTGAATTCCAGGGTGTTGTTCGAGCCATTTCTTAACTATATCCATTGCTGTTTTTTCTTTTGACGAAAAAACTATATTTTGCAATTTTCTCCCATAAGTTTCATCGATATTTGTTAGTACTTCACGAGCTTTTATTATTGAATCTATTTGCATTTCATGACTTTGTTTATATAAAGGATTTGATAAATGAATTAATGCTGCAATCCGTGCTAATATTCCATGCCGCTTCCCAAATAATTCAATATCATTCTTTGTTGCGTTTCTCATAAATTTTTCAATGGAATTCGCACAGGAAAGCCAATGGGCTTTAGCTTCACTACTCATTGTCAAACGATAAGGACATATTTCCCCATTTTTGTCGCGATTCCAGTCGATACTAAAAATGCGAGTTAGAGTCGTATTGAAAATGTTGATGATATCATCAATATGCCCTGCATTTGTTACGCCGAATGTTCTTGAGCCTGATTTTGGTTGGGGAAATATACAAAGCGCCCTTGCAAAAAAACCATCTCTCCATAGTGTTCCCAATTTCTTATTTTCTTGAAACCTATCCTTGGGTAACATTATCAATAAAGAAATACATGGCTTAGGCATTTTCCCGGAGTATTTATATCTGTCCTTTTTTATCGTATCACCTGTAAAGCCTGAATTCAGTAGAGATATAAGTTCGCTATTATTTCCAATTTTTTCAAAAGTATGACCTTCTGGGTCAAAAATGCTAATCCTATTTCCAATTTGATGCTTGAGCAGTTCAATGAGTGCTGACGGTGTAGCATCTTGAGTAGTTATTTGTAAGTAGCTGTGCTCAATGCTTAATTGTTTTTCAAGGTCGAATATTTCTCTTCTTGCATCATCTCTTGATATTAATTTTTTAATCGCCCTTTTTTCTATTTCACGGATCTCATTACGAATAAGACGATTGTCTATTGATGAACTTAAAATTGTTTCAGATTGATCATCATTGTATTTAAGTTCAATTTTATCTATGCAAGAATATATTTTATCAAATACAGAGCTTTTTCTTTCGGATAAATTTGTTATACATATCCAGTGTGTGCTAAGCTGTTCTATATGGCCAGTTGGAAGTTCAACTACAAATTTCCCTTGCGATATAGCGCTGATTACTGCAAGCATAATACATTGACACATCACAGGGTCTACTTCGCATTCGTGTGCCAGACTGCTCGCAAGAGTTAGTATATCGTATTGTTCACTATTTTTTTCATCTACACATACATCTTTAGTCTCAATATTTCTTTGCAAGCTGTGCCAAGCAGGGAATCCGCCAACATATTCATTTATGCTTGAATTATCCATAGAGCCATTATCTATAGCTGGTTCATTTTCTGTATTCATTGAAATCTCATTTTAGTAAGTCATACCAGTTAAGTTTCAATATGACACTATCAAGCAAAATCTTTGTTGACCATGCCCCTGCATAACCTTCCGTGACACCCATATCTATCAGTTCATGCCCGACAACAGCTTGCAGCATGGACAAATCCACACGAGCCTGTTTATGCAGATATTCGATGACCGTGTGTCGGAAACTATGGAAGGTTTTTGCACTGGCCTCACCTTCCTGACCTCCGATGCCCACAGAACGCCGATAGCGTGTAAACCATTTTGTTACCGAAGCCCCGAGTTTAGTGACATTAAAATCAACTTTCAGGGAACGTTCCTGCATATCAGGAAACAGCATGGCAGTGGCCCATTCGTGCTGTGGAACTGACTGCCAGCGTAATTCGAGAAAATCTTTTAGTCCAGCCTCATGCCAGAGCCAAGGGTGAATCGGTACATTTCGGATGCCCGCAACACTTTTTACATGCTTGGCAAAGGCTGATTGAGCGTTGTCTTCATTGATGGAAAAGCAGCGTACTCCCTCGATTTCCCGAATATCCGAAAGGTGAAGTTGGCAGATTTCTTCCAGACGCATACCGGAGTATAACGCAATCCAGGGACACCAGAACCGGGATGCCATGCCTTCCGTAGCTTTCACGAATCGTTGCCTGTCACCGAACAGGGCTTGCAATTCACTTGGTGAGAAGGATTCTCTTTTGATCCCCTTACGCCGAATATCCTTGTCTGAAAGAACCTTGGGGAAACCGGAGTTTACATAACGAGCCTGAATCGCTCCACGATATTCAAGCTCGCACCAGTTAATGAAGCTCCGCACGTTGGTCTGGCGGACTTCCATCGTCTTGATGCTCAATAAGCGCTCCACCGTGCCGGAACGTCCCATTTCAGCAATTTCGAGCCACTTCCTGTTTCGGTAAGCGCATTGCCCATTCACCCGGAAGGGTAGGTGGCGCAATGTATCGTAATATTGGCGTATATGCTCGCGTGAAAGTTGGTCTATCGGCAAGTTCCGGCCGTTTTCCAATTCTCTGACGATTTCCACGAACTGCCGAATCTGCGGTGGAATATCCTTTGCGCTGGCTTGTGACCATGTGAGCTTTTTGGCCGTGATATAGGATTCCGCCGCTTCATCTATAGAGGGCAAAGCTGATTTGGTTTTGCGAGTTGCAGGCTCCTCCTGGGCAGTCTGCGGAGCATTTTTGCGCCGAATGCGTATCTCGCTTTTGAGAGGCTTGAGAGGAGATGAAGCCACATGGCGCTTCATCTCCTCCGTCTGAGTTTGCGAGACAAGAACGTCGACCACCTCTGCATGTCGGTTTTCCTGTTCCACTGGTCTACCATCATCAACCTGCAACCCCGCGTCCTGTAGAAATGAGGGCAAGCGGAGCGCCAATGAAGCCGGTGACAGATTTTCCTTCATGGCCGCATCAAACCAAACCGTATCCAGATTACAGGCTATTTGCCGTATGTTTTCAAGGTATTGTATAGTATTTTCATGTCTGAAACGTATCCGCTCATCTTGCACGTCATCCAGAAAAGCAAAAAAAGTTTGCGCGATCACCGACAGCCGCATGGCCTTTGAGCGGGCCATGCGACTAGCCAGACCATCTAAAGATCGACGGATTTCTTTTTTACCGAGCAGAGATTGTAAATGAAGAGGTACAGTTATGCGAAAATACCGGATTTGCCGGTGCATAACCAGATAGGAGCCGTGCCGATAGCCGGTACGTGGGAGAGAATCCCGCCAAAGGGTGTTTTGAGAAAGCACAAGGAGCCTCAAATGTATCCCCAAAATGTATCCAAGGGTACAATGAGGCTCCATCACATGAAAAGTTATTATAAATCAATAACTTAAATACAAATGGCGGAGAGGGTGGAAGTGCTTAACCGAAAAGCCCTTGATGCCTTGATCAAGGTGACGAACATAACACTCAGGGAATAGCCATGCTCCTAACCGAAGACGAAGCGAAGGAAAAGGCTTGTTGTAAGATCATGCCGCACAAGCAAAGCGGTGGGCTGGTGACAGCCGCCTGCCTTGCCTCCGGCTGCATGGCTTGGCGCTTTGTCCCCATAGCCCAGATACATGGGGAGATACGGATAGATACACCGCGAGGCTACTGCGGCCTTGCCGGGAGGCCGGAATGAGTGCCACGAAAATCGAATGGTGCGACCATACCATCAACCCCGTCGTCGGCTGCACAAAATGCTCGCCGGGGTGCGACAACTGCTACGCGGAACGCTTTGCAGTGCGGTTGTCAAAGAACCCGGCGACGGCGGCGAAGTATGCCGGTGTCGTGAATGAGCGCGGCTGGACCGGGAAAATGAGCGCCCTTGATGTAACGGTATTTCATCCGCTGCACGCCATGAAAAAACCAAGGCGGATTTTTTGCGGCAGCATGACGGATTTGTTCGCGCGAGGCACGAGTTTCGACGATTTACGATGCATATGGACGCAGATGCGGGCGGCCGCGAAACACACGTTTTGCATCCTCACCAAACGCCCGGAGCGCATGTACGCTTTTTGCGAGGACAACGCCAATCCGCCCCTCCCCAACGTCTGGCTCGGTGTGACTGTCTGCAATCAGGCAGAGGCCGACGCCAAAATCCCGATTCTACTCTCCATACCCGCAGTCAAGCGTTTCGTGAGCGTGGAACCGATGCTGGGGCCAGTGGATTTTCAGCTTGAATGGTTAACGGGCGAGCTTGCACAAGACTCTCCCTACCTTGATTGGGTCATCTGCGGCGGCGAAACCGGCCACGGCGCGCGCCCGGCGCATCCTGACTGGTTCCGCAGTTTGCGAGATCAGTGCCAGGGCGCGGGAGTGCCGTTCTTTTTCAAAGGCTGGGGCGAATGGGTGACAGAAAATCAGTCGCCTGAAGACATTGTATTGCCAGGCAACTCAATCGTTCCTCACGGCTGGAAAGGTAAAAAATACGAAGATTCCCTGTACAAAGTAGGTAAACACCGCGCTGGCCGCCTTCTTGACGGCGTTGAATACAGCGAATTTCCGGCATGAAAAAGCAGGAGAATAACGACATGGCACAGCAATATGAAGAACGCTTGATCAAGCTCCCCGAAGTCCTTGCCACGTTGGGCATGAAGAGAACTGCATGGTATGCGGGCATTAGGGCGGGGAAGTACCCCAAGCCCATCAAGCGCAGCCCCAGAGATACCGTCTGGCCCATGAGCGCGATTCAGAAGATCGTGTCAGACACCATTGCCAGCGGCGGCGGCCAGGCCGTCTAAGTAGTCGGCCCATGCCTGCATCATTTTTCTGCGCTCCTCAAGGTGTTCGCTGCGATGGTATGCGGCCCGGATTTTATTGCCCTCAACGTGGGCAAGCTGGCGCTCTATCGCGTCAATGCCCCAACCAAGTTCAGCCAGCAGGCTTGAGGCCATTGCCCGGAAGCCGTGTCCGGTCATTTCCCCTTGTGTATATCCCAACGTCCGCAAGGCGACGTTGACCGCCATGTTGCTCATTGGCCGGGTAATCATCCGGGTTGACGGGAACAGGTAGGCACTATGGCCCGTCAGCGCCCGAAGCGAATGCAGCACGTCCAGCGCCTGCGTTGAAAGCGGGACGATATGCGCCCGCTTCATCTTCATCTTTTCCGCCGGGATTCTCCATTCCGCCGCGTTCATGTCAATTTCTTCCCACTCCGCCGTTCTGAGTTCACCAGGGCGCACGAAGGTCAGAGCGCCGAGCAGCAGGGCGCTCCGCACCACTGGCCCGGTGTAGCCCCTGAGTGTGAGTATCAGCTTGCCAACTTCCTTCGGCTCAATAATCGCTGGCATGGGTTTTGATTTCCTGCTCTTGAGCGCGGCAGTGAGATCACGGGATGGGTCTGCATAGGCAAGGCCGCAGGCGATAGCGTATTTGAAAATCTGCGAGATATGACTTTTGATTTTGTAGGTCGTAATGATCACGCCGCGTTCTTCCACCCGACGCAGCACGGCCAGGACAACAGGCGCGTCAATGTCGGACAGCAGCATCTTCCCCATGAAGGGGAACACATCACGTTCCAGCCTGGCCCACACTTCCTGAGCATACTTCGGCGTAGCCTCAAAGCGTTCAAACCACTCCTTTGCCACGGCATAAAAAGTATTCCCGCTCTGGACAACCTTTCTTTTTATGGACGGGTCAACGCCATTCGCCACTTCTATTTTCGCCGCTGCCGCCTTATCCCGTGCCTCTTTCAGTGACACCAGGGGGTATGTGCCAAGGCTAATCATCTTGGCCGTGCCTCTGAAGCGATAGCGAAAGCGCCAGCGTTTGCCTCCCTCCGGCGAAACCTCAAGGCTCAAACCATTCTTGAGGCCGTCCGCTATGCGATAGAGCTTTTCTTTAGGCTTGGCCTTGATAATCGCGTTTTCGGTGAGCATGTGAGTAACCTCTTTTTGAAATCAAAAGCTACTCAATTCCTACTCACAAAACATGGCGGCTTCAAGCGAAATTATGCGACCGCATGCGAACGCGGAACCACAGGAAAAGCAAAGTCCGCCTGGCCTTTTAGGACTCAAGCGGACTTATGCGAAAGTAGTCTTGGCGGAGAGGGTGGGATTCGAACCCACGTACCGGGACTAACCGGTAACCCGATTTCGAGTCGGGCGCGTTACGGCCATCTTCGCTACCTCTCCATTTTTTTCACGCGGGAATCTGACGCTAGGAAATTTTCCATGCCTTGACAAGGGCAAATATCGCCGACAGCCCAAATGACGGAGAGACAAGCGCGCTCCTTATAGCCTTTTACGTTTGGGATGCTCGCTTTACGGTGAACAAATACGATTTTTTTTAAACGTTTAATCGTCATATCTCTGGCATGTAAAAAAAAAGCGCCCTGCAACTATTTGTCATAAGATTGCGGCGAACTGCCATGTCTTTTCCCATCCGGCGGGCACAAACAATGTAAAAGAGCTAGGTGCACTTTGCCCAACTGCTCCAGTTCTTCCGCCAAAGCAAGTGTGCTGTGCGGCACAACGCCATGCACCACCAGTCCATGGCGTTCCATCCACACCGCCGCATGCGTTCGCGCCGCTTCCGCAGTCACCTTCGCAAGCTCCGCGCTGCCCGGCGGCTGAAAGGGCACATGCCCCAGACAGGCGCGATAGACGTTCGCTTCGGGCAAAGGAAGGATAAGGCGCTTTTCCGATTCCAGCATCAGGCTGAGGGCCAAAAGACAGGGAGGATGCACATGGAGCACGACGCGGCTTTGCGGGCAGGCGGCGTACACAGCCAGATGCAGGGCACTTTCCGTTGAAGCGGGGGGACCGGCGAGATGCCTGCCGCTCCCGAGATCCAGCAGGGAGAAGTCATCTTCCGTCAGACGGCCTTTCGCCGCTCCTGAACGGGTAATGAGGCAGGCCTCCCGGCAAGCCGGCGTCTCCGGAGAGTCATGCGTGCCCATATGATCATAAAGTAAGGGAAAGCCGTGGGCATCAAGCGAAACCCGGTAACTGACATTGCCGTTGAAACCGGCCATCATACCGACCGTCCAGGCGTCGAGGCCCAGGCGGATGAGCGCTTTTTTTTCCTCGGCGAACATCTCCGGCCGTTTTATGGTTATCCCGGCACGGCAAGGACGCGCCGCCACCGCTTCCTCCTGCCCATTGTTTGCCGGCGTCCGCCCCGCTTCACGAGCGGCATCCCTCCACGAAAGGTCTTTGGAGCAATCGGCAAAATGGTCAAAACCCTCCAAAGCGACCGGTCGGCCGTTAAGGCGCAGTCCGGCATCGGCGCCGGCGCGGCCGAGCAAACGAATTCCCGGTACGGCATCAGCCAGACGAGCCCAGAAGGATTCTGCACAGGAGCCGATCAGGGAGTAGTCCTCTCCTCCCGTCAAAAATACCGCCTCCGGGCTCTCCCCCACGATGCAGGCCGCCGCGGCCGCTTCCGGCGAAATGCCGCCTTCGCTTAAAAAAAGATCCGATCCAAGGCCGCCGAGCAAACGCGGCAAATCGCGCGCCAGACCGTCGGACAGATCCATAAGAGAAAGCCGGTGACCATGTCCGCGCGCGTTCCTGACCAGGCGGGCGATGGCCTGCCCCTCGGCCAGCAGAGGCCGTGGAGAGATGTGGGCGAGACAGGCTTTTGGACACCTTTCCAGGGCGGATCGGCCAAAACGCTCCAACGCCCTGAATCCCGCTCCGGCCAATCCCGCCTCTCCCACAAGAAAAAGGACATCGCCGGGGCGAGCCTTTCCCCGACGTAGCGCCGCCGCGCCGGGAAACGGATTTTTTCCCCAGACGGTAACGGAAAAACCAAGTTTTTCCCCTCGCGATAAATCGCCGCCAGACAGCACTATTCCGTACTCGCGCGCTTTGTCGGCCATACCGGACAGCACCGCCCGCAGGGCATCGCCGCCAAGCCGGACCGGCAACATCAGCGCCAGAGAAAAGGCCAGCGGCACGGCACCGGCCGCGGCCAAATCACTGACCGCCGAACTCAGAGCCTTGCCTCCCGTCTCTTCAGGCGTAAAGTAACTGGTGCGGAAATGGACATCCTCCCAAAACATATCCGTGGAAAGCGCCATGCCGGGAGGCAACTTCACCAACAGCGCGCAGTCGTCGCCCCGGCCATACGGCACATGGGCGGAGCGATCGGGAAAAAGCTCGTCGATAAGCGCGAGACAATCGGCTTCGGATGTCGGCGCCTTGCTCCCGTTTGCCTTTTCCTGCCAGAGAGAGGAACATGAAGCGGAAGAACGGCGGGAAGCGCGAAAAAATTCCTGCACTCCGCCGACACAGCATATTTCCGGCCCGGCGGGCGTATCTGCGTCCATGCTTATTCTTCCTCCGGACTAAGATAGGCAGCCATAATAACTTTAAGGCCGAAGCCGGGAAAATTCACTCTGTACTTGTCCGGCGGCAGATACTGCACGATTTTTCCCCTGCCGAAAACACGGTGCCGGCAATAGCCGCATTGGGACGGCGAGGCCGCCGGCTCCCCCTTGCCTGAAAAGATATCCGCGGCGTCCTCCTCACACGCGGGAGGAATCCGCGTCCGTCCTTTCTCCGGCGCGTGCCCCATCTCCCTATCGCGAAGAGACATGACCGCGTCGCCCGGGCAAGCGCTCCGACGCGTGGAAACAGTATGCGTGAAGGCCCTTTTTTCCTGTCCCGATTCTTCTTTCGGACATGAGCCTTTTTTCATCAGTCCGCCGGTATAGGCTTCCTGCCATTCCTCATACAGATCCGGAGAAAGCTCGCGCACAAAAGGGCTGGGCACAACGGGCGCCCGTCCTCCTCCACTTTTGTCGTACATGGAGGCGGGCACGTACAGTTCCAGAAATTCCTTGGCCCGAGTACATGCCACATACATGAGACGGCGTTCCTCCTCGAAGTCTTCAGGACGAAGCGCGGCATGCCGCGAAGGGAACCGTTCCTCCACCAGATCCAGGAGGATCACCGCCGACCATTCCAGTCCCTTAGCGGAATGAATGGTGGACAGGGTCACGGATTCGCGGGTGTCTTCTTCTCTGCCCGGATCTTCAAGGGACAGATCCGCTATGAGCATGTCCAGATCCGTATAGGCTCCGGCAAGCTGCACCAATTGCTCCAAACCCTGCAAACGTCTGGGGTAATCATCGGGATAGGCGGTTTCCAGGCGGGGGCGGTAATGTTCCACTGTCCTGGCCAACAACGCTGACGGCGGGGATTCCCTCCGGCGTTCGTCATCGACAAAGGCCATGTCGGCAGCCAAATCCTCATGGCGGGAAAGCTCCTTGAGCACGGCGGCGCTGTCTCCGGCCAAAAGCATCTGGTACAGCTTGTGGCAGGTTTTTATGCCCACTCCTTTGCTCAATCCGGCCATGCGGGAAAAGGCTATATAATCCAAAGGATTGAGTACAAGGCGCACGAAACTCATCACGTCTTTGATGTGCGCGGCTTCAGTGTAACGTATGCCGCCATATTTTCTGAAAGGGATGCCGAGCTTGTTCAGAACCACTTCCAGAGCGTAAGAATGAAAACCGGCGCGAAACAGGACGGCTATCTCCCTGGCGGGATACACGCGCAATAAGGCGATAATGCGTTCCGCAACGAGCTCCGCCTGGCTGTGATCCGAGAGCGGACGTACGACGGAAGGCTTGAGGCTTCCCTCGCGCCGGGTAAAGAGGCGTTTGGAATAGCCCTCAGCGGCATGCTTTAATACCGCATTGGACAAATCCAGCAAGGGCTGGGTCGAACGATAGTTTTCTTCCAGACGAATCAGCCTGGCGTCGGGAAACAGCTGCGGGAAACGCAGGATATTACGGATATCCGCCCCACGGAAGGCGTACACCGACTGCGCGTCGTCGCCCACCACCATAATATTGCCCGGCCCATACAACCGGTCTTCCGGCCGCGCTTCGTTGTTTCCATAAACTGATCCGGCGGCATCTCCGGCCGCGATCTCTCCGGAAAAAAAAGCCGGGGAAAGTCCGGCCGCCAGTGCGGCTATACGCGCCTGCACCGGATTGGTATCCTGGTATTCATCCACCATGATGTAGCGGTGGCGGTCACGGCAGTAGGCAAGCGCTTCCGGGTGGTGAAGCAGCAGGCGTTCCAGTTCAAAAAGCAGGTCATCGTAATCCAGTAGGGCTTTTTCCTTTTTATAGGCGGCGTACGCTTCTGCCATCTGCTCCATGGACTCCGCATGGGGCAGAAGATGCGATGCCTCCCGGCGCATGACCGTCTCCAGAGGTAATTCCTTGTTTCGACCTTTGCTTAATAACGCGCTGACAGTCTGGTTTTTGGGAAAACTTCTGTCCCCTTTACCCGCCTTGATTTGCTCTCGACAATGTTGCAGAGCGGCCAAAACATCATGGCCGTCCATGACCGTGAAGCGCTTGCCCCGGCTGTCTCCGTAACCTTCCGGCGCGAAGACGCGCAAAACGGAATAAGCGTACGCGTGAAAGGTGCCGCCCTGTACGGAAGTCAATGCCGCGTCCGCATCCGTCATATCATGCAGGCGCATGAGTAGGCGCGCTCTGTCCAACATTTCCTTTGCGGCTTTGCGGGTAAAGGTGAGGAGCAGGATGGAGGACGCGGGTACGCCGGATTCCACCAGTCGAGCCAGGCGGTAGACGATAGTGCGCGTTTTGCCGCTGCCCGCCCCGGCAATCACGAGCATGGGTCCTTCAAGGACGGTGGCGGCTTCAAACTGGGCCGGATTCAGATCTTGACGGTAATCAATCATGAGTTACGCAAAGGTTGGAAGATGGCATGCACGGTGTAACATCGCTAAAAGACGCGAAGCGGCGGCGGCGCGCCCCTGTTGTCCGCGACCGGAGCGCGGACACAACAGTTTTGAGCGCCACGGGAGCATCCCTTCCATAGTACAGCGGCTCCGTCAATGATGTCCAGCGGTTTGACGGGAACAGGGGTATCAGGTATATATAGCCCTCACAGGAGGGCATAATGGCGCACAAGGCCACGGAATTCTTCGCTCAGTTCATATACAGCCTGGATCTGTCCTACCACAGCCTGCTGGAGCGCGAAGGGGAGCTTAAGACGGGATTCACCGCCATATTGGAACAATACGGCGGCGAATTCATACATTTTGAGGAAATAGGCGATACCATGCGCGCGCAGTGCGTTTTTGACGAATACGAAGAGGAGCTTTTTCACAACATCTGCGACGAACTCGCCCCGTGGATGGACGCCTTTGTGGAAGCCAGGCTGCTGTTTGTCAACAAAGATTTGAGCTTTCTCCATATCTATACCGTAAGTGACGGCAACTGGCAGGAAAGCTGTCTGAAGCTTCCCGAAGCCGGCCCTTTAGAGCGAGCTGTACGGGAGGAGCGGCGCTAGTGTCCTGAGTCATAAATTCGCATTAAAAATCAGGACACCAGCCGACGGGCCGTATTGCTCGGCGCGCCGCCGCAGGCGGCGGGAGCAAGCCGAAAATCACGTTTTTCGGCTTGCGATCTTCTCAGAAATTTGTAAGCAAATTTCTGAGACACCACACTAGCGCATCCCGCTGCAGCGTCTGCGCTGTCCTCCTTACATCCGGACCATCGTCGAATCCGCGTGAGGGGACATACCTTCAACCCGGGGAGAAACTCATGCCCCGATACGCCGAACGTCATGCCTGTGATGCTTGGAAGATGCCGGGGCAAGGGGCCTTCGCCTTGGATCGCAGCCGGGATCTTCTCCGCGCGTTGCTTGCCGGGTGGCCCAGACGATCCCGCTCCATGCTGGCTTTTAACGTTGGCGACGGTTTTTTTCTCGAAACCTTATGGGAAGCCGGCTTTGATGTCACCGGGCAGGACGGGGACCCAAAATATCAGGAGCTTGCCCAAAAACGTATGGGCTCGCGGGCGGATGTCATCCTGGCGTCTCCCGATCATCTGCCCTTTGATGATTGCGTTTTTGATTACGCTGTAGCGGTTTTCGCCCTGGAATGCTGGGTCAATCCCGAAGCCGTCCTTGAAGAAATCGGTAGAGTGGTCTGCGGCGGGCTCATCGTGATATTTCCTTCCGCCTGGTCGCTGTTAAGCCTGGAATGCCGGCTGCTGAAACGCCGCCCCTTGTGCGCGGCGCTTCGTCCTTTGCTGCAAAGTCCGAGAAACGTGGCTCGTCTGCTGCGTCGTGTGTACGGCGGGAAAAAAATGGTATGGTCATCCATATTGCCCGGTCCCAGCCATTCCTGGATTGGACGCTCCTGGCTCAAGGCTTTGAATGCGCCCTGCCTGCCCCTGCCGCTGGGAGCGTTCACCGGAGTGCGCGTTGATTTCGGGCCGCTTTATACCGGCACGCCCCTGCTCCTGCGTGACGCGCCTCTCGTAGCGCCGCTGAACGTAATCGCCCCTCATGCGCATCGCGTCCATACGCCGGAAGAGCTTGCCGAAGCAAGGCTTCCCGCGCGCCCGGAGGATGCCCGGCTTGACAAAAAACGCGCATGGGAATAGAATCCTTACACATGACAAGAGCCGGGCGGCGGTAACGCCGCCAACCCCGCCAGGTTCGAAAGAAAGCAACGGTAACGGTTGTGCCGGGTGTCCGGCTCTTAAGAGGCGCGAGTCTCCGCAAGGGGTTCGCGCCTCTTCGCGTCAGAGCCTGAAGCGCCCGTACCGCTCCCCTTTTTCCTCGGACCGTTCGCCGCGGAGTTCCGGGCGCGCCTGTTTTGGACACAGGCGGACGACGCCGGGGAGCGCCGTCACATTTTTTTGACGGGGGGAGCGCAAGGGGAGGCGGCGGCGCGTTGCTTGCCCTGTTTTTTTTCTATGCCCAGGGCAAGGGTGAGGCGTTGCCAGACAAACAGTTCAGGATCTTCCCCATTGGCGGCATCCACGGGAAATTCCGCCCTGGCCATGGATTTGTGCCCGCCTGCCGAGCCGAATTCCCGAAAGGCCTGTCCGGCGCAGTTCCCCATGTCCCGAGAAATCCCGTCCCCCCGGAAAATGACCACCATGGTTCGCCCGTATATGCCGGCCACGGCGGCCCAGCGAATTTCATACACGCGCATGAAGAAATCGGCGATATTGACCAGGATGTCCGTGTTCTCCACAGCGCCGATGAATACGTATTGCCCGGATGAGCCCATGGCGTACAGGTTGGTGCAGGCTCTGGCGAACAGTTCGAGCCAGTGCAGATGATACTCGCTGCGAATAATGCGGGAAAGCAGGGGAGGATTTGCAAAGCGGCTCAGGTATTGATAGGCGCGCAGATCAACGTCGGAAAAATGGCGGGTAAAGGTGGAGGTGTCTGTTTTTATGCCGAATTGCAGGGCGGTGGCGAGGCGTTTGCCCGGTCTTATGTCGAGATTGTACAAATATTCGCTCATGAGGGTGCTGGTGGCGCCGTATTCGGGTTTGATTTCGCAGTAGTCGGCCGTATGCGGCGTCTCCGGCAGGGGGTGGTGATCAATGATGATGGAAAAAGCGATATCCCTGAATGCGGGATGATGGTCCGGCTGCGAGTCCAGCAGGGCAAATCGGTCGAAATGCGGTGTCATGCGCGGGGAAAAATCTTCCATCCGCAGATGGCTGTAACGGATCATCGCCAAGTTATCCGGACGGGTGACGGCGTTTACCTTGGCGATTATCACGTCCTGCACCCGTCGGCACATGATGCGTTTCAAGGCCATGGCCGAGGCCATGGCGTCTGGATCGGCGTTGATAAGGATAAGCCAGCGTTCGCCGCGCGAGAACAGATCCAGCATCTTGGGCAGCTTGGGCAGGGAACGGAAATAGCTCATATGCCCCTCATACGCGCAGGATTTTATCAGCAACCTGCATGCTGCTGACCACGTCGAGCATGTTGGTGGTCTGCCCCACGGCTTTTTTCCGCAAAAGCCCGAAGTGTTCCAGGCAGGCACCGCAGACGAGAATACTTATTCCTCTCTTTTCCAGGCGGCGTAACTCCTCAATCACGGGACTGTCGTCAGCGGCCATTGTCACGCCGCCGTTCAGCATGACAATGCGCCAGGGGAGGTCATCCATTTCCGTCAGGGCGGCGAGAAAATTTTTCATCAGGCGGGCGCCGAGTTCGTCATCGCCGGAACCGACAACCGGCGAAAGGAGCATAAGCAGCGTCCTGCTTTTTCCGAGAGGCTGTGTGGCGGGCACAGGCTCGAGCGTTACGAGCGCCGTTTCCCTCCGCTCTTCCAAAACGCCTGTAATGCGCCACAGGTCGGGGCCTTGCGAAAAAGAAGCGCCGTAGCCCCGGGAGCGGAGAAAGCGAGTGACGTTTTCAAAGGCGGGTTCATTATCCACAAGCACGGTGATCGCGTCCGGGGTCTGCGTTGCAAGGAGACGCTTGATGTGAATAATCGGCTGCGGGCATTCCAGCTTTCGGCAGTCTAGTGTCGTTTCCGGCATGGCATATTCCTTAATGTTTTAACTCGATAATGCCGGGAGAGCTTGTCCCGAAAGGCTCCCGGAGGAGAGTCCCCACGCCCCCATGATACGATAACGGGATCAAGGGGCGTAATGCCCCTTGCGGGATTCGGGGCGGAATCCCCGTATGTAACAGGCGCCGGCCTTACCGGCTGGAGGATCGGGAGCATCATGTCTTTGCCGGAGGGAGACGGGGAGAAGACTCTTTCCCGGATTCTCGAAAGGGCAAAACTTGCCCCAGAACCCCGGCAAGGAGCGCGTCTTCTTCCTTATCCAGCGTACGTGGGTCGAAGCACAGGGCATTGTCCTGCACTCTGGCCACAAGGGGAGGCTCCGTCTCGAGCAGCGCCGCGCGCAGGGCGTCGGGCGTTCGCGTTTCAGTCTGAAGGGTGACAAGCCAGGTAGGGAAATCCTGTCCGGGAAAGGCACCGCCGCCGCCGCGCGAAACGCTCGGGCGTATACTGATTTTTACAGGCGGAACATGGCCGGCGAATCGTTTTTTTAAAACCTTCGCCAGACTTCCGGCGCGGCGGCGCAACTCGTCCTCGCTCATGCAGAGCATACGCAGGACAGGGATGCGCTTCACGGCCAGCGCCGGATCGAGATAGAGGCGCAACGTGGCTTCCAGCGCGGCCAGAGTCATTTTATCAATACGCAGTGCCCGGGCTAAAGGATTCTTTTTGATACGGTTCAGATATTCCGTTTTGCCCGCTATAATGCCGGCCTGCGGCCCTCCCAGCGCCTTGTCGCCGCTAAAGGTGACCACGTCCACTCCCTGGGCCAGCGCCTGCGCGGCGCTCACCTCCTCGGCCAGATGCGGGAAGCCCGCCGCCGCGAAGTCAAACAAGACGCCGCCGCCGAGATCTTCAAGCAGGGGCAGATGACGCGCATGGGCCAGATCTGCCAGAGCTTCGCGGCCGACACCTCTGGTAAAGCCAATTATGCGGAAATTGGAAGGGTGTACCTTCATGATGGCGGCGGTACGCTCGTTTATGGCCGCAACGTAGTCATACGCGTGTGTACGATTGGTGGTGCCCGTCTCTTGCAGCAGGCAGCCGCTTTTCTCCATGATGTCGGGGATGCGGAAGCTCCCGCCTATCTCCACCAACTCGCCGCGTGAAATCACGACTTCTTTGTCCCTGCACAGGGTATCGAGCAGAAGAAGGACGGCGGCGGCATTGTTGTTGACCGCCATTGCGCCTTCGGCGCCCGTAAGGCGGCAAAGCAAATCTTCCACATGGCCGTGGCGATCTCCCCGATCGCCCGCCGTCAGATCGAACTCCAGGTTGGAATAACGCATCGCCGTTTCGGCGACAGCCCGCACGGCTTCCGGCGCCAGCGGGCTACGTCCCAGGTTGGTATGGATAACTACCCCGGTGGCGTTGAGTACGCGCCGGAAATGCGGGCGCGACACGCGTTCCACATGCCGGACCATTCGCGGCAATAAGGCGGGCAGGCCAAGATCGTCAGCACTGTTGACGTCTCCTTTCATTACGGATTGGCGGCAGAGTTTCAGAAAACCGTCTATGCTTTCCCGTAAAAGGGGGCGGGGCAACGCGGCGGACAGGGCAAGGCAGGATGCGGCGCACGGGATATCCCCCGGCGCGGTGAAGGCTTCAAGGGCGGCATGCATGGAGGGCAGGGCGCTGAGCAGGGTATGGTAACGGGCGGACACGCGAAAGCCCTCCGGCGGAATTAGCGCGGACAAGGCGTTTTGTGACGCCGATCCGGCCTGTTGTCATCAACGGTATGCCGACAGTTTAGGCAAAATCGGCTGAAAAAGCAAAAGACTTTGTTTTCCGGCGATGTATCCGCCCCATCGTCGGGAGGCGGCATGCGGCCGTCAGGCTGGCCTTTCGAAAATGGCTGTGCTATCTAGATCTTATAAGAAAGATAACCTCCGGGTTGGAAGAAGCTTATGAAAAAAAACGCCGTTCAGAACGTCTTCGTGCTGCCCCTGTTCTTTACGTCAGCGATTCTGGTTCTGTGCATAGCCATCTATGCCGGCGTCGTGATGCAGTCGGCTGCCGAATTCCTGCGGCAAAACATTGAAGCGCGTCTCGTGGCGGCCTGTCGAACCGCCTCCCTGCTCGTCTCGTCGGAGGAATTCTCCCGCATGACTGCCGCGGAAGATATGGAAGCGCCGCTCTACGCGGAGATCAAAGCGCGCCTTATCCGCTTCAGTCAGGATTTCGACATACGTTTTGTTTACTATTTGCGCGAAACCGATCAACCCGATATGGTACAATTCATTATCGACAATGACACCACGGAAGATTCCGTCGGCCTGGGTACGCCGCCGCTGCAGATAGAATCCGCGGTACGGGAGGCTCTGGCAGGCACTACGGCCAGTGCCGGACTCGGTACCTATTCCGTGGGATACGACGGACTGCTTTCCGCCTTTTCTCCTGTCCTTGACGCCGACGGCCGCGTGATTGCCGTAGCCGGCGTGGATATCTCAGACGAGCAGGCGGTCACTCTCCGTAACCGTTTTTATTCCCTGATGGCGCTTTTGGTATTTTCCATGACGGCGACGGCGGCAAGCGGCTATCTGGGATTCTCCCGCTACAGGCGAAAAGTGGCGCAGGCGGAGGCCGCCAGCATCTCCAAAAGTATTTTTCTTGCCAACATGAGCCATGAAATCCGCACGCCCATGAACGCCATCATAGGCATGACCAATATAGGCAAAGATTCTTCAGACATGCATCAGAAGGATTATTGCTTCGGAAAAATTGAAGACGCGTCTTCACACCTTCTGGGTATTATCAATGACATCCTGGATATTTCGAAAATCGAAGCCAGCAAGTTTGAACTCTCTCTCAGCGAATTTCATTTTGAGGAAATGCTCAAGAAGATTGTCGGCGTCATCAATTTCAAGATTGCGGAAAAGCACCAGGATTTTTTTGTCCGCATCGGGGCGGACATCCCTCCTCTTGTGATAGGCGATGAACAGCGGCTGGCGCAGGTAATCACCAATCTGCTTTCCAATGCCGTGAAATTCACGCCGGATAAGGGTTCCGTCGTCCTGGAAGCCACGCTGCTCAAGCTTGAAAACGACGTCTGCACTTTGCAGATTGCGGTCAGCGACACCGGCATAGGCATTACGGAAGAACAGAAAAAGCGCCTTTTTCACTCCTTTGAACAGGCGGACAGCAGCATTACCCGCAAATTCGGAGGAACCGGACTGGGCCTGGCCATTTCCAAACGTATTGTTGAAATGATGGGCGGCTGGGTACGCGTTGATTCCGTCATCGGCAAGGGTTCCGTTTTTACTGTTGCCGTACGTATGCGTCAGGGCGAAGCGAAAGCGTCCGGATTCGCCGGGCAAGACGCGGGCGGGAATGTCCGTGTGCTGCTGGTGGATGCCGCCGCAAGGGAGCGGGAATACTTCCGGGACATCACGCGGCGGCTCGGCGTGCCCTGCGAGACCGCTGCCGGCGGAGAAGATGCCCTGGCCATGCTTGAAAGGCTGGAAGCGCGAGACGGCCTTGTGACGATATGCTTTGTGGATTGTAAGCTGCCCGATATGGAGGGAACGGCCCTGGCGCGCCGGATGAAGGCCTTATGTCCGGAGATTGTGATTGTGGTCGTCGCCCCTGTTTCCGAATGGGACGCCTGGGAGGAGGCGGGCGCGGCGGCTTGCATAGCCAAGCCTTTTTTTCTTTCTTCCGTGGAGGAGAGCGTGCGCCTGTGCCTCAACGGCGGGCGGAGGGAATCGCATGCAGGCGGCGCGCATGGGGAGTCCGGCTGTTTCGCGGGCCGTTGCGTGCTTTTGGCCGAAGACGTGGACATCAATCGTGAAATCGTTATGGAGTTTCTGAAATGGACATCCCTCGAGATCGTGTCTGCGGAAAACGGGCGTGTGGCCGTGGATCTGTTCAGCGCGGAGAGAGAGCGTTTTGATTTGATCCTGATGGATTTGCAGATGCCGGAAATGGACGGCTACGAGTCCACCCGTCGCATCAGGGCGCTGGAAGGGACGTCGCGGGACGCGCGAGTGCCCATTATAGCCATGACCGCCAACGTCTTTCGGGAAGATATAGACAAATGTCTGGAGGCCGGCATGGACGGGCACCTGGGCAAACCCCTCAACCTGAACGACATGCTGGCCTTGTTGCGTACATATCTTGCGGATAATGCGCAGAACAGCCGTTGCAAGGAATCGGATCCATGCGGGTCGCCCTGATCCATTACTGGCTGGTAGGCATGCGCGGCGGCGAAAAGGTGCTGGAAAGCCTCTGCCGTATTTTCCCCCGGGCGGATATTTTCACGCATGTGCTGGACAGAAACGCGATTTCCGAAAGCATTTTGCGGCACAGGATACGCACCAGTTTTATCAACAGGCTGCCCAAGGCTGTCACATGGTATCAAAAATATCTGCCCCTGATGCCGCTGGCTCTGGAGCAACTGGATCTGCGCGGTTACGACCTCGTGATCAGCAGTGAATCCGGCCCGGCCAAGGGAGTGCTCACCGGCAAGGGATGCGTGCATATCTGCTATTGTCACAGTCCCATGCGTTATCTCTGGGACTTTTATCATGACTATCTGGAAAGCGCCGGTCCGCTGAGCGGGCCGGCGTTCAGGCTTTTTGCCCACCGTCTGCGCTTGTGGGATTACGCGTCATCCGCCCGTGTGGATTATTTCATCGCCAATTCCCGTAATGTGGCAGAACGGATACGCAAGCACTACCGCCGGGGAGCCGGGATTATCCATCCCCCGGTGGAGTACGCCCGTTTTCGTCCGGAGGGAGGCGCCTTTTCCATGGCGGAGCAAAGCGCTCCGTATGTTCTGCTGGGCCAGTTGGTACACTATAAGCGGCCGGATATCGC
The DNA here is from genome assembly GCA_031279825.1 of Desulfovibrio sp. Classification (GTDB taxonomy): domain Bacteria; phylum Desulfobacterota; class Desulfovibrionia; order Desulfovibrionales; family Desulfovibrionaceae; genus Frigididesulfovibrio. The sequence goes on along the minus strand of JAITHT010000081.1, from coordinate 134,320 downwards.
CGTGCGGGCTTTTAACGATTCCGGCCGGGGACTCCTCGTTATAGGCGAGGGAGAGCAGCGCAGGAAGCTTGAAAAACTCGCCCGGGGCAATATTGTTTTCATGGGGCGCCAGAGCGATGCGGCGGTGGCCCGCCTGCTGGCCGAGTCGCGCGGCCTTATTTTTCCCGGAGAAGAGGATTTCGGCATTGTTCCCCTGGAGGCCATGGCCGCCGGGCGGCCGGTGCTGGCCTACGCCGGGGGCGGCGCGCTGGAGACGATCAGGAACGGCGTCACCGGCCTGTTTTTTGAGGAACAGACGCCCCAAAGCCTTAACGCGGCCATCGATCGTCTGGAGGCGGAGCCTCGCGCCTTTTCTCCCGAACGCATATCCAACTGGGCCGCCGGTTTTGACGTAAGCGTCTTTGAACGCAAATTAGCGGATTACATTGGAAAGTTACTGGAGAGCCACGGCAGGCGATATGCCGCGCATAATGCCGATTGCAAATAAATTGACGCGACATGCTTTGCGCGATATAAATACAATTTTTAGAGCGTTTTCACTTTGAACATGTTCGCCAACCGGCAGCGTAAGCGCTGACTTGCGCGCACGCCGTCAACGGCGAGTGCGGCGTTTCAGTTACTCTCTACATATAGAATATCCGACAGGATCAGCCATGTTTGATAGTCTTTCCGACAGGATCAGCCATGTTTTCCGCACGTTCGGCGGGCGCGCGCAACTCAATGAAAGCAATATCCAGGATAGTCTGGCGGAGGTGCGTCTGGCCCTGCTTGAAGCGGACGTCAGCCTTCCGATTGTCAAGGAGTTCATAGAACGGGTCCGTGAACGCTGCCTCGGCAACGAGGTGGCAAAGCGCCTGAATCCTGCCCAGCAGGTGGTGAAAATCGTCCATGAGGAACTGGTCGTCTTGCTGGGCGGCGATGCCGCCGGCCTTAACCTCACGGGCGCAGGCCCGCATATTATTATGATGGTAGGTCTGCAGGGCTCAGGCAAGACCACATCCACCGGCAAGCTGGCCTATTGGTTGCGCGCCGGAAAGCATACCCCGTATCTTGTGCCTGCCGACGTGTATCGTCCCGCGGCTATTGAGCAGTTGACGATGTTGGCGGAACAACTGGGCATGCCCTGCTACCCCTCCACCACGCTCATGAACCCGGTGGATATTGCCGAAGCGGCCGTCAGGGAAGCCGCTCGCCTGGGCTGTGACGTGGTTCTTCTGGATACGGCCGGTCGCCTCCATATTGACGAAGCCCTGATGCGTGAACTGAAAGGCATCAAATCCAGGGTGCCTCTGGCGGAAATATTGTTCGTGGCCGACGCCATGACCGGCCAGGATGCCGTGACCGTGGCCTCGGCTTTTAACGACGCTCTGGATATCACCGGCGTCGTGTTGACGAAAATGGACGGGGACGCGCGCGGAGGAGCCGCTCTGTCCATTAAATCGACCACGGGGAAAAATGTCAAATTCGTGGGCATGGGCGAAAAAATTGCTGAATTTGAGCCTTTTATGCCCGATCGCGTGGCCGGCAGAATTCTGGGCATGGGCGATATGCTCACCCTGATTGAAAAGGCCCAGACCGCTATTGAGGCTGATGAGGCTGAAGAGCTTGCCCGTAAATTCCAGAAGGCGGAATTCGATTTCGAAGATTTTCGCGTCCAGATGCGCCGCATGAAAAAACTCGGTTCTTTGGAAGGACTGCTGCAACTTATTCCCGGCATGGGCGCCATCCGGCGGAAAATCGGCGATATGGCCGTGCCGGAGAAAGAAATGAGCCGGGTGGAGGCCATCATCAACTCCATGACCAGGCAGGAGCGGCATAACCCCACAATCATCAATGCCGGGCGCAAACAGCGCATCGCCAGAGGGAGCGGAGTGAGGGTGGCGCAAGTCAATCAGCTACTCAAACAGTTTGACGCCATGCGCGGCATGATGCAGCGTTTTATGGGCGGCAAACTGCCCGGCGGAATGCCCGGCATGAGCAGCAGACCGACGCGCCTTCCCGGCGCGGGCGTTTTTCTGGAAGACCTGGGAAAGATGCCCGGTATACCCGGTATGCCGGGGATGCCTCTTCCCGGTTTGAGCGGCGGCGTGGCTTTTTCTGAACAGGAACAGAAAAAATTACGTCAGAAGCGCAAAGAAGAACGCCAACGGAAAAAAAAGAACCGCAAGTGAACCTTCCTTCTCATTTTCACAGGAAGAGCGAAACTGGGCTTTCGGCGGAAAAGTCGCTTGTGCTTTTAGAAAACCCGCACTATACTGACGTATTATAGAGCATTTTCACTTTGAAAATGCTCTGTCGACAGGCGGCGTAAGCGCCGGCTCTCGTGCACGAGTAGTAGGCGAAACGTATTTTCGCCGAGGGCGACGAGCGCAACGTTGCAACGTTACTCTGCTCTGGTTTTAAGCCGTGTTACCCGGCGTGCATGGCGAAAGCGGACTTCACCTGCGGCGCCGAACGGAGCGTTTTACAATCAAAATGCTTTTAAGATAAAGGGAGACCCTATGTCTGTAAAACTGAGACTTACCCGAATGGGGAGTAAAAAACGTCCTTTCTACCGTGTGGTGGCTATCAATTCCGCCGCGCGCCGTGACGGGCGTCCGCTGGAATTTTTGGGGTACTATAACCCCATGACCAACCCGGCTACCATCGACATTAACAGGGAACTGGTCCAAAAGTGGCTGGACAGGGGAGCTCAGGCATCCGACACCGTGCGCACTTTGCTGCAAACAGGCAAATAGGCGGCTTGCCCCGGCGCGCCGGCGGCACTTCGCGCGATCAAAGCGGGAGCGATTTCATTCTGAAATTGCTCTAACCTCTGCGAGGTTGCTTATGCTGAAAGAGCTGATCGAATATCTGGCAAAATCGTTGGTGGACAATCCTGAAGAAGTCGTCGTCACAGAGGTTGACGGCGAGCAGAGGGTCGTATACGAACTGCGGGTCGCCAAGGAAGATCTCGGCAAGATCATAGGCAAGCAAGGACGTACGGCGCGATCCATCCGCACTATCCTAGGCGCCGCTTCGTCTAAACTCAAAAAGCGGGCGGTGCTGGAGATTGTGGAATAAGCCCTCCGCACAGCCGGCAACGGACCGTCCAACACCAGAGCAGATTAACTTTGAAACGTTGCATTCGTCGTTTACGGCGCAAACAAGTTTCGCTTACTCCTCGTGTACGCAACCGGCGCTTAGGCTGCCGGTTGACGAGCATTTTCAAAGTGAAAATGCTCTAGTGTCAAGCTCTGCAAGCGATACAGTTCCTTTGGTGCCTGTCGGCCATCTTTGCAAAGCCCACGGCATTCGCGGGGAACTGGTGTTCGTCCTCACGGCGGATTCACCGGCGCTCCTCAACGGAGAGCTTATTCTTAAAGCGCATGGCCGGGAAGAAGGGCATCGGCTTATGGTGGAGCGGCTCCGCAGACATCACGACAAATGGATTATTTCCTTCAAGGGAATAGGCACGCGAAACGAAGCGGAGCTTTTATGCCGCCATACGGCCTTTGTTCCTCAGGACAGGCTGCCCCCCCTTGAGGATGGAGAAGTCTATCTTTCAGATCTGCCGGGGTTGCGCGTTGTCCTTGCGGGCAACGCCGCAAGCGTGAACAGTGACGCCGACCATGTCGCAATGTCTGCGCAACGGGAAGAACGCGAAATAGGCGTCATCCTTTCCGTGGATGTTCCGGCGGGACAGGAGCTTTGGACCATTCTCACGCCTGACGGCAGGGAAATCCTTTTTCCTGCCGTGAAGCCATTTGTGATCTCCATTGATCCGGAACAGGGCAGGGCCGTCATAGCGCCTCCTCCCGGTCTCCTTGAACTGTATCTGGCCGACGCCTGATACTGACTGCCGTGTATTTTCGAATTATTACGCTATTTCCGGAATTCTTCGTCGGCCCTTTGAGCAGTGCCCTGATGCAGCGTGCCAGAGACGCCGGCATTGTCCGCTTCAGTTACCATAACCCGCGCGACGCGGCTACGGATCGCCATCGCAGTGTGGATGACCGCCCCTACGGCGGCGGACCCGGTATGGTAATGCTGCCCGGTCCTGTTGCCGATACGTTGCGTTCCCTGAGATTTGACGCTCGCGGACAAAAACAGCCCGGCAGGCTTATCTGTCTTTCTCCCAAGGGCATGCCCCTGTCCCAGGAACTCGCCCGCGAACTGGCCCTCGGTGCGGCATCCCGACCTTCCGCCGATACGGGGGGCCATGACGCGCCCAATATAACGCTCGTCTGTGGTCGCTATGAGGGGCTGGATGCCCGCATTGAGGCGCATTTTCCTGTGGAAAACGTTTCCGTGGGAGATTTTATTCTTAACGGCGGCGAAACCGCGGCTTTATGCCTGATCGAAGCTGTGTCCAGGCTCTTGCCGGGTTTTATGGGGCATAAGGAATCGGGTACGGACGAAAGTTTTTCTCAAGGGCTTCTGGAATATCCGCATTATACCAGACCTGACAATTTTGAAGGATTGCCGGTACCCGAGGTCCTGCGCTCCGGCGATCACGCAGGTATCGCCCTTTGGCGTCGTCGCGCTTCCCTTGCCCTGACGTTGGAAAGGCGGCCGGAGTTGCTGGAAGATGCGCCTTTAACCTGCGAGGACAGGGATTTTTTGCGCAAATTGCCGGCCAGCCGTATCGGGCGTAATCTATACTGCGCGCTGGTCCATTATCCCGTTTTGGACAAAGACAAAAATTCTCTGGCCGTATCTTTGACAAATTTCGATATTCACGATATAGCTCGCAGTTCGTATACATATGGTCTAGGCGGGTATTATGTGCTTACTCCCCTTGAAGACCAGAGGGAATTGCTCGCGGCCATCATGCGTCATTGGACGCAGGGAGCGGGAAAACGCTCTAACCCGGATAGAAGCGCCGCGTTGAGCGTGGTCCGGGAAGGGGCCGTTGTGGAAGATGCCGTCGCTGACGTACGCAGGCGTACCGGGCAGGAGCCGATGCTTGTGGGCACTGCCGCCGGCATACGGAAGACATCTCCCCCCGGTATCATAAGTTTCGCGCGAATAGCGGCGATTTTACAAAAACAACCTGTCCTTCTGCTTTTCGGTACGGGTCACGGGCTCGCCCCCGAAATAGCCCGTTTGTGCCACGCCTTCGCGCCGCCTTTGCGCTGGCATGGGGGATATAATCATTTATCCGTGCGCTCGGCGGCCGCGATAATCTTCGACAGAATTTTGGGCGACTGGCGATAGATGCGGCGGCCGCCGCGCGTATCCTTGCGGTGGAAATCATAGTCTCCGCAGTGCGGGACTGGAGCATTTTCACTTTGAAAATGCTCGTCGACCGGCAGCGTAAGCGCCGGTTACGTGCACAGGGAGTGGGCGAAACCTGTTTTCGCCGAGGGCGACGGGCGCAACGTTGCAAAGTTAATCTGCTCTAAGGAGAAAAAAGATGGACATTATCAAAAAGATAGAACAGGAACAGATGCGTATGGATCTTCCCCGTTTCAAATCCGGGGATACCGTTAAAGTGCACATGCGCATTATTGAAGGAGAGAAGGAGCGCGTCCAGATATTCCAAGGCAACGTTATCCGTCTGTGCAAAGGCACGACGGACAGCACCTTTACCGTACGAAAGATGTCCGGCGGCATCGGCGTGGAACGTATCTTTCCGCTCCATTCCCCCTTTATTGAAACTATTGAAGTGGTCACTGAAGGTCGTGTGCGTCGCAGTCGTTTGTTCTTTCTGCGCAACCTTAAAGGTAAAGCCGCGCGTATCAGACCCCGTACACGGTATTAGAGTATTGTAACTTTCATTGTGTTTTGTTTTTTCGGACGGACAGCCTGACCTTTACCCCATCTATCCCGCCCGTAAACAGGAGGCCCGAACATGAGCGTCGCTTCCCTGCCCTTCAAAAAATATCCCCCGGCCGTGCGGCGACATGTTCCGGCGTCCGTTGCGGCCCTGACGTGGCGGCTTACCGAGCAGTGGACGCTGGGGCCTCGTACCAGTACACGGCCAACGCCTCTGAAAGCGCCCTGTACGACTATAGACAGCTGACAACCGGCCTAGCCTGAAGTTTTTGAACAACCAACGCCCGCCTGGATAAGAGTATGGAAGTCATCATGCGCGGGGTGCGCGGCAGCATAGCCAACCCATCCCCGGACACGTCCTTTTACGGGGGTAACACCGCCTGCGTGGAACTGCGTACGGACGGCGGGGCCCTGCTCTTTTTCGACGCCGGAACCGGCCTGCGCGATGCCGGGGACAACCTGCCCGGCAGCGGGGAATGCCACATCTTCATCAGCCACGGCCATGCCGATCACATCATGGGCCTGTGGTTTTTCAACCCCATCCACTCCCCGGACTGGACAATACACCTCTACCTGCCGGACTGGCTGGCCCATGTGCCGGATCATTTCCATAAAGCCGGGCTGTTTCCCGTCCCCTTCCCGCTGCTCAAGGGCAGCATTCTCCGGCATCCGCTTACAGCCGGGGAAACCGTGATCATCGGCAAGGGCAAAGGAAGAGTGACGGTGGAATCTTTCGCCGTCTGTCATCCCGGCGGCGGACTCGGCTACAGGGTCCGCGCGGACGCGTCCCTTGTCGTCTACACCGGGGATCATGAAATTGCCGGAACCCCGGAATCTCGCGCCGAAGCCGAAACCATGCTGCGCGGGGCGGATATCGCTGTGGTGGACGCCATGTACGGCCGGGAGGATTACGTGCCGGGCTGGGGCCATTCCACATGGGAAGACTGGCTTGACGCCGCCGCGAAGGCGGGAACGCGCAATTTGGTGCTGACCCACCACGAGCCGCGCCGCTCCGACCGGGAACTGGATGCTCTGGACTGCCGGGTGCGTGAGATTGTCCAATCGGGCCAACTGAATGTATATGCCGCCCGCGAGGGGATGCGATTCGCCCCGTCCGGGCCGATCCCCTTTACCCGCTTCGGCAGCGACTGGCTGATCCTGTTTCTGGAAGAGATCTCCCGCTATCGGGACATCAACGCCGTGCTGGACCGCATCCTGGCCAAAGCCAGAGAAATCACCCATGCCGACGCCGGCACGATCTTTCTGGCGGAAGGCGACGAACTCGTCTTCGCCTATACGCACAACGACAGCCTGTTCCCTGTAGAGAACGCGTATAAACACGCCTATGCCGCCGTGCGCATGCCCGTATCCACATATTCCATAGCCGGGTATGTGGCTTTGTCCAAGATCTCCCTGAACCTTGCCGACGTCCGCTGTCTGCCGTTCGGCGTGCCTTACGGATTCAACAGCGCTTTTGACGAAAGCACGAACTACCGCACCGTGTCCATGCTCACGCTGCCCTTTTTCGACAAGATGGGGCAGGTGTCCGGCATCCTGCAACTCATCAACAGCCTTGATCCCCGCACCGGCAGGCCCTGCCCCTTCACTCCGGCCATGGAATTCAACGCCCGGCTGCTGGCCCGGGAGGTGTCCAGCGCCCTGGAACACAGCGTTTTGGAGCGCAAGGGCATTTACGGCATCCTGCGCATGGCGGCGGTGCATGACCCTTGCGAGACCGGCCCCCATGCGGAGCGCGTGGGCTCCATCGCGGCGGAACTGTATCAGTGCTGGGCGGGCAAGCGGAAAGACACTCCCGACAGGGAACGCATCCGCTACGAGAAAAACCGCATCCGCCTTGCCGCCATGCTGCACGACATCGGCAAGGTGGGGATCAGCGACCTGATCCTGAAAAAACCGGGCAAGCTGACGGATGAGGAGTTCGCCGTCATGCGCGGGCATACGGCGATAGGGGCATCTATTCTTGCCGAGGATGTTTCGGATATGGCCGGACTTGCCGGAGATATCGCCCTGTACCACCACCAGAAATGGAACGGGCGCGGCTATCCCGCTATTAACGGGAAAACGCCGGCGGGAGAAGCCATTCCCCTGGGTGCGCGCATTACGGCCATCGCGGACGTGTTTGACGCCCTGGTGTCGCCGCGATGCTACAAGCAACCCTGGAGCTTTGAGGACGCCCTGGACCTGTTACGCCGGGAAGCGGGCGAGCATTTCGATCCCGAACTGGTGGAGTGCATGGCGGCGATTCGGGATCTGCTGCCGCTGATTTACGAGCGCTTCCCCGACACGCCCCAGGAGGAAGGCGGTGAAGGCGCGGCAAAGTGACGCGCGCCGTCCTTCGCCGCATCATCGCGCAAGCGTCCTGGTTTCCAGCCGCCCTGACCGGGCTGGCGGTACTTTTGGGCATGGCGATCCTGTATATCGTCCAACCCTCCCCCATAGTCCGCCTGGACTGGAAAATCTACGACAGCCTGCTGCCCCTGCGAGCCGCGCCGCGACCCTCGCCCGTTCCGGTAATCGTCGATCTTGATGAGGCTTCCTTGCGGGAATACGGGCAGTGGCCCTGGCCGCGCTACCTTGTGGCGGACTTGCTGGATGCCCTGAACGGATACGGGGTGGCCGCCGTCGGGCTGGACATTATGTTCGCGGAGCCGGATCGCTCCTCGCCGGAGCGGCTGCGCGAAGCCCTGCGCCGAGACAGGGGCGCTGCCCTGAATCTGGACAGTCTGCCCCACAGCCTGCATGATTTTGACCGACTGCTGATGGAGGCCCTGCGGCGCAGTCCGGCCGTACTCGGCTTTTACGGCCGTTTTGACGGCACGTCCGCCGCTCAGGACATCCCCCCTTCCGTCACCTGCATCGAACGGTCCTCTCCCGGCGCGATTCCTCTGGAACGCTCCCTGCCCTCGGCGAAAAACGCCGTGCCGCCTCTGCCCCTCCTGCTCGACACCGCCCCGCTCGGCTTCATCAACGTCGCCCCGGACGAGGACGGCATCGTGCGCAAGGCGCCTTTGCTCATCCGGGTAGGGAGCGACATCTACCCCTCCCTGGCCCTGCGCTCACTGATGCTGGCCATGGGGAGCAACAACCTCATCCTCCGTTCCGGGCCTTACGGCCTTGAATCCGTCCGGGTAGGGCAGCTGGCGACGCCGGTGGACGCACAGGGTTCCGTATCTCTTCCTTTTATCGGTCCCAGCGGAACGTATCCCTATATCAGCGCGGCGGACGTGCTGCGGAAAACCGCGCCCCCGGACGCTCTGCAGGGGCGGATAGTCTTTGTGGGCACATCGGCGCCGGGGCTGCTGGATATCCGCGCGACTCCCCTTGATCCGATCTACCCCGGCGTGGAAATTCATGCCGCCGTTGTGGACGCCATCCTGACCGGGAACGCCCTTGGCATTCCTCCCTGGACTCCCGCCGCGCAGCTTTTGAGCATTGTCGCCTCCGGCCTTATCGCCGCCCTGGCCTTCGGCTTTGCCCGGCCCCGGATATACCTGCCGGTGGCGGCGCTCCTCCCCGCCGCCGCTGTCCTGATCTCCCGCCGCTTCTTTACGGAGGGGCTGTTCGTCTCCCCCCTGTACAGCGTGATCACGGTCGCGGTCATGGGCGCAAGCCTGCTCTTTCTGCGCTTCTGGCATGAAGAACGGCAAAAGCTCATCCTGCGTAACGCCTTTTCCCGCTACGTCTCCCCGGAAATCGTCAAACGCATCACAAAACTGCGCGGCAATCTTTTTGCCGGGGAAGAACGGGAACTGTCCATCCTCTTCACCGACATCCGGGGGTTCACCTCCCTTTCCGAAAAACTCTCCCCGCAAGAGGTGGTCAATCTGCTCAACCGTTATTTCACGCCCATGACCGCTCTTGTCCGTGAACACGGCGGCACCCTGGACAAGTTTATCGGCGATGCCCTCATGGCCTTCTGGAACGCGCCCCTGGACGTGCCGGAGCATCCGGCGCGGGCGGTAAGCGCCGCTCTGGCCATGCAGGAAAAGCTCCTGACCCTGAACGGGGAGCTTCAGGCGGAATTCGGCGTGGGGGTGCGCATCGGGGCGGGAGTCCATACCGGCCCGGCCTATGTGGGCAACATGGGGTCGGAGGAATTGGTCAACTATACCCTCATCGGCGACAACGTGAATCTGGCCTCCCGTCTGGAAGGACTCTGCCCGCAATACGGAGTGGGCCTTGTGGTCAGCGGGGAAACCATGGCCGGGTGCGGGGAGGCTTTCGCGTTTCACTATCTGGACACCATCCGGGTCAAGGGCAAGTCACAGCCGGTCAGGGTGTATGCCCCTCTGCGCCGGGAGGATGCGGCCGCCCGCCGTGAGGAGTTTCTCGCCTGGGAGGAAGCCTGCGGCCTGTACCGTTCCGGCGATTTCCCCCGCGCCGCCGAGTCTCTCGCCGTTCTGTGCAAACGCTTCCCGGAGGCCGCGCTGTACGCCGTGTATCGGGAACGCGCCCAAACGCTGTCGCAAAATCCGCCTGAACATTGGGACGGCATCTGGACGGCGACAAGGAAGTAGGCTGGGTAATCTCCCCCTATATGGCCCCGCCCTGGAATCAAGAAAAAAAGCTTTGCGGTTTTGATTCGTATGCAACCATAATATACGGCGTCAATCTTGTGATAGCGCCCTGATGGGGTATACGCGCTTCCGAACCTCATCGTTTTTCTTGTATTCCTTGTGCGCTGTTCAAGGAAAAAAAACAGGAAAAAAGGAGACGCTAAAAACCGCTATTAAACACGTCTATCACCACTCTTGACTTGACGCGCCAAATTTGTTGCCGTATATGTCTGCACTGTTCTGCGGGAGTAGCGCAATGGTAGCGCACCGGCTTCCCAAGCCGGGTGTTGCGGGTTCAAGTCCCGTCTCCCGCTCCATTGGAGCATATAAGGCAACGTGAATGCCACGTTGCTTTTTTTGCATTCTGGAGCAGGTTAACTTTGAAACGCTGCACTCGTCGCCCTCGGCGAAAACACGTTTCGCCCACTCCTCGTGCACGAGAGCCGGCGCTTACGCTGCCGGTTACCGGAATATTTTCAAAGTGAAAATGTCTAAAAGCGGGTATGCATAAGGTATCATAAACTGCCTAAATGAGATAATTAGTCTTGTGTCCCTGAAATAACGAAATACCTTGTGTCCCTGAAATACCCAAGCATTGCCGCTGCCGCAAAGCGCGTCTATATCCGGAGAGAGTGTGGGCCGAAGGCCCATATGGCGCCGTTGGGAGCATCGCTGAACTCATGACTGCCGTAAACCAGGGCGCGGCGTTCAATGCGCATGGACGGCCACGCGCCGAAAAGCGCCCCCATCCCCCTCAACAAGGCTATGGCCGTGGGGGTGACGGTTTCTCCTCTACCGGAAAAACCGCACACGGGAATATCCTGCAGCAATTCAAGCACCGCCGGCGCCGGGGTGGGCAGCCAGCCGTGGGCGCAATGCACGCCGCCGTCGGCGAGGGGCAGAGGACTGCACACGAAACGGGAGGGCGCAAGGCGGACAAACAGCGAACATGCCAGACAGATATCCAGAATGCTGTCCAAAGCGCCTACTTCATGAAAAACCACGTCATGCGGGGCAAGTCCGTGCACCGCGCCTTCCGCATTCGCCAGCAGGGAGAATGTCGCCAACGCCAGAGATGCCGCTTGCGGCGCCATGGCGCTTTTTTCAATGATGTCGGTTATGGCGCGCATGTCCCGATGGGCATGTTCGCGGGGAAGGCGGATACGACACCCCCAGCCCGCTATATGATTAACGCTGCGCCGTTCCAGGCTGCATGCGCCGGTGAGAACATCCATATCCAATTCGGCGGTAAGGGCATCCAGATCTTCCTGCGAAGCTTCGTTTATCAAGGCCAACCCCGCAAGAATCATATCGCCCGACAAGCCGGATATCGCCCTTACCGTAAGGCAGGAGTCAGCGGCTGACGCCGTGTTTTCATGTCTATGCCCATGATCGTGGCCGCAGCCATGAGCATCCGCGTCAGCGGAAGGCCCCCTCCCTTCGTCCGAAAGGATAACGCTCTCACCGCCAGCTATGGTCGACATACAAGGCGACTCCTTAACGCGCCGGAAGTCTTCCGGCGGGATGATAGGTGAAGTAAGCGGCGCAACTGCCTTCCGTGGACACCATACAGGGGCCGACGGGGTTTGCCGGGGTGCAGGCCGTGCCGAAAAGAGCGCACTGATTCGGCGCGATCCGGCCCTTAAGCACAGCGCCGCACTGGCAGCCTTTAATGTCCGGCGTATCGGGCAGGCACAGATCGTAGCGGCACCGGGCATCAAAGGACGCGTACTCCTCCCGCATGGCAAGACCGCTTTGCGGAATTACTCCTATGCCGCGCCAAACGGCGTCAGTCGGCGCGAAGACGTCAAAAAGAATGCCTCGGGCCCGGGGATTGCCGCCATCATCCACGGCGCGCCGGTATTGATTGATTATGGCTGGTTGACGCATTTTACGCATCTCGATCATCAGAAGCAGCGATTGAAGAATGTCCGCCGGCTCAAAACCGCCGACCACCCCGGGTTTCGCATGCCTGTCAGCGATGAAGGCGTAGGGGCGTATGCCCAGGACGGTGGAGACGTGTCCGGGCAGCAGGAAAGCGTCCACGTCAACCTCATCCTGCGCCAACAATGCCTCAAGGGCGGGCGGCACCAGTTTGTGCATGGTCAGTACGGTAAAGTTCTCCATGTCCCGCTGCCTGGCCATTTGCACCGTGGCGGCCACGGTAGGAGCGGTGGTTTCAAAACCGACACCCAAAAAAACCACGGTGCGGTCACGGCGCTGCCGGGCAAGATTCAGGGCATCCAGAGGAGAATACACCACCTCTATCTCCGCCCCATCCGCCTTGGCCTGTTGCAGACTGTCCCCGCCGGAGCCTGGCACGCGCAGAAGATCGCCGAAGGTGGCGATCAGCACGCCCTCCTTTTTCGCCATGGCCGTGCAAGCTGCTATTTCCCTCTCATGGGTTACGCATACCGGGCAGCCCGGGCCGGACAGATGCTCCACCCCTTCAGGCAGGAGAGAACGCAGGCCGCTACGGAAAATAGCCACGGTATGCGTGCCGCAAACCTCCATGAACCGCAGACGTCCGTCGTCGGTTTCGGCGATTTCCCGACGCAGACGCGCCAGCAGTTCCCGGCAAAGCGCCGGATCAGCGAAGCCGTCGAAGTAAATCGGCCTGTCGTTCACGAGCAAAGCTCCCATCATAAGAGTGTGAGTTGGTGTTCCTTGCGTCTGGTGCGGGCCACGAGGGTTGAACGGGAGAAAAGTTCTTCAGGCAGGCAGGCAAGAAAGCGGGAAGGCTTGAGGCGCAGTTCGCGGCCATAGAGAAGCCGCTTGGCGGCGCAGGAAAGGTAAAGGGCATCTTTGGCCCTCGTGATACCCACATAGAAGAGGCGTTGTTCCTCCTCAAGGTCAAAGCGGACGCTTTTTTCCGGCAACTTGCCGGTAAGAAGTTCGTACCCGGCAAAGGGGAGCAGGCCGTCTTCAAGGCACGGGAGAAAAATAACTCGAAACTCCAGGCCTTTAGCCGCATGCAGGCTGACGATCTGTACCTTTTCAGCTTTGCCGCGCACCAATTCAAGTTCGTCCTGCAAGGAAATCCAGGAGATCAATTCCGCCCATCCTCCGTTGGCTTCGTACGCTTTTACCAGGGAACGAAAGGCTGCGGACTGCCAGAACAGCGCGTCAAAGGGAGGAGAGGAAGACATATAGGCGGCAACGCTTAACGGGCCCTTTGCCAAAATTTTATCGGGGAAGGCGGGAGTCGCATCGCCGATGGTATCAACGGCGATACCGAGCATACGTCCGGCGGCGTGGAGTATCAGAGCGACCCGTTCATCGGCCCAAAAGGCGTCGGCTGCGGGGTCGGATACAGGGACGCCCGCCCGAGCCAAAGCTTTACGGTACGGAGCACCCAGGGCATGGGTACGGACGAGTATGGCGAAGTCGCCGGGGCTGTACCTTGCATCGTCATCCGGGAGCACAGCCTCCTGCGAAGTTCGCGCAATCCGCTCCGCAGGGGGCGTGAAGGCGGCTGTTTCCCTTGCGCGGACGCATTGCGCCGGGAGGTTTTTTTTCCCGGATTTCGCCGCATCGGCGAGAGTGTGGCTGCCGAGGCCGATAAGACCGCTGATGCGCCCGGCTATCCAGGCGGCCTCCGCATCCGCGCCGGGAGCTTCAAACAAATGAATGGAAGCCTGCCGGCCGCGAACGGAGAGCAAAGGCGCGCCGTCGGCCTGCCTGCCGAGAACGGCTCTCGCGGCCTCTACGATGCCGCTAAGCGAACGATAGTTGTGGCGGAGGCGGATGATTTCAAGATCCGGCCAGGCCGCGCTCAGAAATTGCCTGCATTGCCCGTACGCGCCCCGAAAGGAATAAATGGACTGATACGGGTCGCCGATGGCGAAAAAACCCTCTCCGGAAGCAGGCAAGAGAGAGCGCGCCAACGTAAGCTGCAGAAGGGAAAGATCCTGCACCTCATCCACCAGCACGTGATCCCATGGGCGGGTGAAGAGATTCCCCATGACCCGTTCCAGCCAGAATTCCAGCAAATCGGTATAATCAAGCAGATTCCAGGCGGTTTTGGCGCGCATGTAACGCCTGCCCATCTCGACGAATTCCGGAGGGGGCATTTCCAGACGCTCACGGGAAAGATTAACGATTTGCCACCCTTCGCGCACGAGTTGGGCGCTCTCTTCGCTGTTAGCCTCGGCAAAGACCCGGCGAGCGTTTTCTTCGGAAAGCAGGATGGGCGTATCCCTGTTGGTTTTATGCCAAACCTCCAGAGCCAGGGCGTGCAAGGTGTCGGTACGGGGCAGAGGGACTTGCGTTCCCAAGGCGGCCGAAAGACGGCTGTCCATCTCCGAAGCCGCCCGCCGGGTAAAGGTAACGGCGAGAATGCGCCGGGGGCTTATTCCTTTGTCCAGCAGAGAGAGCATGCGGGCGATGAGCGTCCTGGTTTTGCCCGTGCCCGGCCCGGCCAGCACCAGCACCGGGCCGGGGCCAGCCTGTACCGCCCTTTCTTGCGAATGATCCGTTTTTTGCGGCGAGAGAGCTTCCGTAGCGTGAAGCGGAGCAGTAGGGAGCGGGACGTCCCTGACCTGCGACGCGGAAACGCCGGAGACAGCCGGCGTTTTGAAACGCGCCGGGATGTCGTTTTTCGGCAAAGGGGGATACTCGTCGGGAGACAGGGTAAGATCGAGAGAGGCAATACGCTGTCTTGGGGCTGGGTTTTCCCCTTCCGGAGAAGGAACGGCAAGGACGCTGTGAGAAGAAGGAGAATCCGGAAAATGCGTGGCCGGAACATCCGCGGAAAGGGTCGCAGGAGCGCCGCCCAAAGCGGCGATACCCGCGGAACCGTTGTACGGAGGCATGAGCGGGACTTCTCCATCGACAATGCCGGGCACCCGGAGACGTTTGCCTTGTTCCGGAAGGGGCAGGGGGATTTCCGGCGGTGTCTCTTGCGAAACGTCTTGATCGGAAAAGAGGAACTCCTCGTTATCGTCGTCGGTAGGGGGAGGGGATTGTGCCATTAACGGCAGGGACACGGTCGCGCCGTCGTTTTTTTTGCGCGGAACGGGAACCGCCCCGCGCATGAGTTCTTTGCGTTCCTTATCGGTGAACATACGCACCACGCCGTATGCTCCGTCATAGCCCCCTTGCAGATGTACCTGCCCCCGGCGCATACGCGCGACGGCCTCCCCCAGAGGAGGGAAGAAACGCGCCAACGCATCCTCGGGAGTGCGGCGCAAAATAGTCAATTCCGGCCCGAAGCGCTCCAGGGCTTTGGCATACATGTCGCCTACCTTGCGCGTTTTGGAGCCGCTGCCGAGGATCTCCCCCAGGATCTCGGACAAAGGCGCCAATGAGGCGAAACCGCCGTCGCGGGCGACTCCTGTTCCCCCTTCCGGCTCAGATCCGTAAAGGGGTTCTTCGCGATCCGCCAATTCCATCACCCGGTTAAGAACTCCTACGGTCACAGGAGCGCCGCACGCCGGGCAGACGCCGCCGCATTCGCGGGTTTGCGCCGGGGTGAGGACAATGCCGCACTTGCGGTGCCCGTCCATATGGTATTTGCCTTCTTCAGGAAAAAATTCAATGGTGCCGAGAAAAGCCGTATCCCCTGTCTGCCGGGGATATTTCAATGCCTTAAGCATACCGTCATAACTGACGGCTCCGGCAAAGATATTGGCCTCGCGCCCGAGATTCTCACCCGAGTGGGCATCGGAATTGGAAACAAGACGGCAGTTATCCAAAGCGCTCCACAGGCGGTTCATGGCCGGATCGGAAGAAAGGCCGGTTTCCAGGGCGAAAATTTCTCCCGTCAGGTCACCGAAACAATCTTCCATTCTGTCAAAACCGGATTTTGAGCCGAACAGGGAAAACCATGGCGTCCATATATGCGCGGGCACAAGAAAAGCCGAGGGATGGGTTTCAAGCACCAGTTCCAGCAGATCGCGGGAATCCAGGCCGAGTATGGGGCGGCCGTCGGAATGAAGATTCCCCACCTGCTCAAGTCGCAGACAGAAACGTTCCGCCGCTTCAAAGTTAGGCATAAAGACCAGATTGTGGACTTTGCGCACCTTGCCGCCGCGTTTATAAATGGAGCTGATTTCCCCTTGCAGCATAAAACGGACGTTCGCCGCGTCGCCGTCAGAAGGCGTCTCCATGTTTGAAGGCGGCGGGATCGCCCTTTTCCCCCGCATGGCGGCCACCGGCAGTTCGGGCAGGACGGCGTGCGCGGATTGCGGATCCCGCAGGAGATAAAGACCGCTCGCCTCTTCGTAGATCACCTGCTGCCGCAATTCTTCGCGCCACCGGGGGTGGGTAAAATCGCCGCTGCCGAGCACATCGAGCCCTTTGAGTCCGGCCCATGCCGCCAAAAGAGGAACGCTCAACCTGGGACTGGTCGCCCTGGAAAAACGGGAGTGGATGTGAAGATCCGCCAAAAATTCTCGCATAACGCATCAGCAGTCGGCTTTAAAAAAGTGATCCCCCTTACGGAGTTTGGGGCGGATTCCTCAATTCCTCCATGATGTATTCTAATCCCAGCCTAACAGAATAGACGCCGCATGACAAATACAATCTGTTGTCTAGCTGATTTCATTGTATTTATTAGAAGTCATTTCATAATTCACTCAATGAAATGACTTCTGACGCCGGACGAAAGTCCGGCGCGCCGCCACAAGCGGCGTGAGCAAGCCGAAAACCGCGTTTTTCGGCGAACAATACCGGACCGGGCCGGGGGTGTATTCCCGGCGCAGGGGGCTGCCAGAGCAGAGTAACGAAACGTTGCACGCATCGTTGACGGCGAAAACAAGTTTCGCCTGCTTCCCGTGCACGCAACCGGCGTTTACGCTGCCGGTTGACGAGCATCTTCAACCTGAAAAGGCTCTGGATAGAGCTTGCCGAAAATTCCGCAAGCGCGCATGGCGGAAAGACGGGAACGGCAAGACCGCGTTCGTTGCGCTGTTTGCTGTGCGTTGTTCTGAAGAGGGTTGACATTTTGTAGTTTTTTTCACAAAGTCAACACGTGAGCGAAGTCTGATGCATTCTCGGACTGTTTTACAGTTATCCACGTATTAGCAGAGTTACGGTTTCGTTATCCTTTAATAACCCTATCTTGAGGAGTATAATATGTCCAAACTGGTCCCTCCACATGGTGGCAAAGGCCTTGTTTGCAGTCTGCTTGAAGGCGCTGCCCGTGAAGCTGAAGTAAAGAAAGCGGCAGGCCTCAAGAAGGTGGAAATCAGTCCTCGTGTACGCGGCGACCTGATTATGATGGGTATCGGCGGATTCTCTCCCCTGAACGGATTCATGACTAAAGCCGACTGGAAAAACGTTTGCGAGAAGTTCACCCTTGCTGACGGAACCTTCTGGCCCGTGCCCGTTACCCTTGACGCAAACAAGGACGAGGCCGGCGCCATCAGCGTCAATGATGAAATCGCTCTGGTTTTCAAGGACGAGATATACGCCACGATGAAAGTGACGGAAAAATACGCCCTGACCGCCGCGGAAAAAAAGTGGGAATGCGAAACGATCTTTAAGGGTGCCGGCGAAGATTCTTCCGACAGTAAATTCTGGCAAGTAGCCGAAAAGGATCACCCCGGCGTCAAGATGGTGATGGAGCAGAAGGAATTCAACTTGGCCGGTCCGGTAAAGGTGCTTTCCGAAGGGCGTTATCCCAAAGATTATGCCGGCGTATACATGCGTCCCAGCGTGCTGCGCGCCGAATTGGACAAGCGTGGCTGGAGCACCGTTGCCGCCCTGCAACTTCGTAATCCTATGCACCGTTCCCATGAATATTTGGCGAAAATCGCCGTCGAAGTGTGCGACGGCGTGGTGATCCATTCTTTGATCGGTAATCTGAAGCCCGGCGACATTCCTGCTGAAGTGCGCGTGCCGGCCATCAACAAGCTTGTTGAATTGTATTTTGTGAAAGATCACGTCATCCAGGCCGGCTATCCCCTTGACATGCGCTATGCCGGTCCGCGTGAAGCGTTGCTCCACGCTTTGTTCCGTCAGAATTTCGGAATGAACCGGCTTATTGTCGGCCGCGATCATGCTGGAGTGGGGGATTTCTACGGCATGTTCGAAGCTCAGGATATTTTCAATCGTATCCCGGTCACGGGCAACCCGGCTAAAGACCTGCTCTGCCAGCCTTTAAAAATTGACTGGACCTTTTACTGCACCAAGTGCGACGGCATGGCCTCCCTGCGTACCTGCCCGCACGGCAAAGACGACCGCGTCATTCTGTCCGGTACCAAGCTGCGGAAAATGCTTTCCGACGGCAGCGCCATTCCGGATCACTTCGGTCGCGACGAAGTGCTGGACATCCTGCGTGAATACTATGCCAGCCTGACCGAGAAAGTGGAAGTCAAAATGCAGGGAGCCGCTTCCGGCGCCAAGATGTAAGTCCATCCCGCGAACATGGTCGTTCTTGACGGCATCACCCGATTACATGCCCCTATCCGGAATTCCGGATAGGGGCTTCACATTGAAGGTTCCTCCCCTGGCCGCCGGCGCCGTATGAACGCGCGCCGCGCTGGTGTGCGTAGAGCATCTTCCCTTTACGGCATTGATTCGAAAAAAAACAGGTGCGGCGTACGCCTTGACTATTGAGGGTGTTTGGAGTAACCAGACCACAACCGACATCAGAACATTTTCAGTGAAAATGCTCTGGCAGCCGGTAGCGTAAACGCCGACCCGCACACACGAAGAGTAGGCGAAACGTGTTTTCATCGTAAACGGCGAATGCCGCCTTTCAAAGGTGTTCCGCTCTGGTCTGAATTCTGTAGCCCCGCTGTGCCGTATGATCTGTATTCTTGCTGCTGTTGTCCTCATTTGCTGCTGCGCCCTTGTATGTTTGTCGTGCGGCTCGACCAGGGACTCCGGGCGTTTTCTTCCCTGGTTTATCGTTCCGGCCGCGATTCTGGGACTCGCCGGCGCCGGCGCCTCCCTCTGGGAGGGGACCGTCCACACGGTAGCGCCGCCGGTTGCTTTGCCGCTGGGAACAGTGCTTCTCCAACTGGATCCGCTTTCATGCGTGTTTCTCATTCCCCTGTTTCTGCTTTCCGGCCTGGCATCTCTCGCCGCTCCGGCCAGAATGCGGCTGCTTGCGGATCAACTGCGTCACGGCAGGCATGCTTTTTTTTTCTGCCTGCTCATAGCCGCTATGGCTATGGTGCTTCTCGCCGCTGACGGAGCGCTTTTTTTGATTCTCTGGGAGATTATGTCGCTGGCGCCGTTTTTCTTGCTGTCTCATAGCGACAAAACGGGCGATGAGCGTTTTGCGGGCTGGATATACCTTGTGGCCGCGCATCTCGGCGCCCTGCCTCTCCTGCTTCTTTTCGCCATGCTGACCACAGAGGCGGGGGCTTCGGATTTTACCTCCTATATGAACCTTGCCGGCCACGCAAACGCAGGAATTTTTCTGATACTGGCCTTGATCGGCTTTGGTGCCAAATGCGGTATCATCCCTCTGCACATGTGGATGCCGGAGGCGCACTCGTCAGCGCCGGGACATGTCGCCGTGCTGCTTTCCGGCACTATGCTGAACATGGGCATGTACGGCATCTTCCGTATTGTCAGCCTGTTCGGCCCCGGAGACCCATGGTGGAGCTATACGCTTATGGGAGTGGGGGCTTTTTCCGGGGTACTGGGCATCCTGCTGGGGGCGGCCCAGTCGGACATGAAGCGTACGCTGGCTTACTCCAGCGCTGAAAATATGGGCATCATCTGCATGGCCCTGGGTGCCGCTCTTCTGGCCGGTCGCAACGGAGCTTCCGTCGCCATGGCGTTGTTGCTCGCCGGCGCTTTTCTGCATATGTGGAACCATTCGCTTTTCAAAAGTCTGCTGTTTCTCGCGGCCAACGCAGTCAAAGAAGGAACGCACACGACACAGATCCAGCACCTGGGGGGATTATACAAACGCCTGCCGCTTACCGGCGGATGCTTTGCCATGGGGGCGGCCGCCATCGCCGGTATGCCTCCCTTCAACGGATTCATGAGCGAAATGCTGATCTATCTCGGGTTTGCCCTGGGCTCCGATGCCGCGCGCGGAACAGAATCTTCCCTGATTTTCTGGGCGGCCTTTTTTGTTCTGGGGTGCATCGCCGGCTTGGCGCTGTTCGCGTTCGCCCGCCTTTTCGGCCTTGCCTTTCTGGGCTCGCCGCGAGGACGGGAAAGCGACGACGCCTGCGAACCGGAAACGCAACTTCGCCTGATTATGGTATTTCTGGCGGCATCCTGCCTGTGGGCAAGTCTGGCCGGTCCCTTTCTGCTACGCGCATTGCGCATTGCACTGCAATGGTTTTCCCAAACGCTTTACCCGTCAGCTCCCCTCGTGGAAGCGGATTTTGTTTTGGGCGGCGATCTGCTCGCATGGTACGCCCTGACGGGATGCCTGCTTTTACTGGCCTGCGCGCTGATTGCCGGAGGAAGACGTTTTCTTGCGGCCAAATATCCTCCTGAAGAAGGTATTACATGGGATTGCGGCTACTGCCGACCCACAGCGCGCATGCAATATTCCGGAGGCTCTTTTGCCCACAGCTTGGCTTCCATTCTGCAACCCTTGATACGAGCGCGCCTGCGCCTGCCGCGTATGGACGCTTTTTTCCCGTCTGAGGCGACGGCGAGTATGGAAGTGGCTGATTGGCCCACTTCGCTATGGAACAGGCTGCTTTTCCGGCCGGTAGCCTTTTTGGCCGAATCGGCCAAGGGCCTGCAACGGGGATTGGTCAATCTGTATATCTTATACATTCTTGCAGCGTTGCTCATTGCCCTTTTCTGGGCTCTGGAGTGGACATGATCAAGCCGTATCCTGCCCAGTATTGCGCTTCGATCGCATGCCTGCTGCTTTCCCTGCTTCTGGCGCCGTTACTTTTCGGCATTATCAACCGGGTCAAGGCCAAGGTGGCCGGCAGACAGGGGCGGCCGCTCCTGCAACTGTATTTTGACATCAACAAATTGCTGCGCAAGAATTCGGTCTATCCGCAGACCTCCACGCGCTTTTTTCGCATCGCGCCCGTAGCGGGCGTTGCCGCCGCATTGGCGGCCTTGCTCATGTTGCCGTTCGGCGGAGTGCCGGCCGTACTGTCGTTTCCCGGCGATTTCATCGTTATGCCGGCTTTGCTGGCTTTTTCCCGCTATATGCTTATACTTGCGGCTCTGGATACGGGCAGCGCATTTGAGGGCATGGGCGCCGCGCGTGAAAGCCTGTTCTCCGCCATGGCCGAGCCCATCCTGATTTTCTGCCTTATGGTGCTCGCTTATGCATCACGGGAGTACAGTCTCTCCTTGATACTGGGAGGCTTGCCCGCAACGCTCTGGCTTGCCGAGTGGCCTATGTACCTCTTGCTTGCCATCGCTTTGTTTTTATTGCTGCTTGTAGAGAACAGCCGCATACCTGTGGATGATCCCAATACGCATCTTGAACTGACCATGATCCACGAAGTTATGATCCTGGATCACAGCGGTCCGGATCTGGCCTTGCTGGAATACTCGGCATCCCTGAAACTGTGGATATTCTGTCTGATTATCAGCGGGATAGCCATACCCCAGGCGGGTGTATGGGGTTTTGCCGAAAGAAGCAGTCCTGCCGGGTCTTTTCCCTCCTTTGCCCTTGAAGCGGGAACGATGTTGTTGATGATCCTCTGCATTGCCGCACTGGTAGGTTGCGTGGAGTCGGCCATGGCTCGGCTGCGCCTTGAACGCGTACCTCAAGTGCTTACCCTGGCAGGTTCGTTTGCCTGTCTTGCGGCCTTGAGTTTATGGAGGTAGTCTATGTCCGGCGTTCCTTTCTTTTCCTCCATGGGCTGGCTGCATGTAATCCTGGGCTTCATCGTGCTCACGGATTTGAGCCTTCTTGCGGCTGAACACCGCCGCGTCTGCATCAGGCTTATCGCATTGCAGGGCATGCTGCTCGGCGCGCTGCCTCTTTTGATGCATACCGGAGAAACCGCTATCTATCCGTGGGTGGTCGCAGCCATTTTTTTCGGCACCAAAGGAATCTTGCTCCCCTGGCTGCTCTGGCGCACAATGAAGCAACTTCCGTTCTCCGCCATGCGACCTTATGTGGGCAGTACAGTCTGCGTGCTGATCGGCTTATGCGGCTTTATGCTTTCCCTCTGGCTGGCGGGACGTCTGGGACTTACCTTTAACGCTCTATTTTCACAGGTGTTTCCCACCTCTTTCACTACCATCTTTGCCGGCCTGCTGCTCATTGTCACGCAGCGAACCGCCTTGAATCAAATCTTCGGCTACCTCGTACTGGAAAACGGTATCTATCTTCTGAACGTGCCTATGATCCAGTATGAAAATCTGTGGCTTGAGCTTTCCATCCTTTTGGATATTCTGGTGGGTATTTTTGTTATGGGTATTGCCGTTCTTCATATTTACCGGGTTTTTGAATCCACGGACGTGGACCGCTTTGCGGTGCTACGGGATTAAATCATGTTTATCGCACTGCTTTGCCTGCCCTTTGCCGCCGCTATTGCTTCCTGGTTCATTCCGACGGATGCCCCAAGGCGTCTTGTGCTGTTGACGGTCGCCGGGGGAGAGTTGCTTTTGGCGCTTTCCTGCTGGATAATACCGCCTATTTCCTTTAATGAAGAAATATTTCAGCTTGATGCCATGGGGAAGCTTGTCCTCACCCTGACAACCCTTCTTTTTTTTGTTGCCTCCGTCTATGCCGTTGGGTATTTCCGATCAGAAACCGCGGGCGTACGTAAGGATTTTCAGCAGGGCCTGCATTTTTCCAACGCGCCGGAAGCGACCTTTACCGCGTGCCTGCTGCTTTTTTTAACGTCGGCGGTACTGGTTGCGATTACGCGGCATTTCGGCCTGCTCTGGGTGGGCATTGAAACGACAACGCTGGTCAGCGCGCCGCTCATTTATTTTCATCGGCACCGGAGATCCCTGGAAGCCACGTGGAAATATCTCCTGATTTGTTCCGTGGGTATAGCCTTGGCGCTTATCGGCAATGTGCTTCTGGACATCTCCGTGCATACCCAGGAACGCCCTGCTTCAAGCATGAGCGTGGACGCGTTGATCCTTAACGCCGGCAATATTTACCCCGGCTGGTTCAAAGCCGCCTTTGTCTTTCTTTTCATCGGCTACGGCACTAAAATGGGCGTCGCGCCTATGCATACATGGTTGCCCGATGCCCACAGCGAAGCGCCTTCTTTGGTATCGGCCCTGCTTTCAGGCGCGTTGCTCAACTGCGCTTTTCTGGGAATATTCAGACTGTTCCAGATCAGTACGGCTGTGGGATTTGGCGAGTTCGCCAGCAGTCTGCTACTGGCCTTCGGCTTTCTTTCCATGCTTGTCGCCGCCATGTTCATCGTCGGCCAGGGTGATTTCAAACGCATGCTGGCCTATTCCAGCGTCGAACACATGGGCATACTGCTGATTGCCCTGGGTTCGGGCATGGAGGCGGCACGCGGCGGCGTTTTGCATATGATCAATCATTCCCTGGCTAAAGCCGCCTTATTCCTCCTCGCGGGCAATATTCTGGCCAAATACAACACCAAATCCGGCCATGACGTGACCGGTCTCGCCAAAACCCTGCCTTTTACCGGTCCCTTATGGTTGGCCGGCATATTTGCCATTGCCGGATTTCCTCCCTTTGGCCTGTTCATCAGTGAATATTCCGTGCTTCAAGGAATTCTGCGGCAGGGAAACTTCTGGCCGGCGCTGTTATATCTGGCGCTTCTAGGGATTATCTTTGTCGGCATGATTACTCCGATTCTCCATATGTGCCAGGGAAAAACTCCTCCCGGCATCAGACCGGCGAGAACGGAAAATCTCTTTCTGACCGTTCCGTCTTTTTGTCTTATGCTGCTTGTGCTGAGCCTCGGCATCATGATGCCCGAATGGTTCGGCGAAGCCCTGGATCTCGCCGCAGCTTTGGCTTTTAAACCGTGACAGACACAATCTTCGTACAAGGCAGCTATGGCAAGCAGCATGTATCTCGATAATGTATCACAGCAAGGACAAGCGGGGGGATTCCCGTCCGGAACCCCTGACTCACTGCAGTTACTCAATGGTGGCGCTGTCCCTTTACAGGCCGTACCCCAACTCAGTTTCAGCCATTTCAGCCATTGGCTGGTCAACACGGTTCGGAATGGCGGCAGGGTGATCTCTTTTTTCGCCTTGCCCGCATCGTGTTTCACCCCGTCGGAGAAAGACGGCGAACATACGCACCGTTTAATCGCCATTCTGGCTTCGGATACAAGCGGCAAGCTGCACGCCGCAACGGCCGGGGTCTCCGGCAGGTATACCTCTTTTGCCAAACACACGCCGCAAATGCATCTGTTCGAGCGCGAAATATATGAAAAACACGGCATCACGCCTGAAGGGCATCCCTGGCTCAAGCCTGTACGTTTCGAAAAAACAGGCGGGCCGGAAATAGGGGATACGGACTTTTTCCATATATATGGAGACGACATCCATGAGGTATCCGTGGGGCCTATCCATGCCGGCGTCATAGAGTGCGGACATTTTCGTTTCCAGTGCCTGGGGGAAAAGGTTCTGCACCTGGAAATCTCTTTGGGCTACCACCACCGGGGAATGGAAAGCCTGCTCAGGAACGGCCCGTATCCGCGCACCTTGGCCCTTATGGAAACCATCGCCGGCGACAGCACTATAGCCCATACATGGGCATACTGCACCAACATGGAAGCCCTGGCCGACGCCGCTCCTTCTCCGCGCGGTCAGTTGGTGCGCGCTCTGGCCCTTGAGCTTGAGCGCCTGGCCAATCATACGGGAGATATGGGGGCGTTGGCCGGGGATATCGGCTTTTTGCCCACGTTATCCTATTGCGGGCGCTTACGCGGCGATTGGTTGAACATGTCCGCCATGATTTGCGGCAGCCGTTTTGGACGCGGGCTGCTCGTCCCCGGCGGAGTCCTCCATGACTTAAATCATTCTCTGGTCTTGCGTCTCAAGGAAAGAATGACCCTTACGGGCAAAGACGTCATGGGCGCCCTCAAGCTTATGTGGGATTCTTCTTCGGTTGCCGCCAGGTTGTCCGCCGTCGGCTCCGTATCCGTGGAAACGGCCCTGCGCCTCGGTATGGTGGGAGTGGCCGCGCGCGCCTCCGGGCTGAAGCGGGATGCCAGACACAGTCTGCCCCTGCCTGATTTGCCCACGCCGCCCGATTTATGCGTAGCCTCTGCGGGAGACGTATATTCCCGCGCCAAAGTGCGTCACGACGAGATTGCCGCTTCCGTCGCCTTCTGTCAGCGCCTGCTTACCGATTTTCTTGATGAGGACGGAGAGGATGCCGTATGCGCCGAATCCCCCGCCATACCTACGCTTATGCCCGAATATCTTGCCGTCTCTCTTGTGGAAGGTTGGCGGGGAGAAGTGTGTCATGTCGGCATCACAGACGACAGCGGGCGTTTGGCCGCTTACACGATCGCCGATCCCTCGTTCCATAACTGGATGGGATTGGCTATGGCTCTGAGAGGGCAGCAGATCTCTGATTTTCCTCTGTGCAACAAAAGCTTTAATCTCTCTTATTGCGGGCATGACCTGTAGTCGTATAGCAATCACTCATCAGTGACTTTTCGCGCCGCCTTAAAAGGCGGCGCGACGGCAAAGCCGCCGTGAGCCGTGCCGAAAACCGCGAATCGAAAGAGTCTTTGTATGCTGGATATCCTTTTCGAGCGATTTCGTCAGAAACACCGTACCGTGCCCTTTCCCGCCGATTCGCCGACCCTGCCTCCCCGTTTTCGGGGACGGCCCTTCATTGATGCCGGCCTTTGTACGGGCGCGCAGGGAAGAGACTGTGACCTGTGCCGTCTGGCCTGCCCGATAGGGGCTATCGAGTGTGATAACGGCTCTCCGACTTTAGATATGGGCGTATGCACCTTTTGCGGCGCCTGCGCCGGAAGCTGCCCCACACAGGCATTGGTGTTTACCACAGACTGGAGACTGGCTTCCACCGAGCGGCATGCCCTGCTCATCCGCCCGTCGGAGTATATGCCAGGCGAAGCGCAAAACGTGAGCCAATCGCTGCCCTTGCGGCAGGAGCGTTTTTTTCAATTGCCCGAATTGCCGTTAACGCCCACCCGCGCCGCAAGCGGGGCCTTTACCCTATCGTTTCGCTTGCGCCAGGTCACGGCCGCCGGTTGCGGAGCCTGTGAGGCGGATCTCAACGTGCTCGGCACCGTGGTATTCGATCTTTCCCGCTTCGGCATAGACTTTGTCGCGTCTCCCCGGCATGCCGACGCCATGGCCCTGACAGGCCCCGTACCGCACAACATGCAGAAAGCCTTGTTCAAATGCCATAACGCCATGGCGTCTCCTAAAGTCGTCATCGCCGTGGGAGCGTGCGCCATTTCCGGCGGCATATTCAGGGCTCTGCCCTCCGGCGATTCAGGTCAAGGGACTGAAGGCGCCCTTGCTCATTTGCCCGTTGACCTGTATGTTCCCGGCTGTCCTCCACACCCCTATACGACCCTGGACGGCCTGCTTCGTTTCACGGGACGCGCCGTACCGCCCGCATGAAGCTCCTCCGCGTGTATTTTCTGCGGATACCGCATGCGGGAGTATCCGAAGGAGCGCAGACAGCGCCGCGATTACGCCTAAGGAGCGTGTATGCCTCAAAACTATCTTGAAGCCGTGAGACAATTTGACCAAAAAGTTAACCCCCTGTTCGCCTTTCTGCGGGTGCGCCTGACGTTTGCCGAACAGGGCAAGGCTTCCATCGTCATGCCCATCGGCCCCCACCTGCGCCAGGGGGGAGGGCAGGTGGCCGGAGGCCTCCTGGCGACTTTGGCTGACGAATGCATGGCCCACGCCGTGCTTTCTCTCTTTGCCTCCCATCAGCCCATTGCCACTGCGGAAATGAATATACGCTACCTGCGCGCGGCGGATCCGGACAAGGAAGGCGATATCATCGCCGAGGCCGACGTAGTGAAAAAAGGGCGTAAATTGGTCGTGGCTTCAGCCTC
This sequence comes from Desulfovibrio sp., assembly GCA_031279825.1. Taxonomy (GTDB): domain Bacteria; phylum Desulfobacterota; class Desulfovibrionia; order Desulfovibrionales; family Desulfovibrionaceae; genus Frigididesulfovibrio. The sequence continues at coordinate 107,082 of JAITHT010000081.1, read as the reverse complement.
CGTGCGCGATTCATCTGATCGCCTGTTGGCCACAGCCGGTGGAACCTTCTACGTGCATTCCGGCGATAGCGCCTACTCCAAACAGCCTACGCGGTCAAAAGCACTTACGGTAAGCTGATGGAATTTACGCACGGCATTTTTATCGCGGCCGTTCTGGGCGGCTTTCTCATGGCCTTCAGCCTGGGGGCCAATGACGTAGCCAACTCCATGGCCGCCGCTGTGGGCGCCAAGGCCATTTCTCTCCGTCAGGCGGTCATAATAGCCGCTCTGCTTAATTTCATCGGAGCGGTCTTTCTGGGTTCCCAGGTCGCCGCCACCATCTGTCGCGGCATAATCAACCCGGACGTCATTCATAATCAGTCGATACTCATGATCGGCATGTTTGCCGCTCTTTTGTCCTCGGGATTATGGGTATTGATCGCCACATGCACGGCATTGCCCGTTTCTTCCACGCACTCCATCGTCGGCAGTATTGTGGGCTTCGGTCTGATTGCCGGGGGGCCTGACGTGGTGCAGTGGTGGAATCTGATCGGCGTGATTGTCTCCTGGATAGTTTCTCCCTTTTTCGGCGCGCTCATTTCCTTTATTGTCTTTGTGCATATCCGCGGAACAATACTGTACAGCCGTCAGATCGTCAGGTCGGCCATACGTTGGGCTCCATTCTGGATAGCCGTTACGCTGGCTATTATTATACTGTCGTTCTGCTATAAAACGCCATACGGTCGGCAAATGCATCTTGCGGGTTGGCAAGGGATCTGTCTTGCCCTGCTGCTTGCCGCCGTCAGTATGCTCGTATTACGCCACTATCTACCCAAACTCATTGAAAAAGATATGCCCGAGGGTACTCCTCGCGCGCAGGTCGAGGGAGTATTCCGGCGCATGCAGGTGGGAACGGCATGCTATGTGGCCCTTTCCCAGGGCGCCAATGACGTGGCCAACGCCATCGGTCCGGTAATCGCCATTTACTTTATCGCGACGCAGGGCAGCATGGCGGGACAACTGGATATTCCCGTATGGTTGCTGATCATGGGAGGGCTGGGCATAGCTTCCGGCATCTTTTGTCTGGGATACAAAGTCATGGGAACAGTAGGCGAGCGCATCACAAAAATAAATAACAGCCGGGGATTCGCCGTCGCTTTCGGCTCAGCCACCACCGTGCTGATGGCCTCTAATCTCGGGTTGCCGGTATCCACCACCCATGCCGCCGTCGGTTCGGTCGTAGGGGTTGGCCTCGCCAGAGGATTCCATGCGGTTGATTTTCGAGTATTGGCGAAAATCCTGCTCTTCTGGGTGTTGACGGTACCTATTGCCGGTTTCAGTTGCATTATTATTTTTCAGATACTACGGTGGAGCTTCCTGGACTGAGCAATTTCATGTTTCAATACCGTCTTGCAGGAGGTTAGTGGTATGGCGCTACGTATTCCCTTTTTCGGCCTTATTTCCCCGCGTTCACCTTTCCTCGGCCTGCTTGAGCACTATGAGCAGATAGCTATAGGCATGGCGCTTATAGAGGAATCCATGGGATGCTATATCTCCGGCGGCAGCGAGGGCGACAAAGAATGCAGCGACCTGCAACGGGAAGTGAACGAAGCGGAAGAAAAGGCCGACACCATCAAGCGATATATCCGTAACCATCTGCCGCGAAGCCTTGTTCTGCCGGTAGAAAAGCACATTTTTTTCAATTATACCCGCCAGCAAGACGATATCCTTGATGCCGGACAAGCCGGCCTGCAATGGCTGGCTATGCGTAGTGTGGTTGTTCCGGAAGTCTTTCAGCGGGATTTGCTGTATTTTCTTGATGCGGTGTCTTCTTGCGTGAAAATGCTGAAACCGGCTATTGAAGATACCATCGCCTGGGTTAATGACGAGGGCGTGGATCGGGATGACGTCAAGCAGCGTTACCGGGCTGTGCGCCGGCAGCACAAAAAAGTTACGGGCATGATGCACGAACTTAACGCCAAATTATACTGTTCCAGTATGGATTTTAAGGATATTTACCAGCTTATGCAATTTGTGGAGAAACTGCACAGCATGAGTCACGGCGCCGAAGGTTGCGCCGATCTCCTGCGTGTCATGCTGGCCAAGTAGAGAGCCGGAAAGCTCCCGCAAACATATGATGGCGGATGCACAGCCTCTGCAAACGAGGAGAAAAGGCCGAAAGCGTGGATATAGTAGATACTGCCGTTACAGGCATAGTGCTCGCCGGAGGCATGAGTTCGCGCCTGGGGCGGGATAAGGGCGGTATTGTTCTCGGCAGGCCCGGCGGGGCTGACCTTGTTACCCGCGCGGCCCGCCTTCTGAAAACATTTTTGCCGCGCGTGATCATCGCCGGCCGCGCACACGCCGATTTCGAATATCTCCATGACGATGTGCCCGGCATGGGACCAGCGGGCGCCGTAGCCGGCGCTCTGCGCCGCACCGGCGCCTCCTGCCTTGTGCTTGCCTGCGATCTGCCCTTTATGAATGCGGCGACCGTGTCCCTTCTGCTCCAGGCATGGCGGCAACGGCCGGAGGGCACCTTGCTGACCGCCTTTGCCAATAGGGAAAACGGCCGGAAGGAATCCCTGGTTGCTATATACTCCCCCCTGTCTCTGCGCTATTTTGAACACTGCCTGTTGGAGCGCAAACTCGCGATATCCCGCATCGTGCCGGAAAACGCCCAATACCTTATCCCTTACGGCCTTGAGGAATCCCTTCCTTTTTTCAGCATCAATTACCCCGCTGATTTACAGGCGGCCATGCGGATTTTGGAAACCCACCCGGAACCGCGCCCATAATAACGTGACGCGCTGAGAAAGGAGTTCAATACCCTGTAAAGAAAAAGCCTCCTGATTATATCGTAAATCCCTTGAACATTATTGGTCGGCTCGAAAGGAGAACGTCAGCGCCTTGCCCCGGCCTCGGCAGGCGTCCACGCAATCGCCGCAGTTGGTGCATGCAAGCCGTTGGACAGTTGTTTCCGCACGCGGATTTATCTCCAAGGAGCACGCGGAAAGACAAGGACGATCATTCCCGCCGCATGAGCATTTTTTAGGACTGAAGCGCACCTTAAGGCCGCGGGGAAAACTCGCCGCAAGGGCAATCAGCACGGATTGCGGGCAAAGCCAACGGCACCAGAGGCGCTTGCCGCTCACCGCCTCTAAAAAAAGCATACACGGCAGGCACAAGGCGCCCACAAGCAAGACTCCGGAAAAAATTCCCTGCTGTAGGGCCCTAGAATACCAGCCGGGCATGGAAAGCTGGTTTAAAAACGGCCCCGGCAAAAAAAACAGCACTGCCAGCATGCCTGTTGAGGCCACAAAAAAGCGGCAGGCGGAAGCATGCGCGGCGGAGTTCTTCAGCCGCCCGGCTTGAGAGCTGGAAACAGGGTCAGGCAAAGCAGCGCCTTTTCTCCGGCGGTTTTTCCCGAGAGTATGGAGAATCTCTGAAAAAAAACCATAGGGGCATATCCAAGAGCAAAAGATTCTGCCCAAAACAAGGGAGATAAGGAGTGATGCCCCAGCGCCGGCGAGCGAGACGAAAGCGGGAAAACCTGCGGCAAGCGTCTGCAACACAGCAAGGGGATCGGCCAGAGGAAGACCGGCCATGTTGAAAGAAAGAAAATTGCCGAAAAGCACCGTGATATTCCGCAGATTCAGAAAAGGGATGGCGATGAAGGCCAGTGCCGTGCCGATCTGGCAGCATCTGCGCTGGAAAAGAACGGTCGTTTTCATTTCTCCCCCCGGCGCCAAGCGGGCAGCACGGTAACAGCCTTTACCGGACAGACATATTCGCAGACCCCGCAGCCAACGCATTTATCCGTTACCGCAGGTCGGTAGCCGTTTTGCAGGACTATGGCCGTCCCCCGCAGAGGGCAGCGTTCATAGCAGGTCCAGCACATAATATGATTTTCTTCCTGGTAATCCACACAGCGTTTGATATCCAGGTAGGCCATGCCCATGCCGGCTTTTTCCGCGGGCACAGGGCGTAAAGCGCCGGTAGGGCAGATATCCGAGCACTTCATACAGAGAAAACAGGGGCTCCGACGATGAAAAATCTTGGGAGTGTCCGGACTCAAGAGAGAGTCCGGCGTCATCTCCAGGCAGCGAAAAGCGCATACGGCAACACACTGCCCGCAGGAAACGCACCTTGCTCGCAATTCTTTTTCTGGAGCCGCGCCGGGAGGACGCAGAAAAGAAAACGGTAGGGGCACGGCGAAGCCCTCAGGACGTTTTATTGCGAACCGGCTGTGTATGCGCGGGGACCGTTTTTTCCAAGTCCTCATCTTCGCGGGTCAATGAGGTGACATACACCGCAAGCACCCCTTGCACACCCCGGACACGGTCCAGCAGACCTTCCAACTGTTCCGAGGGAGCTTCAGCCACCACGACCAGATAGCTGTCCTTATGAATACCGTAGGTAGTGAATTCCGGCATGCCTTTCAAGGTATCTTCCACAACTCGCGCCTGCCCGGCAAGAACATGGGTGAGAAATCCGAGTATAGCCATAAGAGAATTCCTGACGAAAAATCAAGGGGAGGCGGGAGCCTCCCCTTGTTCGGTTTATGGTCCAAGGGATTTTATGACACCTTATATACCTTGGTGGCGCATATCTTGTACTCAGGCTCTTTGGAAATAGGATCGGCGGCATCATGGAAGAGCTTGTTCACCATGAGCTTGGGATCAAAGAAGGGGGTAAACACAAGACCCGGCATACAGGTATCCGTAATTCTGGCCGGGAAAGTCAGCTTGTCGCGCCGCGTCTCCAGGACCACCGGATCGCCGTTGACAATGGACAGTTTTTTAGCGTCTTCCGGATTAATTTCCACATACGCGCCGGGGTAGGCTTTGCGCAATTCCGGTACGGTGCCGGTCATGGTGGCGGTGTGCCAGTGGTCGATGACTCTGCCTGTGGTGAGTACAAAGGGATATTCGGCATCGGCCGGTTCAAAGGGCGGATCGTAGGGACGCAGGAAGATGACCGCCTTGCCGTCGGGTTTGCCGTAGAAAAAGACTTTGTTGGGATGATCTTTGGGCACCATAGGATCGTCATCCCGCACATAACGCAGATAGGTGCCGGGGTGATTTTCCGTGGGGCACGGCCACTTGACGCCGGATTCCTTTTTCAGACGCGCTCTGGTGATGCCCGCAAAGTTGTATACGGACTTGGCGCTGAGCAGGCGCCACTCTTCCCAGACGTCGGAAGCGTTTTGATAGGGGATGAGTTTGGGATCAACCCCCACTCGCTTGCCGAAATCCATAAGGATTTCCAGGGCCGGGCGGGACTCTCCCAGAGGTTTGATCGCCTGTTCCGTGAGCGAGTAGCGCCGTTCGGTACAGCCGTAAACGCCGTCGGTCTCGCACCAGAAAGCCGCAGGCAGAACCACGTCGGCGTATTTCAGGGTTTCGGCCGTTTTAAAACATTCAGTTTGGACCACAAAGGCTGTTTGCAGGCCTTTGGTGAGTTTGTTGAGGTTGGGTAGCGTATGGGCGGGGTTGGTGCAGTGGATGAACACGGCTTTCACGTCCCCTGCGGTCATGCCCTCAAAAAGCGCTATGGTGTGGCGGCCCATCTTGGGAGCGATAGTGCCGGGAGGGAGATTCCACAGCGCTTCCATTTCTTTTCTGTGGGCTTCATTCTCCACCATGCGTCCGTTGGGCAGCAAATGAGCCAGGGCGCCGACGTCGCGTACGCCGCCGCAGGCGTTGGGCTGACCGGTGAGGGAAAGGGGGGTGGCCCCGGGACGGCAAATGTGCCCGGTGAGCAGATGCAGGTTGTGAATGAGGTTATTGGCCCACACCCCTCTGACGCGCTGGTTGATGCCCATGCACCACAGGGAGACGGTGCCCTTTGATTCCGCGAACATTCGGGCGATTTTCACGATGGTGGCCGCGGGAACGTCGGTGATGCTCTCCACCTTTTCAGGGGTGTAGTCGTCAAGAAACTTTTTATACTCTTCAAAGTTTACGGGGTCATTGCCTTTCACAAAATTACAATATTTGCCGTGAAAACGGGCATCGTCCAGTTCTTCACGAATAATCACATGGGCCATGCCGTTCATAAGGGCGAGGTCCGTGCCGGGCTTGAAGGAAACATGCACATCCGCAATGCGCGAGGTATTGGTGCGGCGAGGATCCGCCACGATGATCTTGACGTCCGGAGAGGTCTCCTTGCGCTTGGCGATACGCTGAAAAAGCACCGGGTGCGCTTCAGAGGTATTGGAGCCGATGATGAAGAAGCAAGAAGCCGCGTCAATGTCATTGTACGTGCCCATGGGCTCATCTTTACCGAAAGTGGTAATGTAGCCGGCCACGGCGGAGGCCATGCACAGACGGGGGTTGCCGTCCACGTTGTTGGATTTGAAACCCGCCTTCCACATCTTATTGGCCACATAGGATTCTTCCGTGAGGGCCTGACCTGAACCGTAATAGGCAATGGATGCGGGGCCTGCTTCGGCCAGCGCTTTCTTGAAAGGATTCGCCGCGAAATCCAAGGCTTCTTCCCAACTGACTTCAGTGAGTTGGTCGTTTTTGCCGCCCTTGCGGATCATAGGCTTGAGAATGCGATCTTCTGAATAGATAACCGGGATGAGCATGGCGCCCTTAAGACAAAGCAGTCCCTGGTTGTGATTGCGGGGGTCTCCTTTGATGGATACAGCCTTGCCGCCCTTCACGCCCACCAGGACGCCGCACCCGGTGCCGCAGTAACGGCACACGCCTTTAATCCATTTTTCCTCCCCTCCGCCGCTCTGCGCGGCCCTGACAGGCCCCGCAAGTACGGAAAGGGCTATGGCCGCCGCCGTCCCTTTGAGAAAATCCCGTCTGAGAATGGTCATACCTGACTCCTTGATGATTTTTCTCCATGTTCTAAAAAGAAGTTTTATCCGTCACCGTTTTCGCTTCAAAGGCATTTCTGTGTATGGGGTTTTGATGCCTGGGGTGGCATGTGTGGCAGTCCCCCACCTCGCCGTATTTCGCCGCCATGCGGTTCATCGCCGGTTCATGGCAGGCGCCGCAGACGGTCTTGTATTCAGGTTTGGCATTAAACGGAATCGCGCCTTTACCGTCGGGCTGCCCATGGCAGACAAAACATTTGACCAGCAGTACACCGTGTTTGGATTCTTTCCAATCCTGGGCATCCCTGGGGGTGGTTTTCGCATGGCAACTCGCGCAATCGGACAAGTCTTCCGGCGCGTTCAAATGCGTTACTTTTGCCGCTTCGCAACGCACGGTGGGGAAGGCGGCGTTAATGTAGACGAAAAATCCGCCCACGCAGACGGCGGCAAAAAAAAGCCCTATGAGCAAGGTTTTCTTGACGGAAGCCATCAGCGTTTTTCCTCCTCGTTAAATACCGCCGATCCCGTAGCGCTTCCCGGATCAGCATCGGGCAAAAGACCGGCAGCGTTCTGCGAAAGGCGGGACGCAAACGCCTCGTTAATCTGCATGCCTCGATCAAAAACCGGCAGGTGCGCGAGGTTGGTATGGCAGCCGGAACAGAAACGCTTGCCCTGACCGTTTCTACCGAGATAGGCGTCATGCGCGAGCTTGCCGATGGCGGAAACAGAGCCCTCGCCTTTGGCGTTTTTATAAAGGTCCGCATGGCATGCCAGGCAGTTGGCGTCATCCATGAAACGGCGGGCCGTCTGCTGGGCCCGGACACGATTCAGTTGTTGGGGCTGTTCCCAAAAATGCACGGCCACATCCTTAACGCCGGAATATATTTTTACAGCAAAATATCGCAGACCCGCGTCCTGCGGGATGTGGCACCGGGCGCACGCGATGTCTCCGCCGTCTTTATCTTTGGCGTGGGAAGATACTGTCTGTTCCTGCTGATACATCCGCATCTCATGGCACGACAGGCAGAACGCCGTGGATGAAGTGGCGCGCAGACCATAGGCGGCGAGAAAACAGACCGCGATCGCCGTCATGCCTGAAATAAAGACGCAGGTTCTGTTGATTTTCTTCATGGGCGACCCGGAGTGAAAACGTCATAAGGAGTTGCGGCGAACGACATGGAAATCCTTCACTTTATAAAAAAGCACTTCGGCCAGGTGCATACCTTGCAGTTCATGCAAAAACCGCCTTCTCCCAAAGAGGCGAGTTCCGCCCTGCAGATTTCCCTTCCGGCCAGAAGGCGCGGCAGCAGCGCGTCAAATAAAGTCGTTTTATGATAAAGGGCGCAAGCCGGCACGCCGATAACCTGCATGGCCCCCGGAGGCAGCTCTCCGGACAGGCGGGATACGCCCTGATGCTCCGGAGAAGGAAGAAAACCCGTCAGGCTCATGGCGCCGGGCAAAACGGGAGCGCCGTACAGCATATGGCTCAAGCCCGCTTCCATGAGCGTTGCCCGGGTTATATCCTCTGGATCGACGGACAATCCTCCGGTAATCACCAGAAGGTCCGCGCCTGCGGCGCGTATTTCCTCGATATGCTTCCGGATAGCGACGGTATCGTCCGGCGCGACGGCGGTTTTGACGACGGAACAGTGCAGTTGTTCAACCTTGGCGGAGATAACGGGAATGAAACCATCCTGAATAAGCCCCTGGAAGACCTCGGTACCCGTGACCAGAATACCCACTTTGGCCTTGCGCAACGGCATGACGGAAAACAGGGGCTTATCCAGAATCGCAAGGGCCTGGGCAAAATGCTCCCTGCTGATGTAGAGTGGAATGATCCTTGTCCCGGCAAGCGCCGAACCACTTTCCGCCAAAAGGCCATCCTGCCTGGAGGCGACCATGACGTCAGGCAACATGTTAAAAGCGGTCAATCTGGCCCGGTCAACGGTAAAAAGCCCGTCAACCGCGGCCCGAAAATCAATTTTGCCTTCACGGGGGGGAAGGGTGAAGCGAACGTTCTCTCCGGCCATGCGTTCGGCAATATGCGCGATCCCATCGTTTTCATGTATGAAAACAGCGTTTTGCTCCTCATCATTCTTCACTGCCACGGAAAAACGGCCCATATGCTGCAAACGACAGACATCTCCGGCGCTGATGACCTGACCTGCGGAAAAAGCCGCTCCCTTGGATTTCCCGGGCACGACTTCGGTCATGTCGTGGAGTACCGTTTCTCCCACAGCCTCCTGCACCGGCACGATGCGCGGAAGAGCAAAGGACGGAGAGGGAACATCCCGCAAAGAGGTGTAGGGGGCCTCCCCCTGGCAACCTCGGCACAGAGGGCCGTCATCCATGGGAAAGGCCTCGCCGCAACGGGGACAAAGGGAGACGGAACCCATATGGGCATGAGTCAGAAAACGGGGATGCACGCGGATAGGGAGCAGGGAACAGATGCTGTCGCCGGCGTTTTCAATTTCCCGCAACAACAGATCGGAGTCCTGATCTTTCTTGGCTTTGCGCTTCAGAAACCAGCCCGCTATTTCCGGATAGGCGGCGAGGGTTTCAGGGGCGATATACGCCCGGTATCCTTCGCCGCTGTGCTTGTCAAACAAAGAAACGGCGTACTTGCCCAGATTGATGAGGTGTATCCGGTTATTGCCGATGCTGCAGAGGGTAAGGAGTTGCACCGCGTCAGGAAGACATTTCTTGGTTTCCACAATGGCTTCAAAGAGGGTGTCTTCAGGCAGAGCGGCTTTGGCCTTAGCCACCATATACCCGCCGACAAGCAGTCCGGGGGCGGGATAGCCGTGAAAATCCGCCGCTTTTTGCTTGAACTCCTCAAAGCTATACGACCCTATATCCATGGAGACATCCCCGTTGCGCAGATAATCAAGTGGATAATTCGCCTGTGAAAAGCTCCGCCTGTAACTATATAGGAAGTATAGTCAATTGATTTTTAGGAAGTCATCTTCTTTATATACGTATTAATCTTCAGGCACAAGTGTATTTTTCAGCCATGACAGGGGGGAGAGCGGCCTGCCGGGCGTGTCGCGATGCAGGTCGGCGGGAAGCGTCAACTCACCGCGCCGGTCTCGGAGACGTCATAGCCGGGCAAGGACTGCAATTCGCGCCGCAATTCTCCTGATTGCAACACATTAAGCAATGCGTCCACACCCGGATGGGCCGTGATATCCTTGGGAATAGCCAGATCGTAAGAAGTCACGGCCAGGGGGATAAAGTCAAGGCCGAAGGATTTTGCGATGACGCGCAAGCCGGTGGCGGCGTCCGCCGCATTACAGGCCACATGAAAAGCCCCTTCGCAATGCGAGCGGACCTCTCTCAGGCGTCCGTGCACCATGTCGGAAGGAATGTTCTGCCGCGTAAGCAAAGCGTCCAGCAGAGCGCGTAACGCCGCCCCCTGCTCGCGGCCGGCAAAACGCAGGTCCGGACGGGCAAGATCCTCCACTCCCCGTATGCCGAGCGGATTGCCGGCGGCTACCATCAAACCCTCCTCCTGCCGCGAAAAGGCGACAAGAATGCAGGGAACTCCCGGCAGATACGCCCGTACGGCGGCCATATTGGCGTCGTCGTTTCCGTCGCTGTGGAAATGGATGCCGGCGACATGGGAGGCTCCTTCCGACAGAACCCGCAAAGCCCGGCCGCTGGAGGCGAACATGGCATGCGCGCGCAATCCGGCGGCAAAACGCGACGTATGCTCGCGCAACAGGGAAAGAGCGGGATCGCACCCTAAAATCAGGATGTTTTTTTCCGGATCCGCTCCCGGCAGAAGCGTAATCCCTTGCCTATCGCCGCTTACTGTGCCGTCGGAAGAACGCAGTTCAAAAGACAATCCTCTGTCCTCGTCCAGAGGGATGCCCACCAGCGTTTCGCGCACTTTTGCCAGCGCCAGCCTGGAAAAAGGAGATGACGCGTCGCCGAGCAGGCGCAAGGCCCCCTGAGCGGCGGGCCGCTCCTCAGCAAAGAGTATTTCCACCGTGCAGCCAAGGACACGGGCCAGACGCAACGCCACAGCCGTATTGGGCAGGTATTTCCCGGATTCCATGTCATAAATCGCCTGGCGGCGCACGTTGACAAGAGACGCCAACTCCTCCTGGGAAAGACCCTTGTTCCGGCGATATTTCTTCAATGCGCAACGAATGCCGGGATATGATTCAGGCACGCCATCCCCCCTTTGAGTCCGGTTGAGCGGACACCCGTACGGAAGTTTTTGCCGTTTTCCCCTTCATCCTTGACAAAGGGTAACACAGGCGTGTAGTGTCCGACAATGACGCTTTTACACGTCATTACATGAGAAGTCATTTCATAATTCACTATTCACTATGAAATGACTTCCAACGCCGGACGAAAGTCCGGCGCGCCGCCACAAGTGGCGTGAGCAAGCCGAAAATCGCGTTTTTCGGCGAAGCGATCCTCATGTACAGGCCATTGGCCTATGTATGAAATCACTTGTAATAAATACATATTAGGAAAAACGACATATGCCTGATGTAGGCAACAATTCGTCCCATGGACATGCTTGACTCGCTCGCGCTTATTTTCGCGCCCGGCGGTCCCAGAATGACCGCTATAGCGCTGTCGATGAAAAGCTCCTTCCTGGCGGCCGCCATTTCCCTGCTTATCGGACTGGCGTCCGCTTGGTTCATAAACCGGAGCGGGCGCCGGCGTCTGTCGTTCGTGGACGCCCTGTTTACTCTGCCCTTGGTGCTGCCTCCTACGGTCATCGGGTACTATCTTATCCTGCTGCTGGGCAAGCAAGGGCTTCTCGGCGGATGGCTGTCCGGCATGGGAGTCAGTCTGGTATTCAGTCCTGCCGGCGTGATTATCGCGGCCACTGTGGTGGTCTTTCCGCTCACGTATACCTCCTGCAAGGCAGCCCTGGCAGGAGTCGACCACAACCTGGAAAAAGCGGCCAGGACTTTGGGCGCGACGGAATGGAAGGTTTTCTGGCGTATTTCTCTGCCTCTGGCCCGCAGGGGCATATTGGCAGGCGTCCTGCTGTCGTTTGCCAGGGGCATGGGAGAATTCGGAGCAACCATGATGTTGGCCGGCAATATTCCCGGGCGCACCCAGACCCTGGCCGTGGCAATCTATGCAGACTTTCAGGGCGGGCACGATACGCAGGCGACGATCCTGGCCCTGACGGCATCCGTAATATGCGCCGTCATTCTTGTAAGCGCCAATCTGCTTTTCTGTCCGAAAACATAAACCTTCTTCTCCGGCATGCTTGAATGCGCCATAAAAAAACATTTTACGTCTAAACACGGCGAATTCCGCCTGGATGCCGAATTTCGTGCCGATAAGGGGCCTCTGGTACTGTTCGGGCCGTCAGGATCCGGAAAATCCATTACTTTTCAATGCCTTGCAGGTCTTATAACGCCTGACGGCGGGAAAATCGTCTTGAAAGGACGCACGCTTTTCAACGCCGTAAAGAAACTTGCCGTTCCGGCCGCTAGGCGCGGCATAGGATACGTGTTTCAGGATTACGCGCTATTTCCGCATTTGAGTGTACGCGAAAACATCGCTTTTGCCCTGAGTGGTCTTTTTTCCCGACGGGTATCGCAAAAAGATAGCGTAAAAGTGGAGTCTTTTATTGAACGCTTTGAATTGCGGGCTGTGGCCGATCAAAAACCGGAGAGCATCTCCGGCGGTCAGCGCCAACGTACCGCCTTGGCCAGAGCCTTGATCGCCGATCCGGAAATGCTTCTTTTAGACGAACCGTTTTCCGCCCTGGATCCCTTGCTGCGCCGCCGGATGCGCAATGAACTGCGCGTCTTGCTCACGGGTATAGAGACTCTGACAATGATCATTTCTCATGATCCGGAAGACGTCGCGGTTTTTGCCGAAACAGTGCTGCTCTATAAAAACGGGAGGATCGTGGAAACGATGCCGAGGGATTCGATCACCAGTCTTGAGGAGCAACTCCTTGACAAAGTGTATTGATGACACGTGCAATACAGCAAAACAACAGGTAGCGCACCGGTGTGCATTTTCCAGTAAAACATTGTGTGGGAGTGGGCATCCACGGTCCCATATCTGAGCGGAACAAACGGTCTGATACAGGATCTCGGCAAACTGAGGCGCTCTATCCAAACAACAGGAGGTTATCACCGTTATGAACAGGCGTATACGCAAAGTCGGTATGGCATGTATACTCGCAGTAGCTATGTTTTCCGTAAATGCGGCTTCAAAGGCATGGGGGGCGGATGTGCTGGTTGCGGCGGCCGCCAGCCTGACCAACGCTTTTGATGATATCATCAAAGCGTATAAAACACATACCCGGGATGTGATCCAGACCAACTACGCGGCCAGCGGCGTGCTGCTGCGCCAAATCGAACAGGGCGCGCCGATGGATGTTTTTGCCAGCGCGGACGAAGCCACGATGCAGAAGGCCGTTGACCTCGGCAAAATAAAGGCCGGCACTCCCATAGTGTTCGCCGTCAATGATCTTGTCGTCATCGTGCCGTCTTCACTGAACATCCGTATCAATACGCCGAAAGATCTGGCCCAATCCGGGATCAAAAAAATAGCCGTCGGCAACCCGGAGTCCGTGCCCGCCGGACGCTATGCGCGCAAAGCTCTGGACGGAGTATGGAACACGCTTGCGGATCGTATGGTTATGGCCGAAAACGTGCGCCAGGTATTGGATTATGTATCCAGAGGGGAAGCTGAGGCCGGCGTGGTTTACAGAACAGACGCCATGCTGAAAAAGGACGAGGTCGCCATAGCCCTGCTTCTGGGGCAGGAAAACTCGGTCAAGTACCCTATAGCCCCTCTGGCCGGTTCCGCGCACCAGGAAGAGGCCGCGAAGTTCATAGAATTCGTGCGTGGTCCGCAAGGCCGGGAGATCCTCGGCAAATACGGATTCGGCCAACCGTAACGCGTCATACTGAGGGATGATTTCCACGCCGGCCGAGGATCGCCGGTATCGCGTTCACCCTTTTCCACAAAAGGGTGAACGCTTTTTTTTTTGCAATCCTCTCCGCATTACACGGAGCGGGCTGTAGGATCAAAGTTGGCCCACTCTTAGGGAACCGCTGATTTAATCCCCAGTATATGATCGCCAACACGTTGCATTTTCATTATACTCTCCCCATCCATGGGAGGCGCCAATGAAACAGGCCGGCTTCAGCGACGTCGAATAAGGAAGGCCAAAAAGTTTACGCCTGGACAAGAACCTTCGCGTCTTGTCGCGGCTGTTGGGAAAAGCGATTTCTTCTTCTGAGGCGTCAAAAGTTTCGCGCCAGAGGGTGTCTACATCGATAAGGCTCCCCTCCATGCTTGTGAACCAGCAAAGCCCTCACGGCCTTTGCTTTTGAGGATTAAGAGAAAAGGAAACGTGTGTCGGCAGATTGGTAAAAAGCTCTTTGGGGCCGTTGTCAGGCATGGGATGCTCCTTTTGGGGAATACGACAGCGGTAGAATGTTCGGCGTAGATTCATGCCCGCGCGTGATACGCCAACCGCATCAGTAAGCTGCATTCCGCGTTGTCCGATTGACTTGGCACTGAATTCAGTCTAAATTTAGCCCTGGCATTAATTACGGGAGGCATTATGCGCCTAAGCGAAGACATTAAGCCTATCAGTTATGTGAAGGCCAACACCGGCAAGGTGCTTGAGCAGGTCAATACATCCGGCCCTGTGGTCATTACCCAGAACGGCGAGGCATCCGCCGTGCTTATGGGCGTGAAAGATTACGACAACATGCAGGAAAGTCTTGCCCTGCTCAAAATCCTTTCAATGGGAAGCAAGAGTATTGAAGAGGGCAAGGGCATCCCGGCTGAAACGGTATTCCAACGGCTGCGGGAGAGAATCCGTGAGGAGAAAGAACGCCGTGGCTAAAGTGCATGTCGCGCCGGAGGCCGATACCGACATTGCCGCTATTTTTGAGTATCTGCTTGGGGCGGAGGGGCTTGAGGTTGCGGAAAGGTTGGTGGAAGAACTGGATGCCGCCGTCCAGTCATTGAATACGCTGCCGGAGCGAGGCAAATATCCACCGGAGCTATTGTCGGCGGGGATAACTCTGTTCCGTGAGTTACAGTGCTATCCTTGGCGTATTTTCTATCGCGTGGTGGATGGGGATGTGTGGATTGTGGCTGTTTTAGACGGACGGCGAAATATTGCCCAATTACTACCGGAACGGTTAGCGCGGTAGGTTTACACGGCTCTCAATATCGAAATCAGCGGTTCCTTATACACACTATGCCCCACAGGCTTGAAAAATAGTTTGCATTAAGGTAGATTATCACGCTGTTCAGGAGAGGAGCTGTATCCGAATTTCATACTTTTCTTCGAGAAGCTTATCGCGTCCTCAAGCCAGGCGGTTTTCTCTTTTTCTATACTCCTTCCACCAATTGTGATGCATTTATCGAACATGCTCCAGCTACCTTGCTTGATTCATATACCCTTGATGGCATCAAGAGGAAAAATTCGCCATATTATGGCAACTTATACCCATTCCGCTTTCTTGATCCGGCGAGCGCCCCGGCACTGCTGGGGTCTGAAGGTTTCGTCATAAGCAGCCTGGAACTGGTCGGACGCACATACCGTGCTCGCGCGGAATACTTTGAGTTCGTGGTGTGTAGCGCAATAAAGCAGTAGTTCTGTAGAATTCGCGCCGCCTCTTCTCAAGGTGGAACGAGTAAAATGGATATGACATGCCCGCACCCCTCATCCTCGGCACAGCGCAGCTGGGTCAAGCCTACGGCATAGCCAACACGACCGGCCGGCCGGAACAGCAAGAAGCCAACAGCATTGTCCGTACCACCTGGGATGCCGGCATTACGCATTTTGACACAGCGCAAGTCTACGGCAACAGTGAATCTATTTTGGGGACTGCGCTGCGGCATTGCAACGCTACAAAAGCAGCCCGCATAATTACCAAGCTTGCGCCCACGCTCCCTGCTGACGCCCCGGACTTACGGGCGTCCATCACGCAGTCGCTGCTTACGCTAGGTGTAAAAAAACTCTATTGCCTCATGCTCCATCGTGAAGATCAACTTCCCCTGCTTGATGATTGGCAAGGGGAGGTCATGAAAGAGTTTTTGGATCAAGGCGCGGTTGAGCGCCTGGGGGTATCTGTTTATACCCCCGAAGCTGCGTTGCGGGCCCTGGAGCACCCGCTCCTTTCCGTGGTGCAAATTCCCGCCAGCCTTTTCGACCGCAGATTCGCGGCTGCCGGAATTTTTGAGGCAGCCCGCAAGACTGGCAAAGAACTGCACATTCGCTCTGTTTTTCTTCAGGGTGTCTTGGGTATGCCGCCAAAGCGACTCCCCGCGACACTTTCCGCCCTGGCTCCGTATCTCACGGAACTGCGCCAGACTTGCGCGTTACATGGCTGCGCATCGCTTCAAGGGGCCTTGGGCTGGATGTTGCAACGCTACCCTGAGAGCTATATCCTCTTTGGCGCTGAAACCGCCGATCAAGTAAGACAAAATATTGACTTTGCCGTGCGGGGCGCTACCCTTCCAACCACGCTATATCAGGAACTTGACGCCATTTTTCCCCCTCAGTTTCCAGAGCTTCTCAACCCCGCCCTTTGGCGAAGGTAAGCGACATGTCTCAATCCATACAGCTCCAGACTCAAGGCCGTAAGCGCATACCCGGCATGACGCAACTGTTGTCCAAACGCCCGGACATGTTTTCTCTTGGTATTTGGCCTGGATACTACAGCAAGGCCAAAGGCGCGAAAGTGTGGGACCTGGATGGCAGGGAATACCTCGACATGTCTATCGGCGGCATCGGCGCCTGCGTATTGGGCTACGCTGATGACGAAGTGGATGATGCCGTCACACGGGCTATCCGTGGCGGCGTGGCCTGTTCCCTCAACTGCCCGGAAGAGGTGGAACTGGCCGACCTTCTGTGCGATGTTCACCCTTGGGCAGACATGGTGCGGTATGCCCGAGGTGGCGGAGAGGCGCTAAGCATTGCCGTGCGCATCGCCAGAGCGCATACCGGGCGTGATGTCGCGGCATTTTGCGGCTACCACGGCTGGAGCGACTGGTATCTGTCCGCCAACCTGGCGGAAGACTCCGCGCTGGACGGGCACCTTATTCCAGGCCTCGCGCCATCAGGTGTGCCGCGCGGACTTCAGGGAACGTGCTACCCGTTCCGTTACAACCATCCGGATGAGCTTCATGCCATAGTTGCCAAACACGGCAAACAATTGGCCGCTATTGTTATGGAACCTGTCCGTTCCGAAATGCCCGCTCCCGGTTTTATTGAAGCCGTAAGGCAAATGGCGGACGATACCGGCGCGGCGCTCATTATGGACGAAGTTTCCTCTGGCTTTCGCTATTGTCTGGGGGGGGCGCATCTTGTTCTGCACAAGGTCCAGCCTGACATGGCGGTATTTTCCAAGGCTTTGGGCAACGGCTACGCCATTGCCGCCGTCATTGGCAAAGCGTCTGTCATGCAGGCCGCGCAGAAAACATTTATTTCTTCCACCAACTGGACAGAACGCGTGGGCCCCACAGCGGCTCTGGCGTGCATGAAAGCCTATGCCCAGCGCAACCCCCATGAAAAATTCGCTCGCCTCGGCCAGCGCATCAAAAAATCTTGGGTAGAATTGGGCGCAACACATGGCTTTGCCACCCATGCCGAGGGCATGGACGCCATGCCGCACTTTGCCTTTGATGAGCCGGACTTCCTTGCCTTCAAGGCGTACTTTGTGCAATGCATGCTTGAAGAGGGCATTTTGGCATCTAACCTTTGCTACCTCATGGACGCGCATACAGATGCGGATGTGGACCGCTATCTTGCGGCCTGCAGTCAGGCGTTTTCCAAGCTGGCTGAAGCCAAAAAGGCTGGAGATGTGCTTGCTCGCCTCAACGGGGCGCCCGCTGTCAGCGGGTTCAAGCGCTTGACCTAGTGTTTACTTGTAAAAGTAAACACTAGAAAATCCTGGAGGGTTTTGCGCCGCCGAAGGCGGCGCAAGTCGCCTGAAAACCATGTTTTTCAGCCGACGATCCTGCAAAAATCTCCGCAAAAATATACTTGTAATTTTTGCGATTAGACACTAGGAGGAATCGGTGCATATCGCCATCATTACCGCACGCGGAGGATCAAAGCGAATTCCCCGCAAAAATATCCGGCCTTTTCTGGGCAAGCCCATGATCGCCTGGCCCATTGAGGCCGCGCTGGCGTCCGGCTGTTTTGCGCATGTGCTTGTCAGCACTGATGATACGGAAATCGCCGAGGTGGCACGCCGGCATGGTGCTGAAGTACCTTTTTTACGCCCGGCTGAACTGGCCGACGACTTTACACACGCGCACAAGGCGGCCCGCCATATGCTGGAGTGGGCTATCGAGCAGTGGGGGGATATTCCGGCCTTTGCGCACATCTATCCTACCGCGCCCATGCTGACGCCGGAAGTGATTCGCGCCGCCCAGACCCGCATCTTGGGTGACAAACGCTTTGTGTATGCCGCTCAGAAGGTAGGTTTTCCAATATATCAGGTTGTCGTAACGGACGAACAGGGTAATATCAGTCCGCTCTTTCCACCCGAAAAAGCCTGCATGCGCTCACAAGACATGCCCGCGGCCTTTATTGATGCCGGGCAGCTTTACTGGTTTGATACGGCGGCCTTTCTCAAAGACGAAACCGCCATTTCTGAAGGGGTGGACCTGATCGCCATTCCCGCCGAGCGCGCCCTTGATATTGATACAGAAGAAGACTGGCGCTTGGCAGAAAAGCTGGCGGCAGCGGTCGGCGCATATGACGCGAATTGTCCTCCGCGCTGATGCCACGCCCCGCATGGGTACGGGGCACGTCATGCGTTGCCTTGCACTGGCGCAGGCCGCGCAAGGTCAAGGGCTTGACGTCCGACTTGCGGGGCGTGTTCATGTACCGTGGGTAAGGGAGCGGCTGTGCGCGGAATGTGTCCCGCTTCTGGAACTGGCGGACGCCGTGCCGCACGAAGAAAATCCGGCGGACATGCTGCGCCAGTTGGCCCAAACAGGCTTTGCGCCTTCCGACACCTGGGTAGTGCTGGACGGTTATCATTTTACCTGCGCGTGTCAGCAAGCTGTCCGAGACGCGGGTTATCACCTTCTGTTCATTGATGACTATGCCCATTTACCTGAGTACTCCTGCGACATTCTGCTGAATCAGAACCCTGGCGCTGAGGCCCTGCCCTATGCGGGCGACATTGGGCAGAAACTTCTGGGACCACGCTATGCCCTGCTGCGCCGGGAGTTTCGTGAAGCAAGGGAACGCCTGCCGCACACGAGGCGAAACGTCCCGCCACAAAACATCCTGGTCACGCTTGGCGGCGGAGACTTTATTGAGTATCTTGAAAATATAGCGCAGCATATGAGCATCCCGGCCATGGAAGGACGCGCCGTGCGCGTCATCCAGGGGGCCATGAATGCGGAACGAATCAAGCAAGCTTTTGTGAACTGCCCGGCGCGGCTTGAAATTTTGCCACGCGTTACGGATATGCCCTCATTGCTGCTGAGCACGGATTTGTGCGTCACTGCCGGCGGCAGTACCTGTTGGGAGCTGTGCTGTCTGGAGGTGCCGTTTCTGACGGTGGCAGTGGCGGAAAACCAGCGAGAGATTGTTCGGGGTATGGAAGATGCCGGCACAGCGATGCCGTTTACAAAAGCCGCATTTGCCACTGCTCTGGATAATGCGGACGAGCGGGCAGCCGCGCAAACCATAGTGGATGGAAAAGGGACTTTGACTATTCTTGCGGAGTGTATAGCCTCTTTACGCTATGTGACGACAGCAGACATAGATTTTTTGTTTCATCTGGCCAACACGCCCTCAGTTCGCGCAGTTTCCTTTCATGATGCAGCCATCACCCGGGACGAGCACGTGCGTTGCTTTCAAAATAAGTTACAGCAAAATTCTTTCTTTTTTATTGTGGAATACAATCAAGAACCATGCGGATATGTACACTTCTCCGGCAATATGGGGTGGGTTGACGTAAGTATTGTCCTATCCCCGGAAGCCAGAGGGAAAAAAGTGGCCTTAGTCAGCCTGCAAAGAGCCTGTCACCGCTTTTTTGTTCAAGAGCCCGCGGTACAGGGCATTCGCGCCCTTGTAAAAACCACCAATCAACCGTCCATGAAATTTTTTGAGCATGCAGGGTTTATACGCCATGCGGATGAGCAACATGACGGCATATGCGTTGCCCATTTTTCTCTTGCGACTACAACCAACTCGGATACCCGCTAATGTCCGCTCCAACAAAACGCGCTAACGTCATTGCGGAGCTTTCCGCCAATCATAACGGCAGCATTGAGCGCGCTGAAAGCATTTTTCGGGCAGCAGCAGATTCTGGAGCTGATGCCGTAAAATTGCAAACCTATACGGCCGACACCCTCACCATTCCGTGCGACAACGAATACTTTCGCATCAAGGGAACGCTCTGGGAGGGCCGCACACTGCATGATCTGTATCAAGAGGCGCACACGCCCTGGGAATGGACGCCGCGCCTCATGGGGCTTGCCAAAGACTTGGGTATGGACTGCTTTTCCACCCCCTTTGACGCCACCGCCGTGGATTTTTTGGAAGAATGCGGCGTTTCCCGTTACAAGATCGCCAGCTTTGAGGTGGTAGACATTCCCCTGCTCAAAAAAATTGCCGCCACGGGCAAACCGGTCATCATGTCCACAGGCATGGCCACATTGGGCGAAATTGACGATGCCGTGCGCGCCCTGCGTGAGAATGGCGCGGGGGAACTGACCCTGCTCAAATGCACGAGCGCCTACCCCGCTCTGCCCGAAGATGCCAATTTGCGCACCATGCCACACTTGGCCCAGGCCTTTGGTTGCAAGGCCGGGCTTTCCGATCACACCATGGGCAGCGCCGTGGCTGTGGCCGCCGTGACCCTCGGTGCCACAATCATTGAAAAGCATTTTACCCTTTCCCGGGCCGATGGCGGCCCGGACGGTTCTTTCAGCATGGAACCACACGAGTTCAAACAGATGGCGCAAGACATCCGCACGGTAGAACAAGCACTGGGCCGTGTATGTTACGATTTGACGGATAAAGAGAAAGAAAGCAAAATATTTCGCCGTTCACTCTTTGTAGTGAAGGACATTGCCGCCGGCGAGCTATTTACAGAGCAAAATGTGCGCAGCATCAGACCAGGGCATGGTCTGCCCCCCAAATATCTTCCTTTGGTGATTGGGCGCGTTGCAAAATATGCTCTGACCAAAGGTACGCCACTTTTCTGGGACGCGCTGATACATGTGACGCAATAGGTAACGAATACCTGTTCTCCGTAAGCTCCCTTGGCTATCATGCCGCGAATTCCTATGAAAGGATAAAAATCGATATCATGTTTTGCGCCATACCTGTTGAAATTGCAAAACGCGAGCTGGAAGGTCAGCTTTACCTGGCCTTGCATCTCGCTACGCTTGGCATCCCAACATTGCTTGGCACCAAGGAACCTGTAGAAAGAATCTGCCTTGAAGGCCACGACTCTTTCGTCATGCTTGATAAAGGACTGGCTTTTTTTCGCGAAGATTTTTACAGGCAACTCACTGCCTGTGGTGGAAAAATTGTGGAGCTGCAGGCTGAAGGCTTGGCATATGTGAGACACGATTTTTCACTGGACTCTTGTGGCCCACTGGACGCTATTGAAGCATACTTTGACGCTCTTTTGGTCTGGGGGGAAAAGCAAAAACCGATAGCGCAACAACGGCTATCGGAAAAAAAGCGGGAGCAGGTAGTGGTCACAGGGCACCCGGCTTTTGATCTTTTATTGCCGGAGTTTTTGCCATATTACCACGACCCTGCAATTATTAAAAAAAATGGCAGCAATTTCATCCTGTTCAATTCCAGCTTCGGATCTAGGTACGCCCGAATCTCTTTCTCAAAGTACGCAGCAATAGTTAATCCGGGATCACCCTGCTATGCACCGGAACAGGGCCCGCAATACCAGGAAGCTTGCCGCCAAGAAGAGCGCTACGTGCAAGAAATAAAAAAATTTGCTGCCGCCCTCTATTCGTTAAATAAGAACCGCACGATTGTATACAGGCCGCACCCTGTAGAAAGCGTTGCCCTACTTCAAGAAGAGTTTAAAAACAATCCTAATGTGGCAGTCATTAATGACGGCCCCGTGCGGCCCTGGCTGGCATCAGCAGCAATAGTCGTGCATAAGCACTGTACAACAGGACTTGAAGGACTCATGCTTGGCAAACCAGTTATATCCTTTCAGCCCGATGATTGCTTCAACAGCCCGGCATACGGTCTGCCTGCTGCATCCATTCAAGAACTACTTGATCACATTGCAAATATAGATGCAAACGGTTGGGACGAAATGACCCGCCACAGGCTTCTTGCCGGCGCCAAACCCATTTTGCACAATCTGACCGGCAGCGCGGCCAGCAGCATAGCCCGATGGATCCATGCGACCTATCTTCCCAACGGGCAAAAAACTTTTTGGCGCCCCTCGCGCATTTCCTTGGCACGCCGTGTACGAAATGTATTGTCTCTCGCCAAAAGGATTTTCATTTCCCGCCTTAGACCTCACGGAAAAAACGCAGTTATGCTGCAACTTGAAAACTTCAAATTCCCAAGAGGCACGGCAGCACCCAATAATATTTTGGATATCATAACGAGAATGAGGGATATTCAGCCTGAGCTAACACGGGTAAGCGTGGTTGCAGTTGATAAGGACGCTGTTTTCATTTCGCCGGAGAAAACTGATGTCAGTTAGCCAAAAAAAGATGCAATCGATAAGGGGCTTCACGATTTTTTTGAATATTATTTTGAAGACATGAGTTTTTTTCAAAAAACATACAATAAATTGAGAAGATACCATTATCTACATATAAAAAATGGTTCACACCCCATATACAATGGGCTGTTTCGTGCACTGTGCGAATTTGAATACTATTTCTCTAAAAAGTAACTGTAACACAAGCTGCAATACCTACAGATGAAAAAAACTTCGCCCCTACAGCATCCCATCCGCGTGCTTGCGTTTTATGACAATAAGCGCGGTGCATGGTGGAATTGTTTCTCTAACATGCAGAAAAAATTTTCAGAATCTGTTCTTTTTGATTTTATCGAAATTTACACAAATTTTAATCCCCAGGGCTATGACTATTTTCTGGTTCCCGAAGCGTATCTTTTGCCTTTAGTTTCTTCTATCCCACCCGCGCAGATAATCGGGGGAAGCAATTGCCCTTTGCTGTTTGACTCGTCACACCAGGCGCATAAAGAAGGTCGCTTCTATGCTGCAATGTATAATTGCGAATTAATGTATGCCAAAGCCCACGACATGCTCCCTATGGTCTTTTATGGACCTCGTGGCGTAGATACCGATTTTTTTTCCCCAGCCGCCCTGCCACCGGAAACATTTACGGCCTGCTGGGTAGGCAATTCCCGTTCCATTGGGCAGAAGGGGCTTGATCTGATAAAAAAGGCGTGTGCCATTGCCAATGTTCCTCTGCGTTATCTCGACAGCGCAGAATGCCAACATCCGCTAACCCATGATCAAATCAGAGACCAATATTATCGTAAAGCATCTGTGTACGTTTGCGCTTCGGCCAGCGAAGGGACGCCTAATCCGGCACTGGAGGCTCTGGCCTGTGGCCTGCCGGTTATTACAACGCGCGTGGGCAATATGCCTGAGCTGATTGTTGAGGGCCATAATGGGATATTCATCCAACGAAATGTAGAAAGCATTGTCGATGCCTTACATACCGTGAAAAGTATGGATATTACCGTGTTACGGGCCAATGCCCGTGACGGCGTGCTCAATGGCTGGACATGGAAAGAGCAGACAATGCGCTACGAGGATGCGTTCAAAGCCATTGCTGCTTCAATGGGTGATCGCGGCAACACAACAGCGACTCTACCAAACTCATATCGAAAGCTTTTGCTACTTTCAGGCATACGTAAAGCATTATCCGGAGAACTTGCTTCCGGTTCGCATACCCTGCTCCGGACTGTGAAGTATACTGCTTTCTGGCGTATGCTGCGCATAATCAAAAAAAGGCTTACAGCTTTATGCCTCGCGCAGCGTAAGGGGAATGGATAGCAATCGTCATGAATCTTGACTACCTGTCTCTTTCAAATATTCCATCACGGGCCGCAAATTCAGTGCATGTCATGAAAATGTGTTCCGCCTTTGCCGGTCTTGGTTATTCGGTAACGCTATTTTGCCACAAAGGTTCACCGGCTGTGGACAATCCCCATGCCTTTTACGCGGTTGCAAACGACAACTTTCACTTGCAAACAGTGCCCTTCTATCCGTTCCGCATTCTGGGCACATTGCTGTATACTCTTGCTGTATTTTGTCATCTTGCCTTTCGCAAGCTTCAGGGGAAAGGTGGCATCTGTTACGGACGGGACCCCTTT
This sequence comes from Desulfovibrio sp., assembly GCA_031279825.1. Classification (GTDB taxonomy): domain Bacteria; phylum Desulfobacterota; class Desulfovibrionia; order Desulfovibrionales; family Desulfovibrionaceae; genus Frigididesulfovibrio. Next base: position 82,933 of record JAITHT010000081.1, on the reverse strand, counting down.
TCTTTGTGTTGCGCCGCGTGGTTGGGCTTTCCCGTAGCCATTGAGCTGCACATGCCCCCGCTCAGGGGCACATGGAAATTTTGCCTGCGGCAGATCTGCGCTTCGCGCCGTTTTTTGGGGATAGTGTGCATCAGCCAAGGGCTAGCGTGTGAAGTTCGTTCTCTGCTGGGAAAGGATATATCCATTCTGGTGGCACATGACGGAGCTGATGCGCAGCACACGCCCTCTGAGCAGTCGCCATCTGAAAAAGAAAGGACAGAGCACCTGAATGTTGGCTATGTTGGAAGCCTTTATGAAGGAAGAGGCATTGACTTTATTTTTCAACTAGCCGCTACCCTTCCCGCTATGTCTTTCTTTCTGGTGGGCGGCAGTCCTGAAGAAGTCGCGCGCTGGCAAAAAGAAGCCCCTGAAAATGTTCATTTTCGTGGTTTTGTTCCTCAATATGACCTTCCAGACACTTATTCCAATTTTGATATCATGCTCGCCCCTTACGCTGGGCATGTGGCTGTGGCCGCAGACCATAAGGGTGGCAGTAGCCATAGCACGGCAGGATATATGTCGCCTTTGAAGATTTTTGAATACATGTCTTATGGCAAACCCTTCATTGCTTCGGCCATGCCAGCCATTGAAGAAATTACGGGGCCCGGCGCCACCTGCTGCCTTTTGCGGCCCTACGGGGATGTTAACGCTTGGCGCGATGCCCTGACACAACTATCTGAAGACCCGGCTTTGCGCCAGCGGCTGGCAGAAGCGTCTCGTTCCAAATTTTTGCATGAATATACTTGGACCAAACGCGCTGAAAAAATTTCGCAACTGTGGGCTAAGCGCCTTGAATAGCAACTGACACTTTATGATGATATATATCAGGCATATATCACTTTTTTCAATCCACAACAGGGCTGAGGCTGTTTTTTACTGCGTAAAAAATCTGCTATATTTTTTACAAAGCGCTGCAAAAACAAGCTGCAATAATACTGTGTATATTATATATTTGTTTTGTATTGTTTTTTATAAAAAGTAGAGAGGTATTACAGGCCACATCATAGCATTTGTAAATACTTATATAATAGATGCCGTGAGGGGGATATGGAGCGAGCATTTGACCTTGTATTAGCCACTGTAGGAAGATTTTCCGAGCTTGATGCTTTTCTTCATTCCCTAACGCTACAAGAATATAAAAATTTCACATGCATTATTGTGGACCAGAACAGTGACGAACACTTTTTACTGCCTCTGTTAGAAAAATATGGCAAGACACTGACTATCGTTTACCTGAGAAGCCCCAAGGGGCTTTCGCGCGCTCGTAACGTCGGGCTAAAGCATTGCACTGGCGACGTCGTATGTTTTCCCGATGATGACTGCTTGTACCCACCTGGTCTGCTAAAAAAAGTCAATGCGACTTTTGACGTGGAAAAGAGTAGTGTACTTGTAGGGAAACAAATTTCATTGGAAGCGCAGCCACATCGCAAAACATTCTGGGAGAGAAACAGAATGCTCGCACGCGGCCAGCGCAATGAAACCGTGCGAAGTCTTTTTATTGGCGCTCCATCCATAACGCTGTTTTTTACGCGCGAGTCTGTGGCCCGTACAGGCTTGTTTGATGAGAGCTTGGGGAGCGGCGCCGGCACACCGTGGGGGTCAGGAGAAGATACCGACTATGTTGTCCGGGCTTGCAAAAACGGATGCGTTGTGCGGCGCTGCCCGCAGCTTGAAATCCGCCACCCGGATGTCATCCACACTGCCCAATCTTTCACCAAGGCACGGGCCTATGGGAGAGGGAGGGGCCGCCTGCTGCGCAAGCACAATTCTGGAATATTCTTTTGTGCGCAGAATGTTATATCTCCCCTGCTGAAGGGGTTACTGCTGTTGCCCAACTGGACTGCAGCCGCCTACCACTGCCACATGGCATTGGGGCGGGTGGAAGGCTTGTTCAGCACGCCCGATGGGCTGTAATATCTAGTGTTTACTTGCAAAAGTAAACACTAGCATGCTTCATGTCGGCGCGAACGGCGTTATGCGCCTCGGGCCAGGAATATTCACTCCAGACAAAGTTCGGCCTACGGCAGGGAAAAACCGTCAAGGCCTCCGCCGGAGCCTCCGCAAAGGCGCTCCTGACGATCATCACGACCGGCTCCCCTTTTTCCTCAACGCGGCGCACGCACTTGGGAGAATAGGAAGCGGCGAGCGCGGCGGCGGCCTGTATCGCCTCGCTACTCCACATATGCCCGAAACGGCGTCCCAGAGCGACGGGACCGGGGAAATCCCTCAGCGCAAAGAGCACATCGTCTTTCCCGGCAAGCGCCGTAAGGGCTTCGTTTTCCTCCCGGTTACGGCCTATGCTCAGCCAGAGCGCGGAGCCGCGCGGCGCATCGCAATCGTGCCAATATTGTCTGCCGGTGTTTGCCAGACGAAAATCATCGGCGGACGGACTCGGGGAATGGAACAAAACCGGCCAGTAACTCCGGGCGTTTTCCTGTTCCGTCAGACGGCAGCCTCCGGCAGGGGAGGGAATTTCCCGCAGGCCGAAGCGTCCGGCCAGCGCCAGTTGCTGCTTGCGGCCGCGGCCCGATATGGCCAAAAGCCGGGTTCTGTCAACATGCCCCCGCAATTCAGCGTCCGTGGGCTCAAGGAGCATGGCGCACAGGGGCCGCAACAGACGCCCCCTGATCCCGGCGTCCCGGCGAATGATATTGAGCGCGTCCCGGCGTTGGGACATGGGGCGTTGCCCCAGTACTTCACCGGAAATGACGCAGCAGGCGCCGGTCTCTTCCATAATGGAGCCGGCACGGCGCAGCATAAGTATCTTGCAGTCCACGCAAGGGTTCATCACACTGCCGAAACCGTATGTAGGTCGGCGGACCAGCATATCGACAAAGGCCGCGGAAATATCCACCGCCTGGATGGAGAGGCCGTAAACGGACTCCCAATGCACGATCTTTTCCGCTTTGCCGAAAAAAGGCGAAATAAAATGCAGACACATGACATCAAGGCCCTGTTCCTGAATGAGCTTTGCAGCCAGAAGACTGTCCAGGCCTCCGGAAAACAGGGCGACGGCCCGAGTCCTGGAGGGGGCTTTGCCCGTCGCGGATTCGGAAAATGCGGAAGGATCACCCCCACGGTGTGAAAAACAATGAGATACTGCAACCATACTTTGCGCGCTCCCGACGCAGACGCCGCGATTTTCCGCTCAAGACTGTTGCCGTGCAGTGCCGTACGGACGCGGAGAACACGCGGCGGCATCCCTTGTTATTTCTTCCGGCAATGGATAAAAATACCCTTTACGCCGCATGACGACAAGGATCGTTTCCGGTATGCCCGCGCGGTAAAAATGACCCCTGGCGGCCGTTTTCCATAAATAACACTCCCCCTTAAGAGCGTAATCTCATGTTCCACTGCATCACCGCTATTCTTTTTTTGTATGTGTATTGCAGACTCCTCGCCCCTCTCCCGTTGGGGAGGACAACAAAACGATGCCTGTTCGTCGCCGCGTTGCTCCTTTCCCAGCAGCACGTCTTTCTGCGTTTCTATTTCGGCGGGCTGGCTTCGCCGGAACTTCCGGCGGTCGTACTGCTGCTTTTGAGTTGGGCGTTCATTAGCTTTGTTCTGCTGGCTCTTTTCACCTTAGCGGCGGATCTGCTGTCCCTGCTTTTATGCATCGCGCGAAAATCCGGCATGCGGATATCCCGGCCCTTTTCCCCGGCAAGACGGGCGGGAATCCTGCTCCTTTGCGCCATGGCCCTAGCCGCCTATGGGGAACACAACGCCCTGCGCGTTCCGGAGGCGCGCACGGAAGAAATCGTTATGGACGGCCTGTCGCCTGCCCTTGACGGACTTACCCTGGTCCACGTCACCGATCTGCACGCCAGCGCCCTGTTGCGACAGGCGCGAACGCGCGCCATTGTGGACGCCGTTTCGGCCCTGGACGCGGACATTATTCTGCTTACCGGCGATCTTGTTGACGGAACCACCGCCGACCGGGCGGCCGATGTGGCGCCGCTTAAGGATCTGCGCGCCCGATCCGGCGTTTTCGCCTGCGCCGGCAATCATGAATATTATGTGAATTACGCGGACTGGATGACGGCTTTCGACGAACTCGGCCTGACCATGCTGGCCAACAGCCACAGGGTAGTTTCCGTACGGAACACGCCCGTTGTCATTGCCGGGGTGACGGATTCAGCGTCTTCGCGCTACGGCCTGCCCGGGCCGGATATTAATGCCGCCCTGGCAGGGGCTCCCAAAGACGCGCTGAGCATTTTGCTGGCCCACCGGCCGTACTCCGCCCCGGAGCACGCCCGCGCCGGAGTGGATATGCAATTGTCCGGCCATACCCACGGAGGACAAATTCTGGGTCTGCACCTGATTGTCAAGCAGGTCAACAACGGCTTTATTGCCGGCTGGTATACGGTGGACAACGGCAAGAAGCATTCCGAAGGAATGCGCCTTTACGTAAGCAACGGGGCGGGTCTGTGGAGCGGTTTTCCCGTAAGGCTGGGAGTTCCCGCTGAAATAACCCGCATAGTGCTGCGCGCGGCAAAGCCGTGATAGTCCGGAGTCTGTTCACTTTGAAAATGCTCCGGATCTTTGGAATTACATGGCGCCGGGTATAAGCAGGGCCTGCGGCCGATCTGACGCCGGATGCCTGACCGTGGCGATGGGGCTTTCGTAAAGCGTGCGCAGCATATGGGGGGTAAAAACCTTCTCTGCGGGACCGTCGGCAATGATCCGGCCCTGCTTGAGCAATATCAGACGGCGGCAATACAGGGCCGCAAGGTTGAGATCGTGCAGAGCGGCCAACACGGTCAGCCCGTGTTTTCGGTTCCGCCGGGCAAGCGCGTCGAAAACAGCCGTCTGAAAGCCCGGATCAAGGCCTGCCGAGGCTTCATCCAAAAGCAGCAGGGGAGCATCCTGCGCAAGAGCCCTGGCCAGAAAGGCCCGCTGCAATTCACCGCCTGAAAGCGTATCCGCGGGTCTGGCGGCCAGATGGCTTACGCCGCTTTCTTCCAGCGCCCGCCAGACGGTATCCTCATCCTCCCTGCCGTAGCCGCCCGCAAAAGAGGTATAGGCATAGCGGCCCGTCATGACCAGAGAGAATACGGAGAAGGAGGGCACAACCTCGGGGCGCTGAGGCAACACGGCACAGAGCAGAGCCCGCCGCTTTTCGGGGAGTCCCCGGATCTCCCGCCCCATAACCAGAACCTTGCCTTTTTGCGGCGCGAGTATTCCGGAGACGCAGGCCAGCAGAGTGCTTTTACCGCTGCCGTTAGGGCCGAGAAGGCCGACGAACTCCCCCCGGCGCAAGGACAGGGAGATATGCGACAGCGTCCGGCAACAGGGTTCCCGCCGGGCGGGACGGTACGCGAAACAGATGTCTTCGCAGAGCGCGCAGGGCTCCATAACCACGCCCGACCGCTGCCCGTCTGAAACTTCTTTGTTGAGGGAAACGGGATTTTGTCCGTGCGGGGAGGCATTCTCCCGCCGGACGGCATCCTTCGCCTGAAATTCAGGAGGCGCATGGTCGGCTGTGCCGGGCGTCCTGGAAAAGCGCTCCGCTCTTTTTCCAAGGATACCGCAGAAAAAGGGTCCGCCGAGCAAGGCCGTAATCACTCCGACGGGCAATTCCACGCCGCCGGGAAAAATAGAACGGGCCGCCGTATCGGACCAGAGGAGCAACAGGCCGCCGCACAAAGCGGCGGCAGGCAGAAGCCGTCCATGTCCCGCGCCCAGCAACAGACGGCATAGATGCGGTACAATCAAACCGACAAACCCGATAATTCCTGCGACAGCCACACAGCTTGCCGTTATCCATCCGGCCGCCAACAACAGGATCAGACGGATCCTGTCGGCGGAAAGGCCCAGATGCCTGGCCGACACGTCTCCCAGGGAAAGGATATCCAGTTCCCTCCACAGTACAAAAACCGCGGTGCAGCCGATTCCCAGTCCCGGAGCCAGCAGGATTGCCTCCTGCCATCCGCGCCCCTGAAAACTCCCCATAATCCAAAAGACTATACCCGTCACCGATGCCTCATCCAAGGCTTTCACAAGAGTTATAAGCGCCGCGAGAAAAGCGGATATCACCACCCCGGCGAGTATCAGGGTTTCGCTTTTGAGACCGCCGCCGATACGGCCGAGGAGTAAAACAGCGCCAAGGGCTGCCGTGGCCCCGGCAAAAGCGGCCAGCGGCAGGCCGAAGCCCAGAAACGCTCCGGTCACGCCGCAACTGATGGCCAGAGCCGCGCCAAAGGCCGCTCCGCCGGAAACCCCCAGAGTGAAGGGATCTGCCAGAGGATTACGCAATATTCCCTGGAAGACCGTTCCCGACACCGCCAGTCCGCCTCCGACGGCCAGAGCTGAAAGCACGCGAGGCAGACGCATGCCCGCCACAATCAAGCTCACCGTCTGTTCGTCAAGCCTCTGTTCCAAACCGTCAGGAGAAAAGACGGTGATGGAAGAAGGCAGCGGCGCGCCGAGGCAATGCGCGAGCAGCACCCGGACGACGTCCGTAACTCCCATGTCCAACGGACCGAAAGAACAGGCTAGAGGAATGGAAAGACACGATATGCCGATAAGGGCAAACAGGCAAAAAAGAAAAAAAAGACGTGAATAAGAGGAGATATCCATACGCGGCATATGTCCGTCCATCGTCTGTCCGCCTGCGGTTGAATTTCCTTTGCCTAATTTCTGAAAATATGCCAAAGGATCTGAAGGGGTACCGCATGTCGCGGCACACAGAGAAACGCCGATTCGCTTGAGAATGTCGGGAACGGGCATGAGCGAATACAAAAGTGCCGGCCAATTGTATGCAATCGCACGATCAGCACTGTTTCTCTCAAAACAACATGCAGGGCAAACAATCTTTGCAGGCCGGCGGCTGCGAGTTTTTCCACGGCGGGTGACGACATGGCACAGACAAATATTCTACTGGAATCCGGCACGAACGAACTGGAGATAGTCGAGTTTTTTCTTGATGAGCCCGATTATCGAGGACATTACGGCGTCAATGTGGCAAAGGTTGTCGAAATTATCCGCATGCAACCGGCGACCGCCATGCCGCAAATGCGGCATCCTTCCGTAATAGGCGCCTTCCCACATCGCGACGGCAAAATTGTCCCCCTGGTGAATTTGGCGCGTTATCTCGGCAAGGAAACAAAATCCAGCGCGGACGCGAAAATCATCGTCACTGAATTTAACTATATCACCACAGGATTCATGGTTTCCGGGGTAAACCGCATCCACAGGCTCAGTTGGCACGAGGTGGAAGAACCGGGCAACTTTTTGCAGAATGTGAGCCACAGCACCATCACCGGCGTGGTCCGACTGGAGGAAAGGGTGGTTTTTCTGCTGGACATGGAACATGTGGTGGCGGACCTCGATCCTTCCCTTTCCATCCGTTTCGGCCGTCTGCCGCACGAACTCCTGAGCAGCAATACCGTTTACACTATTTTGCATGCCGATGATTCCAACAACGTCCGCAATCTGGTAAAACGTTTGATGGAAGAATCCGGACACTTCCGGGTCATCCAGACCAGCAGCGGCGAGGACGCCTGGAATACCCTGAAAAGGCTCAAATCCGATGCCCAGCGTAGCGGAACTCCTTTATCTTCCATCTTACACGCGGTGATATCGGATATCGAAATGCCGCGTATGGACGGCCTGACATTATGCCGTAAAATCAAGGAAGATCCGGAACTCAACTATCTGCCGGTAGCCCTTTTCTCCTCCATTGTTTCCACAACCCTTGAGCACAGGGGAAAATCCGTGGGAGCCGACGCCCAATTCGCCAAACCGGATCTGCAAACGCTCAGTGAAAAAGTACTGGATCTTATCGGCCAAACCAGCCCTCAACACAACAAGGCAACGCCCGGAGCCGAGCATCATCATTAGATCCCGTTTTTCAGGGACGGGGAGGGCTTCTTCCTAGTGTCTCATTGCAAAAATTCCAAGTATATTTTGCAGGATCGTCGGCTGAAAAGCATGGTTTTCAGCCGACTTACGCCGCCTTCGGCGGCGTAAAACCCTCCAGGATTTTATAGTGTTTACTTTTGCAAGTAAACACTAGGAACGCCTGCCTGATTATGCTTTGTTCTCCTGACTCTTTTTAATCAGGGCGCAGGCCCGCTCGGTCAATTGCGGCAGCCCCGGCTTGGCTATCTGATCGTCGGCGCCCGCCTGCTGTCCCTGCTTATGGACCACGTCGGAAATAAGCGAGGAAAAAAGAATCACGGGGATGGCGCTCAGCGCCGGATCCCCTTTAATCCTGCGGGTAAGCGTATGCCCGTCCACTTCGGGCATTTCGATATCCGAAATGACGAGATTGACGTAATCGGTCAAGGGTCTGTTTTCCGCATTCGCCTGTTTTTCCCACTTTTTCAGTTGATCCCACGCCTCGCGGCCGCAGGTGGTTTTGGAAACAGTAAACCGGGCCTGTTCGAGGCAGGCGGCAATGGTATTACGAATTGACGGAGAATCGTCAGCGATGAGCACATGATATCCCTCCCCTCCGGTCGCGTCCACCTGCTTGGCGTGGGTGGCCAGACTGACGGAAGGATCCATGCTGCTGATAACCTGCTCCATGTCGAGCAAAAAAACGATGCGCTCGTCAAAACGCACCACGCCGGTCACGGAATCATGGCTGAAGGATTGCAGGTATTGCCCCGGCGGCTCAACCTGCGCCCAACTCATGCGGTAAATGCGAGTGACGCCGGAAACCACAAAGGCCGTGGCGACTCCGGAAAATTCCGAAACAATAACCTTGTTCGTATCCACCGCAAGCGGACACTTGCCCAGCCACAGGGCAAGATCAACAAGCGGCAATACCTTGCCGCGCAAATTAAAGGTGCCTAAAGCCGCTTGGTGATGCTTGCCGGGAACGATGGTTACCGGAGGCTTTCTGATAATTTCGATAACCTTGGCTACGTTCATCCCGTAATAACTTCGATAGGGAGATCGATCCGCCATGTTCTCGTCTATATAGAATTCGATTATCTCCAGATTGTTGCCGCTCTGCCCATCTGGCCTATCCATGCGCGTTTCCTTTCCTTGAGCCCGCCGTGCCCGCGTCTTTCCGCCATACTTTGGGAAAAAGGCGTATTTTTTGAAAATATCACATACTATTTCTTAATTTACTGTATAATCTTACCGTTTTTTTTTCAATAAGGAAAGACGGCAGATATTGCCTTACGCTTGTAATCCTTTTTTTTCACAAAAGAGGACCATTTCGCAATCCCGGCAAACAGGCGCCCGCGCCCGGCAAACATGCCGGCCAAACCACACCAGCCGATGATTCACGTCGCCCCATTCCTCCCGGGGGAAAAGCGCCATCATGTCCCGTTCGACCTGCAACGGATTGCGGCTGCGAGACAAACCAAGGCGAAAGGCTATACGCCCCACGTGCGTATCCACCGCTAAACCCTCATTAATGCCGTAGGCCCCGAACAGGACAACATTGGCGGTTTTACGGGCCACGCCGGGTAAAGAAAGGATATCCGGCATGGTATTCGGCACATTGCCGGCAAAGGCGTCCCTCACCCGCCGGGCGGCGGCCAGAATATTCTTCGCCTTGTTGCGGAAAAAACCCGTGGAACGGATATGATGTTCTATTTCCGCCTGATCAGCCGAGGCCATATCCCGGACCGTGGGCCAGCGCGCAAAAAGCGCGGGGGTGACCATATTAACCCGCGCATCGGTACATTGAGCGGCGAGTATGGTCGCCACCAGCAATTGCCACGGATCAGCGGCATTCAGATGCGTATGCGGATTCGGGTAACGCTTTTTAAGAAGGAGAAGCACCTTTTCAGCCACCGTCCGTAATCCATCCGGACACGATTCCTGTTTTTTTTCCATTGCTTTTCGGGACATGCATACCTCCCCTTGCAAGAGAAATTACCATTGCAGCGCTTCGCTTGCAAACACGCCGTGCGCCTCCCGCAATCACCCTGACGGATGACTTCGGAAGTAACCGCCTCGCCGGAAAACAGGCGAAGCGGACGACCCTCCCCGACCGATCATTCTTGCCGTCCCCTGTTTGTCAAACGTATACATTTACGCTATAAAAGACAAAAGGTCCGGAAGGCAAGAGCAGAATCGGGATTAGAGCAGTTTCAGAAGAAAATCGCTCCCGCTTTGATCGCGCGAAGCGTCGCCGTACGCCCGTGAGGCACAGGGGACTTCTGAATACAGGCGCGTCGTATGCGGCATCGGCATCAGGGGGATGGTCTTTTGGATGATATTCTTTTTGTTTATGTGACCGCGCCGGATCGAGCGACAGCCTGCGCCCTGGCCGGGACTCTGGTACAGGAACGTCTGGCCGCCTGCGCGAACGTGCTGCATGATATTGAGTCCTTGTACTGGTGGCAGGGCGCGATGCAACAGTCTAAAGAAAGCGTGTGTATCCTCAAAACCACGGCCGCCGACTATGCGGCCCTGGAAAAAAGGACGAGAGAACTCCACACTTATGATGTTCCCTGTATCGTGGCGATGAAGATAGCGCGCGGCCATGCCGATTTCCTGCAATGGATCGCCGAAGAAACCCTGCACGGCAGACGGCGCGGCTGACCCGGATCTCCTCGCGATCTTCCGCTTAGGACGTGTTAACACTATAGAATTTTTCTTCTCCGGCAAGGAAGATGAGTCTGCCGTGAGGGAATATTCTCTTACGGTATTTGACCGAGATGGCAGACACAATCTGACGCAGCCGGAGGGCAAAAAGGCATAGCGTTAACATGCCCTGGAGCATTTTCACTTTGAAAATGCTCTGTCAACCGGCAGCTAAGCGCCGGCTCTCGTGCACGAGGAGGAGGCGAAACGTGTTTTCGCCGAGGGCGATGAGTGCAACGTTTCAAAGGTAATCTGCTCTAAGTAAGGAGAACTCCTTGTCCATTTATCTTTCCGCCTCCATGGCTTACGATCGCATCATGAACTTTCCGGGAAAATTCGCCGATTCCCTTTTGCCGGACCAACTGCATACTTTGAATGTTTCCTTTTGTATTGATCGGCTGGAAGAAAAAACCGGAGGCAATGCGGGCAACATCGCCCACAGTCTGGCTCTTCTCGGCGAGGCCCCCATCATTGTCGCCAGCGTAGGAAAGGATTTCGACCGCTACGCCACGCTCCTGCAACAGCGCGGCCTGCCTCTCGTCGGCATCACCCGTCTTGATGACGAACTCACCGCCGGCGCCTATATCATGACCGATCAAGCGAACAACCAGATCACCGCCTTTCACGCCGCGGCCATGATGACGCCCAGCAACTACGCCTTTCCGTCACTGGATCCGATCGGGGACATCGCTTACATCGGCCCCTCCAACCTTCATGACATGAACAGCCATCCGGCTCTTTATAAAGAAAAAGGGATCCGCTATATTTACGATCCGGCGCAACAACTGCCCGTCCTTACGGTCGGGCAGTTGTTGACCGCTATCCAGGGGGCCTGGCTTCTGGTAAGCAACGAGTATGAATTCAAGCTCATTATGAAAATTACCGGTCGCTCCAGAAAAGACCTCGCGGCCATGACGCGAAAAGGCATTATCACCACCTTTGGAGAAAACGGGTCATTGGTGACGGATAATGAAAGCGGCGAAGAAAAGACCGTACCCGCGGCACCGGTTATTGCGATTGCGGACCCCACCGGTGCCGGAGACGCCTACCGGGCCGGCTTGATTAAAGGAATACTTCTTGGGCTGCCTTTATATGCGTCCGCCTGTCTGGGAGCGACCTGCGCCGCTTTTTGCGTGGAATGCCTGGGCACACAGGGGCACAATTTTTCTGAGGACGAATTTTTCAGCCGCCATAACGGAATCTTCGACAATTCCTGACCAAAAACATTTCAGGGAGACTCTTGTGCACTATTCCAGCAAAGAATATGAATTCCTCGGCAAACAAGTCGCGGCGGGCCGCTACGTCGCCCGCTCCACTTTCATACTGGCGCTGATCCTTACTCTCTTGGTCGGCGCCGTTTTGGGGCGTTACCTCTTCCCGAATGAAGAAGGCCTGACGGCGCAGAACTCCGAACAAAAAAAGCCCCTCGACGTAAACTCGCCCATCACGGCGGCAGTGAATCCCGACAAGCAGATAATTGATTCCATCCTGCGGCATGAAGAAGACGTGCGCCAAGATCCGAAAAACGCCGAGGCTTGGGAACATCTGGGAAATCTCTACTTTGACGCCAACGAACCGGCCAAGTCGGTACATGCCTATACCAAAGCGCTTGAACTGGTCCCCGGCAAAGCCAATGTCATGGTGGACTGCGGAGTGATGTACCGGAAACTGCGGCAATACGACAAGGCTCTGGAATTTTTTCAAAACGCCCTTGCTGTTGAGCCCAAGCACGAAGCGGCTCTTTTCAACAGCGGCATCGTCCTTTACTACGACCTCAACCGTAAGGAAGACGCTCTGGAATCCTGGCGCGTCATTGTGCGGAATAATCCCGACGCCAAGACCCCGTCGGGGGATCGGGTGTCGGATGTGATAAAAAAACTGACGAGCGCGCCTTAAAACATAGGGATATGACACAATGCTCCGGGAAAAAGCGCTCCGCGATTTCCCGTTTGCATATTACCAACATCTAGGGTAAAGCGTCCTGACAACCGTTTCTCGAGGCAGGTGACAGACACCATGCGTAGCCCCTTTCTTTCTTGCGTTTTTGTGCTGATATTCGCAATTTCCGCGCATGGCAAGCTGCTCACGGCGAATCAGATAGATTCCGTTGAGCCGCTTCTGCCTTATTTCACATGGCTGATAGACCCCGAGGGAAAACAGACCATCGACACCGTCTCCAGCGGAACGCTGCACGAGCGCTTTGCCCCTCTGACAAACGGTATCCCTCTGAGAATTCAGGGAAGCGTGTGGCTGCGTCTGGTAATTATCAAAAGTCCGAACAATCGCGCAAGCGCTTCCGCTCTTCCAGGGCGTTCCCGCTTGGTGATGCGTCTTGGCGAACTCCCTTCCGGGGGGGCTCAGTTGTTTACTTCCGAGTCTCCCGGCCCGGTATCGGCTCAAGGCGTCTGGCATAGTGAAACCATAGCCTCATACAGCGACTTTCTCCTGCCGGAACCCGGCCTTTTACCCATGAGTATTTATCTGCGTTTGGATTCCATGCCGAGTTTGTGGTTCTCCCCCACCATAAGCCCACAGGGAAGCGTACCCCCCGCGCTGCTGCCTTCGGAACTTATCCTGCCCGGCCTGCTGATTGTCGCCTGCGCCGCCTGCCTCTTACGCGCCATCGCCGGCAGAATGCAATGGGGCATATGGGCCGCGCTGTTCCTTTTGTGCGTGCTGGCCCAAGCCGTCCTGCCCCTGCCCGCTCCAAACAGGGACATAGCTCTGCGGGATTTGCCGGCAATGCTTGCTCCCGGTATGGCCCTCCTGCTTTTGCCCCATGTAGGCCGGTGCATGTTCCGCGCCGGCGCGATATCCACGCTCCAGGACGCGATTTCTTACCTTTGCTCCATTGCCGGTGTGGCGCTTTGCCTCGCCCCGCTGGCGCCGGACATGTTCTGGCTGTCCCGCCTCTTTCCTTTGTGGCCCTTGCTGCTTTTTCCTATGTTGCCTGTCTGCGTTTCCGCCCTCGCGAACAGACGACCCGGATCTCTCTCCTTTACCGGAGCCTGTGTCATGCCGCTGCTGGGAGGCGCTCTGTCCCTCTACGCCGCCAGCGTGCCTAATCCGCACGCTCTGGCCGTGCAAGGAAGCCTCTGGGGACTGGCCGTGGGAGGGCTCGGACTCGCCTTGGCCCGTATCCCCCATCATGCCATGGAAGATCTGGATAACGAACGTGATGCCACCGCGGATCTGGACTATATAAAGGCACAGGGCGAAACGCCTGATGCCCTCCACTCCGACCCGGGTGATATTCCTGTCCCTTCCCCAAGCTCTCAAGAAACGCCTCTGTCTTTCTCCGCAATGCGGCATGCGGACGGCAAAGCGGTGCCGGATCCCACGCAGGAGCCTCCTCAATCCTTACAAGAAAGCGATGCCTTCCACTCCTTGTCTTCTTTTGAAGCGTCTCTCAAGAAAGAAGGCGCTCCACCGCAGCCTCAACCCCCGCAAAGCGCGCTGACCGAAAGTAGCGGCAACGAAGCATGGAATTCTGAGGATCCGGCCTATGCTTATATGGCCAGCGTTTTCGCTCCCGACATCACACCCTCGGCGCCGGCTCCTGATACCGCCAAAAATCCCGCTCCGGCTGCAACGGAACGCGCCAAGCCCGCGCAATCATCGTTCGGAACGGGCAAAACGCATGCCCTTGACGGACAGGCATCCGTCGCCTCCCAATCTGGCGCATACCAGCAGAGCATACTGCCCCCGGTATGGGATACCTTTTCCTCTTCGTTTGAAATGGATTCTCCTCAAGATCGGCAACAGCCGCCACGTTCCGCGGAATTTGCCGAGGAACGTGGCGGGGAATCCATGCAATCTCCCCGGGATTCCCGACAAGACAGTCCCCGAGAACCGGGGTTGACGCCGGATTTTGCCGGCTTGAGCGACAGCGCGGTATCGCTCGCGGCCTCTCCAAAAATTATTTCATTGACAGAGGAGGATTTTTCCTCATATCCCCAGTCGCTGCTTGAAGATCTGGAAGAAACGCAACGGCATACCAGTCTGACTTCCGGCGGCAGCTTTTTGTTCAATCTTCACTCCCTCATTCGTGAAGTGCATGATACCATTATGCCGCTGGCAAAAAATAAAGGCCTACTTTTTTCCTGGTATATCACCCCGTCACTGCCGGCACTGCTTGAAGGCAATGCTCCCCGCCTGCGCGGCGCGCTTTCCCTTCTTTTGCAAAACGCCGTACAAGCGACGCAACAAGGCACCGTGCAACTGGCAGTCCGGCAAAATCCCAACGGCAACGACCCTGGAGATCTCCTTTTTTCCATCAGCGACAACGGCTCCGCGCAACGTACGGATGCCGGCTTTTTCCATGCGTGGGAACTGGCCGCCGGAACAGGAGGCACCTTTACCGTTGAGTATTCGCCGGAGGAAGGTACGCAGATTGTCTTCACCGCCCATTTTTCCCTGCCCTCTGAAGAAGCGATTCGCGAACATATGGAAGGAATCACTGAGCCGGTACGCTGGAATGATTCCACCTCGGGCCTTTCACTGACGGCCGGAGAGCCCGCTTTTTCCGCTGTCCCTTTTTCTCCGGAAGGGCAAAACAATACCCTGCAAAGCAAAGAAAGGGATTTCGAGCCGGATAACGATGAGCCCATCAATGTGCTTTGGAACCGTTCTCCCTCTCCCTTGTCGGATTCCAGGCAATCCTATGCGTCCGATTGGAGCGCTTCCCCCCATATCCCGCCCAAAACCGGCTTTCATTCCCTGTCGGATGTCAATCAGCCGGGCGTAACACCGTTGATTGTGGCCGCGGAAATGACCAACAGCAAACGTAAGCTGCTGTCGCATTATCTTAGTGATCTGGCTCATGAACATCTTGATGCCGCCAGTAATTCCCAAGTAATCACCCTGATTCGGGAGAGACCGGTTTCGCTGATTATTTTTGACGCGGACATGCCTGAGCCTGATATTATCAGTGCTTTGAGCGCCTTGCGGCATGAAGAGGTAAAATTCGGTCAGCGGGCAGTTCCCGTCTTGGCGCTTACCAACCACGACGCCCAGTCTCAGCGTATGCTTAAAGCCGGCGCTACCCATATTCTTTGCAAACCCTTTTCCCGTGAGAGCCTGCAAGAAGTGGTGCTTCTTGCCGCTCCCTCTCTCTCCGCCTCCTTGCCAGGCGCCCACGGGCCGATTGCCGCGTCTTCCGCCGGCTCTCAAGCCTCCGCCGCCTCATCCGGTCGCGCATCCGAGGATAGAGCGCGTTCGCAATACGGCAATGAGCGGCAGACGGTAGATCCCTTTGTCGCGCATATCCGCTCCGGCCACAGGGAACAAAACGCAACGGCCCGGTATGCCGTTTTTTCCAGTGCGCCGGACTCTTCACCGATGTCTTCCATGCCCGCCGCCGAAGCAACCAGGCGTTTCAGCGCCGGGGGGCGCGATCAGGAAGGAGAGGGAACTCTGTCCCGACCGAAAGACGCGGCGCCTGCTTCCTTCGATTCAAGCTCAACAGATACCCGTCTCCATGAATTGGATCTTTTAGATGCCGCCTTACGCAACGCCCCCGCCCCACAAGGCAAACCCGTGATGGTTTCTTTGCCCCCCTTGGAGGAAGCCACAGAGCCGAGCAAACAGCCGCGGGCAGCGCCCATGGTTCTCAGCCTGTCCGAAGAAGACGTCACCCCTTCCGGACAAAGAGGCGCCACTCCTCTCCTGGATATGATTATCACTGAAGAAAAAAGCGAGGATACGCAGTCTCCCGCCGCTTCAGGTGCGGAGTCCGGCTCTGTCCGCGCGCCTGGGCAGGCCGGCGGAGCCTCCGCGGGCGGCAAAAAAAGCGGCGTTTCCATCGGGGCGGGCACCGCCTCCGTTGTCCGACCGGTCGCGGGTACTCAAAAACAGCCCGCCGAAAAAGAAAAGCAACATGCTCCCGGCAGAAATAAGCGTTCCGGCATGCGGATAGATATTCCTCTAACAAGCGCTGCAACCGGTGCCCTCAATAAGGCGACGGAACCTCCCCGTGCATCCTCGGAGATTTCCGCGGAGCCTTCCCTTTTTCCAGTTTCTCCGGCCGCAGTCCCGCCGTCCGCGGGCCATGCCGCCATATCCGCTGAAAGAGGTGACGGCGAGAGCGCCGACTCTTTGAAAAAAGATATACCGATCGCAAAAGGCACCCCTGCGAAAGAGTCCCGTTCTCCCGAGGCGGATGCGGCGACAGCGACGCCTGAGGATGCCGGGTCAGCCATCTCCGCTCCCCCTGCGCCTTCCGATCCCGCATCGCATACGGTTAAATCGCCTGCAGGTGCCGAGACGGAAGAAAGCCCGCTCGCAGCCGATACCGCGACAATGCCGCCCCAGGAATTGGACGCGCAGATCCAGCCGCAGTCCGACAATGCCTCCGCGGCCTTCCCCCAGACCGAGACGCAGCTTTTCCCTTTACCCGGCCTTGACGGAGAAACGGTGGATATGACGCTCCTCCCCCTTGTGCCCGGATTGATTCATGCGTTAACCGACGCCCTGAACGATGCCCGACAGGGATGCCATGACGGAAAAAGCATTCTGGTGCAGGAAGCTGCCGGTCGTTTAGCCAGCCGGGCAGAGGTTTTCGGTCTGCTCAAACTCGGCAAAATCGGACAGTGTGTGGAAAGAGCGGCAGAAGCTAATGATCTTGAAGCGGTTTCTGTCCTGCTGGGGGATCTGGATACCATTACCCAACGTTATATCGACGCCCTCCAGAACTGCTTTCAATCCTTTATCAGCGTGGACAGATAGATTGCGCCTCACTCCGGAGCTTGGTCACTTTGAGACGCTCCATTCGTCGCCGCCGACACAAATGAAGCTGACTTCGGGCATTCCTGCCCTCATCCCTTCGGGGTGTGAAAGCGTTTGCTTTCATGCCCGGAGCGGATTAACTTTGAAACGTTGTACTCGTCGTTTACGGCGGAAACAAGTTTCGCTCACTCTTCGTGCACGTAAGTCGGCGCTTACGCTACCGGTTGACGAGCATTTTCAAAGTGAAAATAGTCTATTCCGCTATTCTGCGGCGTAGACCGCGATGCGCTTCGCTTTGCGCAGTGGGAACGATTTTATAAGGAGTTATTATGAGCGGGTCTTCCCAAAAAACATCCGGTAAGCTTATCGCCCTGATACTGGCGGCGGCCGTCGCCGCCGCAGGCGTATTTTTCGGTATTTCCCAATGGGAAAAAAAGCAGGTTCAAAAAATCGAGGAAGCCCTCCGCGCCCTCCCCGGCAGCGCCTCCTCAATCTCGGTCAATTTCTGGAATAAAAGCGTCGTCCTGACAGGAATGAAGGCCGAATTGCCGTATTTCGGCCTTGGCACGCTCTCTCTGCACGCGGGAGACTTCACGGTTTCCGGCATTAACTTCGATGCGCTTGACGCCTGGGAAGCCGTCGCCCTGGCGGATTCATTGCGCGGCCAAAATATTCGCTTCACTATTGACGTTACCCCGGAAAGCGGGCTTCCGAGCCAGACGGTCTCATGCGCATCCCTGTCCATCACCGGCATGAAAGGTGATTTCAACGGCGTGATGGCAGTGCTGCGGGACAAGGATGCGCAGACGTTCAGCCGGCAGACTATTCTCCAGCTTATCGACAAGGCCAAGGGGCTCCATATGGATTCCCTGGTTGTCGATGGATACGATGCCGTTGCGAACGCGGGCCCCATCAGCATCCAGACTACGGTGGAATCTTACCGGATAAACGATCTCCGTCTGCTCAGCTGCGGCGTCTCCACCTGGAAAAACGCCGCAATGCGCCTCAGCGGGCAGAACGTCCTCACCGTAGGCACCATAACCGTGCAACACATGTCCCTGCCGGATCTCTTCACGCCCTTTGTCGTCGCTTTGCCTGACAAGGCATGGGAAAAATCAGGCGGCGCGCAACTTGAAGACCTTGAAGAAGCCGATTTAAAGGAACCGGTACTTGCCATGCTGAAAAAGCTGCAGGAGGAGCCTCTGCTGCTGCGGGAGTTTTCCATGCGTGATCTCTCCATACGGTCCTCCCCTGCCGTGACCCTGAAAAATTTCTTTCTGGATATGGAGCTGGGCAAGGAACAATTCTCCTGGAAACATTCCTTCGATTCCTTATCCATACCGCGTGTTTTCCACCAATTCGCCTTCAGCTTCCTGGGCGACGACTTGCCCCTCGCATACGACGATCCGCTGGATCTCTCCGGCAGCCTCGTAGTGACCGGCGCGCGCAAAGACGGCAACATTGATATTCGGATCAGCGACGCCGGCCTCACGGAAAAGGTGCTCGGCGCCATTGCGCTGGAAGCCGAATTACTGACCGTCAATGGCCAGGCGGACGCCTCTCTGGAAAAACTGCTGACATCGCCCCCGGAGTTGCTGCTCAAAAAAGCTCGGGCCACGCTTGTCGACGAAAAGGCCATTGACGTCTACTTCAGCCAACTGGCACAGGCAGTTGGAGAGCAGCCGGGGGATAAGGCGCAGGAAACCGCCAAGCGCCTGCGCGCGCAAGCGGCGGAGGAGTTCCGGCAGAGGGGCAAGACGATGCGGGACGTGGGCGTCATCATGGGTGGTTTCGCCGATTTGCTGAAACAACCCGGTACTCTGGTTATCCGACTGAACCCGGAAACTCCGCAAAGCATATCAGCGGAAGACTCTGACATAGACAAGATGGGAATATCCGTCGAGTATACGCCGCGATCAGTGCTACCCGGCGTTGAGATGCAATGAGCGGCTCAGGCATCAACGGCTTCGCAAGGGAGCAACGGAGGCATTCCCTTGGAAACGCTCTGTACAGGTTCCTGTTTTCTTGCGCGCGCGTGCCCGGCCGTGACGCGTACCGGCCCCGGCGCTCCGTTGCCGCTCCCGGTGCCTTTCTCCTTCCGGATTGGCCGGACTAATCAATTGATGCTGGCGCAGGCGTTCTTTATCGCTCCCGGCAACATACAGAGGTTCGCCTTCCGGAGTAACGCGCGCATAAAACATGGCTGTAGCCACGGTGCCGGGAGTGGGAACAAAACACTGCACCTGCTGCGGTTTCCAGTGTTTTTTTTTGAGCCAGGCGGCCAAATCGTGCATGTGCGCCTCGGTGCAGCCGGGAAAAGCGCTCATAAGATACGGGACGACGTATTGCCGCTTGCCCGCCGCATGGCAATGCCGTGCAAATATGGCGAGAAAGCGTTCAAATACCTCCAGTCCCGGTTTACGCATGAGTCTGAGCACGGCAGCTTCGCTGTGCTCAGGCGCGACCTTAATCTGGCCGCCGGTAAATTCCGATATATAGCCGTGCAAGGCCTCGCTGTCCCGAAGAAGCAAATCGAAACGCAAACCGCTGGCCACGCGCACATGGCGCACGCCCGGCAGGGACGCTATCTCCCTCAGCAAACGTAGCGCATCACCCTGCTTCACGCGGAATAAGGGACAGGGCGCCGGATGCAGGCAACTGGACCGGGCGCAGCCGGCGCCTCGGGGCAACGCGCAAAGGGCCTGCCACATATTGGCGCTCGGACCGCCAACATCGCTGATGGCGCCGGCCCAACGCGGAGTTTTCGACGCTTCAGGCGATGAGCCCAAGCCGCCGGCGGGGCCGGCGGCGATGACGGCGGCTTCACGGACGATTGAAGCACGCGAACGCGAACTTATACGCCTGCCTTGATGCAGGGCAAGAGAACAAAACGAGCAGCCTCCTCCGCAACCCCGATGCGTGGAAATGCTGCTTCGGATCACCTCCCATGCCTGAATAGGGAGGGTGTAGGAGGGGTGTGGCAAGCGGGTGTAAGGCAGGTCATGGAGAAAATCCATTTCCTCCCGTTCAAGGGGCGCGGCCGACGGAGCGAGCACCAACGCCCGCCCGCCCGATTCCTGTACGGCGTATTGTCCGCCCGCGTGCATATGCCGTTCAAGGGACGCCGTGGCCTGCATCAACAAAGCGGAATCGGCCTGTATAGCTTCATGAGAAGGCAGCATGAGCACGGGACGCGCCCCGCCCGAATGCTCCGGCGCGTCCAGTCCGAGCCAGAAACGCGCCACGGGCAGGGAAGCCATCCAAGCCGTGCCGGGCACATCGCGGCAGGCTTCCGACAGGACTTTTCCGGAAAGATGGCAGGGGGATACCTCCTTGCCGTTTACGGACGCGGCATGAAGAGAGGGTGTTCGGGCCGGAGGAGTATCCGGCTCACGCTCTTTTGCCTCCCCCGCATCGCCGTTGTTTCGCCCTGTCCGTTGCCGCATGTCGGCGGCAAGAAGTTTTTCAGCCCGCGCGGCTATTTCCAGAACGGCGCGCTCCCCCATGCCGTACACCAGAATATCAGCCTTGCTCTCTTGCAGCAGAGGCCGACGCAGGGAATCATCCCAAAAATCGTAATGGCTGACGCGGCGGAGCGAGGCTTCTATACCCCCCAGTACAACGGGCAGACCAGGAAAGGCGTGTCGCGCCAAACCCGTGTAGACTATGCATGCCCGGTTTGGCCTGGCGCCGCTCAACGCTCCGGGAGTATAGGCATCGTCTCGCCGTTTTTTGCGAAAGGCCGTGTAATGCGCCAGCATGGAATCGACAGCCCCGGCCGTCACTCCGGCGAATAAACGCGGCCTGCCCATAACGCTCACGTCAGCCAAGGAGTCGTTCTTATGCCGCCAACGCGGCTGCGCCACCACTCCCACACGAAAACCGTGCGCGACAAGCCAGCGGCCGAGCAAGGCAATGCCGAAAGCCGGGTGATCCACATAAGCGTCGCCGGAAATCAGCAAAATATCCAGTTCCTCCCATCCGGCCAGGCGCATTTCCTCCTGGCTCATGGGTAAATAAGAAGGCTGAAGCATATCAGCGGGAATTGCCGGGCGGCATGAGCAATGAGGGAGGCTTATCGGAAAGCCCGGGCGCGTCTTTTCCCGCCGAAGACGCGCCTTCCGTCCCAGAGGACGGCACGGGCGGCATAGCTCCGCCCATACCGTGCCCGGCGGCAAAATCTTTCCATTCCTTAATAACAAGGACGCCATCGCCATCGGCGTCAATGGCGGCAAAGGCTTCATCTTTCATAGCGGGATGAGCGGCCAAAAATTCTTCACGATTTACCTTGCCGTTACTATCCGCATCCATGGCGGCAAAACGCTCTTCCACTCCCTGTCGGGACATTTCCTGCCCTGCCCTGACGGGAGAAATCTCCCACAACATGGCGGTCACAAACGCGGCGCAAAGGCAGAGCGCCGCCAAAGCGTTGCTGACGGCATTTTTCGAAAATATGTCGACGCGCGTCTTTCCAATGATAAAAAAGTTAACCATGGAAGTTCTCCATTTGCAACATTGCACTCGTCGCCCTCGGCGAAAACACGTTTCGCCTGCTCCCCGTGCACGAGATCCGGCGCTTACGCTGCCGGTTGACAGAGCGGTGTCAAAGTGAAAATGCTCCAGGGCAGTCTCAGAACGGCACATCATCCATACCGCTGGCCTCGGAGGGAAAGGCCGGCCCCAGATCGTCAGGAGGCGACGCTTCTCTGGACTGGCTCTTTCCGCCGCCCTGCTGAAAAGGCTGCGCCCCCTGTCCCGAGGGATGCCCCTTCCCGCCCGCTTTCGCGTATCCTCCATCATTCTGGTAGGCGCCGTCCTCTCCTCCGATATTCTGGCGCGCGCCTTTGCGGTCAAGAAACTGCACGCGAAGAGCCTTTATTTCCGTTGTGTAGCGATCCTGGCCGTTCTGATCCTGCCATTTTCGGGTTTGCAGACTGCCTTCCACAAACACCAAGCTGCCTTTACTCAAGTAGCTGGCGCAATTTTCGGCGACGCGCTGAAAAACCACCACCGAGTGCCATTCCGTACGCTCCACTTTATTGCCGTCACGATCCGTATAGGACTCATCAGTGGCAATACGCAAGTTGGCGATAGGCATGCCGGAGGCGGCGTATTTCAGTTCCGGATCGCGTCCGAGGTATCCGATGATCATAACTTTATTCAACATGGCTCACTTCCCTTAATGAAAATATCCTTAACGACAATCCGCCGTGTAATACGCATATATGATAACGTGCCATGCCTTGAACAAAAGCGCAATCCGGCACACTCCCCTTTTTCCCGCTATCGAAAAGCATCCGGCAACTTGCCTTTTATGGCATATACCGTTTTTTCCGCTTCATCCAAGGTATTTTCAATAGCATCAATCGTTTTTTGGGCAGCGGGCACGTTTCTGTCTCCCAGGGCGTCATCCAAGGATTCCCGTAATGCTTCAAGCCGCCGCGCCAAAGCGTGCAGAGGCTCCCCCCCGCCTTGCGGCATGTCGCCGAAACGCGCAAAGTCCAGCAACGCATCCACAAGTTCCAAAGCGCCCTGTCCGGCAGAGGCCGCTGAAGCGCGCGCCGTTTTGCCGGATAAAGCCGCGCCTGCTTCCGAATCGGGCCAAACAAGAGCGCAGAGCAGGGGCCAAGCCTTCACGACATCCTTTACAGCAAAGGTTTCAACCTTCACGCGAATAAAAAGGATACGTCCCATAGCCTTGCCTTCACGTTACACCTGCGAAAATAAAAAGGCTTTATTCGCGTACTTTCCATTCCGTCTGCACGCGCATGACGACTTCTTCGACCTGCTTTACCATATAGGGAGGACAGACGCCTATCAACGGCTGCCCCGCGTCAACGTTCTGGGCATGGCTGAAGTACACGGCATAGATGACCCCTTCAGGACCGGAATAGCGCAAAGGCGTTTCACGCTTCATACGCGACATGATAAAAATTTCCTCACCGTCGCGTATAGTGACGACATTGGGGCCGGAGACCTTGATCTTGATGTCCACAGACGGAATAAAATAGTACTTGGCCCGTTCCGGGGCGCAAAACAGGTGAAGAGCCCGCTTCAGAATGAGCCGCACCACCTCTTCGCGGGAAAGGAAATGGCGCAGGCGGATCAGTTCCGTACCCGCCTGAACGAAAGTGCCGTGGAGTTCGCGATGAACGACAACAATTTCGCCTTTTTTGGGACAAAGTATGGGTTGCGGATTACGCTCCCTGATGAGGGTGGCGAGCAAGTCGCCGTCTTTTTCCTTCCATGTGCCGGAGGGGCCAAAGACCTCGTCACCGGGAAAAAGTTTTTCCGGAAAGATAATTTCTCCCGAATGAGGGGCGGATACGACTATCTCCTCATAAGGAGAGGCTTGTATCTCCTCAAGTACTGCACTTATGTCAAGCATGGACGGATCCTTGCCTCACGGCGCCGCCGGGTGTGGAAAAACACCGGTTCCGCCTCAGCGGTAGTAAAGATTGCGCCCGCCCATGGTAAGCAGGGCCTGGCTCAGATTAAAACGCATTTCGCGGCGATCCCATATGCCTTGGATATGTCCGCGAGCCAAGGCTTTATACACGTTATGGTAATGGGGGGGGATCTCAATGCCGGTGGTTTCCGTAATAACTCCGGGACCGGCGAAACCCACGTTGGCGGAGCGGATGCCGAACTGGTAGGGTGAACAACCGAGAAAACTGGCTACAGGACCGGCATACGAGTTCGTGTCGTACGTCACGATGTACAGACCGCCGGCATCTATATAGCGGCGCACGGCCATGGTGCAACGGGCCATTTGAATGAGTCCGTTGGTGCCTTCCTGAATGCGGATGCCAGCGGTGCCGTGCACGTAGGCCAGTAAAGGAAAGCGTTTCCGCTTGGCCCTTTCCGCCGCCCGAATGAATTTCTCGCCCTCGGCGGCGCCGACGGAACCTCCTCTGAACGTGGCCATCAGCATGGCCACCAGCAACCATGTGCCGTTGATACGCGCTTCAAACACCATACAGCCGCTTTTATGGCCGGTCTTTTGCTTGGCTTCGGCCAATTTGGATTCAAAAGCTTCCATGCCCAGAGGATTGGAGGCCTCCACATCGGCGGCGAATTCAAAAATAGACCCCTGATCAAAGACGTTATGTAAATACCATTGATATTCCATGGGGAAATGATGCCCGCAATTGGTGCATACACCCGCGAACTCGCCATACAGATCAGGCGCCCACAGATCAAGACAGCCGTGAATTCTGGAATTGGGACAGGTAACAGCCCGATCTTCCTTGGCCCTTGCACTCACGTACGCCCAGTTGCCGCCGCGCTGCTCCTGATTGTCATCCCATTCGGAAAGCTCCGTCAACTGCTTGGCCGTTTCCATGCTGATCCTGGAAGCGTTGCGGGTCATGCGGTTTCTGAGCCTGCGCCAGGGAGCAAGAACCCTGTTGAAAAAAAGCACCCATTCCGATTGCACTTCATCCATGTATTCAGTGAACTTCTGTTGGTGCCGCTGGAGCAATCCATGCTTGAAAAGGCTGTGCACGCCCCAGAGAGCCTCCTGCCACAAGCCGGATACCCGCTTGGCAAAAGGAGTCCTGTCAGGCACAACCGATAGGGAAAGCCTGCGGTATTTCGCATGCCGCTTGTTCACCAGGCGGATCTGTTCTGAAGGGGCCAGACTCCAGCGGATATAGGCCTTTTCAAAATCCAGCCCGCGGGCGGCTCTTTTCCGGCGACTTCTCAGGGCAATACCCCGAAAAGGGCGAAAACCGCGTACGCTGAGGCAGACCTCGTCCGTCACCCGCAATATTTCCTGACGCAAGGTACGAAAAAAATCATAGTGGTAAGGACGCGCCCCCAGGCAGGGTTCCTGAATCACATGATCCACGTAGCCCATATGCAGATTATCCCTGGCCGTGATTTTCATCCGGCCGGCGCAGGTTTCCACCAATTCCGGAGCGGCCCGCTCTCCCGGCTGCAGACGGCCTTCAATAGCGGCGGCCCCTTCAGGAGAAATGACGGAATAATACCCGTGGGACAACATAATCCGCCTGTCCGCCAGGGCAATGGCCTCCGCTCCGCCGGAGCCGCCTTCGGAAATAGTCGAAATGATAGGCACCCGCAGAGAAGCCATGCCATATAAATTGGCGGCAATCTGCTGTGCTGCGCCGGGGGTCTCCTCGATCGGAAAGGAACCGGGTGTGAACACATAGGTATGCACGGGAATATTTTCCGTTTCGGCAACCTGCATGTAGTGAAGAGCCTTGGCGTTGCCCCAGGGTTTCACCGATCCGCCGTTGCGGAATTCCTCCCCATGCCCTTTTTCCTGACCGATGACCATCACGGATTGATTAATGACGCGTTTGCCCCGGCGACGCGTGATATACGCCCTGGCGATAACCATGGAAGGATCTATGGAATGCTCGTCCTTGCTGCCTATCTCCGTATAATTGTCATACACGTTTTCCAGTATGTCGCGCAGACAGATGCGATGGGGATGGCGCACGACGCGCACCATATCCATGGGGGTCAGTTCCGTCTCCAGCCTCTTTTCCACAAAGTCGAACAAGTCCTCAAGGGTGAGCACGGCCGCGCGACGTTCGCGCAAGGTGAACTGCGGCTCGCGCCTGCGGTAGTCTTCCAGCTTTGAGGCGAGCAAATCAACGCTCTCATTGTGCTTGTTCCCGAAAATATCGCGAATGTAGCTCAACCGCTCAGTCAGATACTGCGCCTGTTTTTCTATTTCCATATATAATTTCGCCCCGGGCACGCGTTAAAACAACAGTACGTCCTCTGTCTTACGGAGCAGGAAAGCCACGTTGGATTTAAGTTCCTCGTTCGCAATACTGCCTCCCTTCAATGTCAGAGAAGTAAGGAAGCGCGAGCCGCGATCCCTCATTTCGTAGAGGTTCTTGCCCCATACAATACCCAGGGCAAGATTCGGATCAAACTCCGTAGGAATGTCGTAGCAGGTGTCCACCGGCACATGGGTGTGCATGGTAAGCCAATCTTCGTGACCCCAGCCGAAAGATTCAATTCGTCCGACCCAGGGAGCGAATCGATTATCGGGATCCTCGGCGATAATGCGGTATTCAATCCCCATTCCTTCAAAGGAAATATCGTTCTGCGCATATCCCAAAGGCTCTCCCAAGGCCGTTCGTATCTGCTCGGCGATGATGTCCACCCCCCGCTGTCCCTTAATGCGGGAGATGGCTGCGGACACGCCGTTTTCCACCTGAATCCGGGTATTCACTTCCATAAGGTACGGGTTGCCCTCACGGGTGACAATCCATTCCCAGGTACCCACGTTATCATATCTGACTTTGCGGGCCATCGTCAGGGAATGCCGCGTAATGTCTTCCAGCACCTTGTCGGCGTCAAATCGGTAATTGATGGAAGCGGAATCGAAGCCCGGCGCCACTTCAATCCGTTTCTGCAGCCCGATACTCTGAATGGAGCAGTTGCGCGTGCCGAAATGTACCACATTGGCGCAGCCCCGTTCAGCCAGAATCTGTACTTCTAGATGATTGAAATCGCGGATGCGCTGCTCAATCAGCACGCCCTCATCTTTAAAATGCCGGACGGCATAGTTGCGGATACGCCGGTATACGGAACGGAACAGATCTATGTCATGCACCTCTTCAATGCCCATACCTCCGCCGCCGGCCGAGGCCTTCACCAGCACCAGCGGACGCTCAATATCCTGCTGCCGTTGAAACTCGAATAAACTGCGGGCGATCTTCTCCGCTTCCATTTCATCATAAATGGGTTTGTCGGAGCCGGGAACCGTGGGTACGCCGAGACTGCGCGCGAGCCGCTTGGTGTTTATCTTGTCGCCGAGTTCACGAATCACCCTCCAGGAGGGCCCTATAAAAATCAACTTGTTCTCACGGCGCGATACCCGGCGGGCAAAGCGGTAATCTTCCGCGAAAAAACCGTACCCGGGATGGATAGCCGTCGCCTTCGCATCATCGGCAACGGCAAGGAGCTCATTGGCGTCATGGTAAGAAGATACGCGGTACAGCCGTTTTGTTCCTCCGGCTTCACGCGCGAGCCGCACATGACCGGATGCGGCATCTTCCGCCGTATATATGCAGACAAAGTCAAGGCCGAGTTTGGCGCAGGCCTGCACAATACGCACGGCAATTTCACCGCGGTTGGCGACCATTACTTTATGGCAGGCGTAATTCACCGGTTTTTCCTGTACCCTCAAATAAAATAAAAAAACGGATCCCGGACTTGGTTCCGGCTGAATTCTGAGCTACTGTACTTAGAGCATTTTCTCTCATAGCAGGCTCATCTGCCTTGCCGGAGAACAAAAATCCCATAGCGTCAACAGTACCTGGGGGAAAGCAGCCGATACGCGCAAAACCGCAACAGAAAAACGGCAGGATCCGGCCGATCCGACGCGAAGGAGACAGGAAGCCACTTTATGCAAAAGTCAAAAAAAGTCCAGATTTGTGTTGCAATGCTCAAATCTTCACTGCCGCAAGAGTTTTCTCCAAAAATCGGTATAGTTCTCGGTACCGGGCTGGGCAATTTGGCATGTTCGTTACAAGATGCCCGCCATATCCCTTATGCGGATCTGCCCGGTTTTCCCCAATCTACAGCACCTTCTCATCACGGCGCCTTTTCCGCCGGAACGCTTGCCGGCATATCCGTCATTCTCCAGCAGGGGCGTTGCCATCTTTATGAAGGCCGGACGCCGGATGATATCTGCATGGGGGTGCGCGTCATGGCGGAGTTAGGCATTACCTCTCTTATACTAACAAACGCCGCCGGGGCCATCAACCCGCTCTTCTCCGCCGGCTCCCTGATGCTTATTACGGACCAGATAAACCTCACCGGGCAAAGTCCTCTCACCGGTCCCGACGAGGATAGTCGGCGCTCCCGCTTTCCCGACATGTCCGGACTCTACGATCCCGACCTTATACGAATTATGGAGCAGAGCGCCCTCTCCCTGGGCATAGGTCTGAAAAAAGGCGTCTACCTCTGCATTCCCGGGCCACAGCTTGAAACACGCGCGGAAACGCGGGCCTACCGTCTTCTCGGCGGCGATGCCGTGGGCATGTCCACCGCCCTTGAAGCCATAGCCGCGAAACACAGAGGGTTGCGCGTGCTCGGCGTATCCTGCCTCAGCAATCAGAACCTCCCCGACTGCATGGCCGAAACCACCATTGAAGACATTATCGCAACGGCGGAAAAAGCCGCCGCCTGGCTTGAGAGCCTTCTCCTGGCCGCGCTGCCCGCTTTGGAGAAAGAATGCCGGTAGCGTAAGCGCCGGTTGCGTGTACGAGGAGTGGGCGAAACTTGTTTTCGCCGTCAATGACGAGTGCAACGTTTATCTGCTCTATGACCTAACGCGCGGCAAACACTCCTCCTCGTCCGCTCATACGTCGGCCGCCAGCAATCGTTTGACCAGCGCGGCAGCTTCCCGTGCAGGCATATCTTTGTCCCGATGCCAAAGCCGGAAGGATTCGCGAGCCTGCCCCACAAACATGGCCAAACCATCCTGAGTATCCCAGCCGGCGACTCCGGCTTCTCTGAGAAAACGGGTTTCCAGGGGATTATAGACGATGTCGTAGGCCAGCCCTTTGCCTCTGAAAGCCCGCGCGGGCAGAGGAGTGTTGTCAACGCCTTCTCCCGCCATACCCTGGGTAGTGGCGTTGATAATACAATCCGCCCCGCTGGAGGTTCTGTCATCCCAGGGCACATGGTGCACGCCGAATTCTTCGGCCAGCGTTTCGGCTTTGCCGGCAGTGCGGTTGCTGACGCCGATATCCGGCACCTCCAATTCCTTGAGGCCGGCCAGGACGGCGCGAGACGCCCCGCCGGCGCCCAGCACCAGCGCGCTCAATATTCGCCGGTGCGCTAACGGGTCAAGAAAACCCGCCACGTCGGTATTGTCGCCGCAGAGACACGCATCATCCCAATAAAAGGTATTGATCGCGCCGACGCGCTGCGCTCTGGGAGACAGCCCGTCCAGCAGAGCCATAGATGTTACCTTGTGCGGCAGGGTAATGTTGCCTCCCCGTACCGGCAACGCGCGCGCCGCGTCGAAAAAAGCCGGGAGCTTTTCCGGCTGCAGAGGCCAAGCCATATAGAACCCCGCTATTCCAGCCCGGGAAAAAGCCCAGTTGTGCAAGGCGGGGCTCATGCTGTGGGCCAGCGGATGGCCGATAATTCCGAATAACGCGGTGTACGGCATCATAAAGGGCGGATTCTTGCCTGTGATCACTGCGCGGGGGAAGTATCGGCAGGCGCCATAAGATGGGGGACCATCAACTCCACCTCCACAGCGCACACCCTCCAGCGCCTGCCGGAAGGGTCTGAAGCGTTTTTTTCCCGTTGCAGCCTGCCGGAGTATTCGAACTGAAAAAAGTTGACCCAGTTGAACTCCATCGAATCCTCGCCGTCGCCATGGCGCTCAAGGGATTGTATACGGCTGTTATGCACCTCGGCCGTGATGAAAAATTCAGCCCGCCTGGGTACGACGTTGATGGCCATCTGCCTGTCGGCAATTTCACAGATTACGCCCGTGGCAGGCTCTTTACCGTAAAAGGCTTCAAATAACTTAAGACTGTCCTGACTGGCGATAGCCGTTATCGCCATGCGCATGTCGCGATCGTTAATGCCGTGCATGACGAATGCCTGCGCCGCCTTCAAATCTTTTTCCGTCATAGAGGAGGAGGTGCGCACCTCGGGAGGTGCCCATTTCTTGGCCTGCTTTTCCTGGCCGCTGTCGATCATTTTCTGTAACTGCTGCTCGTAAAATTCCAAATCCTTTTTACCGCGCCCGACAGCCGCTTCCCGCTCTAGGAGGTTGTCCACTTTGCCGTGATGTTCAATGGTAAAGGAGAATCGTTTGGCGATGCAATCCCTGACGAAATCCGCATGAAACCCTTCCGCGTCAAAACCTTTGACGTTAGCCCGGGGACGAAGATCTTTTTCGGGGGGCAACTCGCGCAGCAGATTATTCAGAAAAAGCATAAGCAGGCGGGCCATGGATTTACGCGCGTCAGGCTGCACCAGAGCCGATGCCTCGACGCGGACGGCTTCCGTATCAGCGGCCTTGTTTTGTCTTTTGATCCGCCTGCAGGCCACCGCGAACAAAAATTCCCGTATCACGCGCAGTATGCGATCAGGTCCCTTGCCGTCAATGCCGGAAGGCAGATCGACGTCCTCGGCGAAACCGGTAAACGCCTTCACCACCGCGCTCTGCACAGTAAAAATATCGCCTATGGGCCCCGTGGTCAGGGTCTCCAGCAAAGCTTCCGACGCTTCCGCATGCAGCACCAATAAAAGACTGAAGACCATTTTTTTTATCAACGGCAGGTCCTGTTCCCGGCAATGAGCGGGCAAAACACTTACCATCGCGGCAAACCAGTCTTTGAGAGCTTTTGCCAATATTTTCTGGGCTTTTTGCATACTTTCAAGAGGCACAAGCGAGGCATCCGCCTTGAGAATGCCGTCATCCACTTCGTGCAGCCCGGATACGGCCTGCATCAGCTCAAGGCCTTTTTGCGTGCCGTGCATGACGGCTACCTGGCAGTGCGGAAACAACTCGGCAAATTTCAAGGAAGACAGCACGTCTTCCGGCACCTGCTCGATAAATTTTTTGAGAGCGGCGGCAGTGCTCGCATTGAGCGCATGACGGCGCAAGGCGTCCCGATAATAGCCTGCGGTCAGAAACTGATTGTGAGAACTCGCCTCCTTTTCAAAGTCGTCGGCAACGGCCGTCCCCGCTTCTTGCGAGATGGCTTCGGCTAAAAAATTGATGAGCCTGTTGCCTTCGTCGGCATTATATTTCAATTTGCCGAGTATCCCCGCCGCTTCAAGAATATCCTCCCCCTTAATATTCTTCAGCAGTACGACATCGTCCTCGTTCATTGCCGAAAGTCGCCGCAACAAAAATGCTATATCCATGGTATGAATCCCCCGGTAAATAGAACGCGATTTGCCATCTGATGCCTACTTGAAGGCAACACCCGCCTGCCGGGCATCCCACACGGCAGGGATATGCAAGCAGCTCTCGCCGAGCGCTCTTTATTGAAACGACATCACCATCCCCCAAGTCCGCGTCAACCCCAATCGCCGGGACGGGCGAGCG
Source organism: Desulfovibrio sp. (assembly GCA_031279825.1). GTDB lineage: Bacteria > Desulfobacterota > Desulfovibrionia > Desulfovibrionales > Desulfovibrionaceae > Frigididesulfovibrio. The sequence continues at coordinate 51,540 of JAITHT010000081.1, read as the reverse complement.
CCAGCATTTCGCGCAGCAGCCGCAAGGTTTCTTCCGCGTCGGAAGCTTCCAGCGTACGCAAAGCGAAACCGGCATGCACGATGACGTATTCCCCCGGTTCCGGCGGTTCCGGCAAAAGAGCAACTGAGGCCGTCACATAGGTCTGCCCTTCTCCCACCTGACAGCGAGCCATCCCGTCAGGGCTCACTTCGGATACTTTCATGGGTACCGCAAGACACATATATCCCCGCTCCTTAACATCATGCGTGACAATCATAAAAAGCGCTTCACCGAAAAAACGTATTGCGGCATGCTTACAGCGGCTGCGCCGCCGGGCCGCCGCAGGAGACGGAAGCGCCGTTCGTGAGCAGGCCATGCATGATGCCGCCCACGTTTTCCGGACTGAAGCGTTTCGCTATCTCGGCCGCCCGTCCGGGCAACTCAGGAGGCAAACGTTCGTCAACCGCCCGCTTCATGGCCAGCACCATAGCTTCCTTATCAATTTCCGCCCAGCGCATATCACGCCGGAACAACGGAATGCGCTCGCACATCTCTGCCGACACCGGCGTCATAGTATAGGAGACCGGCAGGCTGTTGTCTTCGTCCATATACTCCATATTGCCGGAATAGGCCGTGGCGATAACCGGTTTACCGTAGGCCATGGCATCTGAGAGTCCAAGGCCCCATCCTTCGGCATGATGGGCGCTCACGTAGGCATGGCAGAGTCTGTGCAGGGCCGCCATCTGCCCTTGGGAGAGATCTCCGGTAATGCTGACAACGCCCGACAATTCCGAACAGTCCATAGCTACCCTGTATTGCTTGAGCGCCAGGACAGTGTTGCGTTGCACCCGACCGCGCAAAACAGAAAAGGCCGTCAGCAATCCTCTGATATTTTTGCGAGGATTAATGGAATCCACTATAGAAAAAAAACGAAACGCGCCGTCTGAGCCGCCGAGCGCACTTTCAGCAAAGGCAATGTCCTCCGGTTCCGTTTTATACCGACGCACAACATGCGGCACCACATGCACCACGGAAAAATGAGGCAACATGCTTTGCCGAGAAAAATTCGAAGGGGTCCATATTTCTCCCACGAGGCGCAACGGTTCAATATAGCTATGGGGAAAACTCTCATTCTCCCATACGCAAAAGGCGATGCTTCTCAATTCGCGCAAAAGAGGAAAACGCGCAAAAATCCCGGGGTAATTCAATGGATCATCATGAATAACAGCTACCTGCGCATTAACAATATCTTCAGGGCGACTGGAGACATTGTGGCCGAAGAGACGCAGGCAATCAATGTATTCCAATCCGCTGAGCCTGTGGCTGATATAGTCGCTGATGTGGTAATAGATACGCATAGACACGCAAGTCCGTCGGCACCCGTAAGTAACTGCGTAACCGTTTTGCGTAAACATACACGCTATCGAAACCGGGGGCAAGCGCCAATGACGTGGGCCAGCAGTTCTTGCGCAAGGTCCCTGCGGAGCAGGTGGTGGCGGCGGTGCCGCCTGATATCAAAAGACGGCGTGACCGTGAGTGCTGTCCTGCCGGAGCGTTTTCACAGTGAAAACGCTCCGGCGGACGCACGCGCCTGGAACCCTGGTCAATTCCCTTGAGCGTAATAATTGATCAGGCAGCCGGCAAGAATGACGGCGCGTTCGTCTTTGGTCAGGCCGGGCAGGCGTAAGATAAGTTCAAGTTGCTCATCGTTTTGGCGGCAGCGGGCCGTTATTTCCTCACGGCCGGACAAGATCGCCTGTTTGATGCCGGGCAGACAGAGGCGGTCGCCGGGGCGAAGATTGTACGAGGCTGCATTGTCAAGGATAAAGGGGAGCATTCCCCAGTTTACCAGATTGCTGCGATAGCGTTTGGTGGCGTAGTCTCCGGCGATGTTGGCCCAGCCTCCCAGCACCTTCTGGCAGGATGCCGCCTGTTCCCGCGCGGAACCGTCGCCCGGCTTGAGGGCGAAGACGACGGATCCGACGGCGCTTTGCCCTTCCTGCCCCGCCAGGCCGAGGGAGGCGAAGAGTTCGCGGACCTCCCTTGCCGTCGCCGTATGGGCGGCGGAAAATGTCGCCTCGTCTCCGGGGAGGCGTTGGCTGGTCATCTTTCTGCGGGTTTCTTCCAGAGAAAAGCATTGTCTGGCTCTGTTCAGATACTGCGGATCCTTGCGTGACAGGGTGAATTCCGCAAGTTTCAGGGGATTGGATCGGTATGAGGAGGTTTCTCCCGAAGGAATCAACTCGTCCGTGGTGGTAACGGGATCGTAGATGGCTGAAACCACCTGGAGGATCAGATTCTCCGGCAGGGAAGGCATGGCGGGCCAATCGGCTATATTGGGTCCGAAGGACAGCGCCTCTTGTGTCTCGGCCCTGCCGAAGCCCCGGTAGACCCGTTTGTCATAGATGCCGGAATGAAAGACGTAAGGATAGGGCGTTTCCTCCGGAGGGCAGGGCAGGGCGGTGGCCGACGTGAGTCTGCCGCCGTTGACGGCCGTGGCCGCTATGGAACGCGCGTCCATAAGCGCCACGTAGGCGATTTGTCCGTTTGCCGGCTTGGAGCCTTCTCGGTTGGGAAAATTCCGCGTGGTATGGCGGATGGAAAAGCTGTTGTGCGCCGGCACGTCTCCGGCGCCGAAGCACGGGCCGCAAAAGGCGGTCCGTATGCTTGCCCCGGCTTCCATGAAAGTGGTGGTCAAGCCGCTGCGTACTAATTCCAGATACTGGGGCTGGCTGGCCGGATAGATGGAGAGAGAGAAGGCGCCGTTGCCCGTGGAACGGCCGGCAAGCACGGCGGAGGCCCTTACAAGATTGTCGTAGACACCGCCGGAACACCCGGCGATAATGCCTTGATCGACCATGAAGGCGCCGTTCTTCAGTCGGGAACGCAGATTGGGCCGCGTGGATGTCTTGCCGAGCATGTCGGCGGCCTCGGATTCAAGTCCGTGTAAAAGATCGTCCGCATTGGCGAGGAATTCCCGAATGGTCCAGGCGTTGCTGGGATGGAAGGGAAGCGCGATCATCGGCTCCACCCGGGAAAGGTCAATGGTGATGACGCCGTCGTACCATGCGCCGTTTTCAGGCGCCAGGGGATGATAGTCTTCCACGCGGCCATGCGCGGCCAGCCATTCCCGCACCTTGTCGTCCGTTTGCCAGACGGAGGTCAGGCAGGCGGTTTCCGTGGTCATGACGTCAATGCCCAGGCGGTAGTCAACGGACAGGCCGGCAACCCCGGGCCCGACGAATTCCAGAACCTTGTTTGTAACCAAACCGTCCTTGAACACGGCTCTGATCAGGGTCAGAGCGACGTCCTGCGGTCCGACGCCGGCTTTCGGAGTTCCTTCAAGATACACGGCCACAACTTCAGGCGCGTTGAGGTCGTAAGTGCGTCCGAGGAGTTGCTTTACCAGTTCCGGCCCTCCTTCGCCCACGCCCAGGGCGCCGAGAGCCCCGTAACGGGTATGGCTGTCCGAGCCGAGAATCATTTTGCCGCAGCCGGCGTACATCTCGCGCATATATTGGTGGATGACCGCCATGTGCGCGGGGACGAATTCTCCGCCGTACTTCTTTGCCGCCGACAAGCCGAAGAGGTGATCGTCCTCGTTGATGGTGCCGCCGACGGCGCAGAGACTGTTGTGGCAGTTGGTCAGCACGTAAGGCAGGGGAAAATGCTTCATGCCGCCGGCTCTGGCCGTCTGGACGATGCCCACATAGGTGATGTCGTGGGAGGCCAGGGCGTCAAAGACAATGCGCAGGCGCGCCGCGTCGTCGCTTTGCGAATGCGCCGCGAGAATGCGGCAGGCGATGGTTCCCTCGCGGGCCTTTTCCGGGCGTTGCAGTCCGGCGGCATTGCCGGAGACGGCGTCCAGCCGGTTGTTGTCGTGCAGATAGGCCCCTTGGGTACAGATATCTATCATGGCGGATTCCTTAGGTAGGTGTGGTGACATGCTCTGCCGCAAGCGCGCGGCGCGCTTGCGGCAGAGCGAGAAAAGATTCGAGTATGGCTACGGCCGAGGCCTGATCGATGGCGCCGGAGATTTGCCCGCCGCGTTTGCCGGCTTCCCGCAGGCGTCCTTCCGCCTCATGGGAACTGAGAAATTCCGGCATGAGGTAGACGGGCAGCTTGCTACGGCGCGCAAGGCGCGCCGCCATGTTTCTCACCCGACGGGCGCTTTCGCTGTCTTCGTTGCCGGAACGCAGGGGCAGACCAATGACAAAGGCCTGGACGCCCTCGTTTTCCGCCAGAGCGAGCAGTTCGGCAAAAAAGATATCCTTGCCGCGCATAAGCAGTGTGGCGCGCGGAAAGGCCATACGTTCTCCGGGGTCCGACACGGCAAGGCCGGTGCGTTTTTGGCCGTAGTCAACGGCGAGGAATTTCATCCGCCAGTTCCTTTGTGATTTGAAGCCCCGGCCTTCATGCCGGATATACCCGACCCCGCCCAAGCGCAAAACGTATGGATCTCTTCGGCCCATGCTGCCTTCTTGGTACGTTACTGTCCGTTTTCATCATCCTCAAGCTTTTCGTTGTCGGCAATCGGCACGGCGTGCAGGGCCGCCATATCCACGAAACGCAGGCCCTCGCGGGCGCCTGCCGCGCGCAGGAGTTTTTTCGCTTTGCGGCTCCATCGCGGCCCGGCGAATTGTTCGGCCATATACTCCAGGCTATGAAGAACCCGGCGTTTTTCCCCCTGTTGGAGAAAAATGCGGCTGACGCCCATTTTGCAGGAAGGACAGCCCACAAGTACCGGAGCGTCCGTGGGCATGCTGCGCAACTCCCGCTCAAGCCCGGCTGCTTTTCTGCTTCGGATTTTGTTATAAATGGCGGGGGAGGTCATAGCGCCCATGCCGGATTCGCCGCAGCAGCCGGGGCTGATGCTCACCTGCGCGCCGCTGTACCCGGCCAGGGCCTCGGCGTAAATGTGTGCGGCTCTGGCTTTGTGTACGCCCGGAATTTCAGCGTGGCAGGGGGAATGGTACAGGATGCGCCGGGGGATACCCTGATGAAGAGCGCTTGCATGGCCGCCGGCAAGACAGGGCGCGCTTTCTTTTTGGAGTTGCCCTGCCTGTCGGCTTGGAAGAGGAAGGGATTGGGGAGCGGCAAAGGAAAAAAGAAAATAGGCCAGATCGTGGAGTTGTACCTGTTTATCGCCGGTTTTCGGGAATATTTCGGGGATGAAGTGGCGTTCCATGCCGTCGCGGCAGGAGCCGCAGGCCGTGAGTACATGGGAAACGGGAAAGCCGAGTTCCCCGGTTTTACCGGCCAGCGCACGTAATTGACGCACATTGCGATCCTGATTTTCGGCGAAGGCGTTATGGGCGCCGGCGGCAAGCAAAGGATACCCGCAGCACAGATGCTCTTCGGGCAGGACAACGGTGTAGCCGGCGTTCAGGAGCATAATCAGACCGGCCAAGCCGATATTACGGTAGAATACACCGCCGCCGCAACCGGGAAAATAGAGGACGGCGCCGCGAGTTTCTTTTTGGGGGACGAAAATCGAGCCGCGTTCGGCATGGAGCGTTTCCATAAGGTTTTTGAATCCCGGTCGCGGTCCTTGATGGCTGAATAGGGGATTGAGGAAGCGACCGCGCCAGGAAGAAGGCAGCAGCGGTACGAGTCTGTTCTGCGCCGCCTGGCCGATGGAGGCCAGCTTGGCCGCCTTGGGGATGCGTATGGACGGATTTTTTGCGATAACCTGCAGGATGTGCGATTTGAGCGGGTGCCCGCCCGCGCCTTCCTCCTCCAGAATGCCGCGCAGGCTGAGTGCGACTTCCGGCGAGGCTATCTTCACCGGGCAGACCGCCGTGCATTTGCCGCAGCCGGTGCAGTGCTCCACAAGGTCGCGCAGTTCGCTGAGGAGAAAGGGGTCGGGCCTGCCGTTGTTTACCTGGGAGTAATAAATGGCCTCTATAAGCGCCCCCAGGACCAGGTTTTTGTTGCGCGGATGAAAGAGCATGGCCTGTTCGGGGTAGTGCATGGGACAATGCTGGCGGCATTTGCCGCAACGGGTGCACACCTGCACATTGGTCAGCAGCGAGATCAGGCGCTCCTTGTCGGCCAGGCCGCTTTGGCGGATGTCCTGGATAAGCCGGTTGAAGGAAAAGGTAAAAGGCGAAACCGGCAGTTCGCGCTGGGTCAGTTTGGCCGGGTTGAAAATATTGCGCGGGTCCACAAGTTGCTTGAATTCGTTGAAAGCGTTCATTTTGTCCTGCGTCAGGAAGGCGATTTTCGTAATGCCTATGCCGTGTTCGCCGGAGACTTCTCCTCCCAGTTCCTGGGCTTTGCCCATAACGAGCCGGGCGACTTTTTCCGCATTGGCCAGCATTTCCGGATCGTTGGAGTTGACCGGAATGTTGACGTGCCAGTTGCCGTCGCCCGCGTGCATATGGCTGGCTACGCATATGCAGGTACTGACGAATCCGTCGGCGATGTCCCTGACCTTGGCGTCAAGGTGGGGATAGCCTTCCGCGAAATCACGAAAAAACATCTGGGCATGCATGTGCAGTTCCTGATCGGAGAGATCGCGGGAAGATATTTCCCCCTTGACGATGCGGCCGGCGTAGGCCAGTTCGTCGGTGACGCGGTTGTCCTCTTCAGGTTGCCCGGGCAGGGCGCCGACTTTTTTCAGGGTGTTTCTATACGCCCTACCCATATATTCCAGATTCAGGGCCTCCAGATAAAGGGCGAAGTCCGGTATGGCGCCCATGGGGATGACCACGTCCTCATTGATCTTGAAGCCGGAGGTGCGTTTGGCGATGGCCGACAGGCGGTGCCTGTCCTCCCAGAAAATTTCCGCTTCCCCGGCGTCTTTGGCCACAAAGACGTCCACCCCGTCATAGGATTGGCAAATAGAGACGATATGCTGTACTGCATCATCAAGGGCCCGTTCGTCATCACTATCCAGTTGAAGGATGAGGACGGAAATGGGGTCTCCTTCATAGGCCGTTGATTTTTTGCTGTAATTGATTGCCTGGACGTATTTGGCGCCGAATTCCTCCAAAGCGGAGATTTTGACCAGATCGCCGCGGCGGCGGATGTCATTGCGTAGGGCCACCACGTCAGTAATCACCAGCATGCAGTTTTCCATGCTGCGGCCGAAAAATTCCAGCACCATGACCCGGTAGTGATCGAGTTTTTTGTGCAGAATAAAGGTGGCGTCAATGATGACGCCATCGGTGCCTTCCTTCTGCACTCCGGGCAGGCCGGACAAGGTTTTGTTGGTCACGTCCTTGCCGAGACCCGGGGCGCGTATGTCATTACCGGCGAGTTTGACGGTGCTGCGCAGCCCTCCGGACATATCCCGCACGTCAAAGACGGCGGTCTCGTCAGGCATGATTTTGTGGCGGGGATGATCTCTGCGGATAATTTCGATACGTTCGCCCGTGGGCGTGACCATGCGGTAGGAGAGCAGATTGTCGATGGTGGTGCCGTATTCGAAGCATAAGGGGCCGCCAGCGTTTTCGGCTATGTTGCCGCCGATGCTCGAAGCGATTTTGGAAGCAGGATCGACGCTGAACAGCAGACCGTGTTCGGCCGCCGCCAAGGATACGTCATAGGTAATGGCCCCGGCGCCCACGGTGATGTTTTTGTTTTTCTCGTCCACTTCGCCGATGGAGGTAAGCCGGGTCAGAGAGAGAATAACGGAGCGTTTGCGCGCGGGTATTGCTCCGCCGGTCAGGCCGGTGCCGCTGCCGCGCGGCACCAGGGCGAAATGCATTTCGTTGGCCAGGCGCACCACCTCGCTGACCTGCGCGCTGTTTTGCGGGGAGACAATCAGAAGGGGCAGTTCCAGACGCAGATCCGTGGCGTCGGTGGCGTTTTCCACCAGCGAATGGCCGCGGGAGTCGATGCACTCCGAGGGGAGCACAGCGGCCAGGCGAGAGACAAGCTCCCGGCGAAAGCGCATATCGCCTTCATGGGCGCTCCAGAACATGGTGATGCCTTCGTCGATGGAGGTGCTGTAGTGGTGCGCGAGTCCCCGGCGCGAGCCCGCAAAAGATTCCTGAACGCTTTTTTTGACGGTTTCGGCGGAAATAAAAGGGTTGTAGCGCACAAGGAACAGTTCCGAGGCGATTTGCATGGCCAGATGGCGCACGGCCTCGGGCCAACCGGAAAAGTCCCGTTCGCTGATGTGCAGGATACGGGGGACAAGGGAGGAAGCTTCTATGGAAATATGGGGACCTTTGGAGAGCATGGCGATTCCTGTTCATTGGTATTTGAGAGCACAGGCAATAAGGAAATTGCGCTACGAGAGCCGCAATGAACTCTTGAGAGTATTTTCATTTTGAACCTGCCTGTCAACCGGCGGCGCAAGCGCTGACTCGCGCACACGAGGAGTAGGAGAAACCCGTTTCGCCGTAAACGACGAGTGCGGCGCCTTGTCTAAAGGTGGGGGAGTATCGTTTCGGCCATATGTTTCGCCAGGGCCATGGAGCTTGTGAAGCCGGGCGATATGGCGTTGAGCACATGAAAACTCCGCTCATCCCGCTCCGCCAGAAAATCCATGACCATCGTCCAATCCCGCGTATCGACAAGTTGATGGCGCAGGCCGACTTTAGAGCAGGGGAGTATTTCTTGCGGGGCGAGTTGCCGCACCAGTTCTTGAGCGTCCGCATGGAAAAAACGCGAAAAATATTTTCTGGGCTCGCTCAAGGCTATGGCGCGAAAACCCGGATTGCGCGTGAACATCATGAAAACGGCGTGTATGACGGAAGGAACCTCACGTAAGCAAATATCCGAAATTATTTTATAATTCAAGCGGCTGAAAGCCGGTATGGCCGTTGGTCCCACGTATACGCGTCCGCTGATGCTGCGGGTAAAATGTACGCCCAGAAAGGGATTTCGCGGATCAGGCACGGGATAAATATTGCCGCGCACCTGCGCGGCATGAGGGGATGCGAATTCCTGATAAATACCCTTGAAGGGTATCAGTGCGTAGTGCCTGCCGAGGCCGAAGGCATGCGCCACCACATCGCTGAAGGGCCCGGCGGTGTTGATGAAATAGGAAAAGGCGATGTCTCCCCCGGTGGTTTTTGCGACGCGCGGGTCTTTCAGTCCCGTAAAGCGCGTGTTGTACAGCAGGCGGGCTTTTTTGCCGGCAAGACAGTCCTGCGTGAGGGATTCAAGGGTTGCCTTGGGATCCAGAACGGCGGTTTCAGGAGAATACAGAGCCATGTTCCCCACCGTGCGGGCAAGTGGCTCGATTTCCCGCAATTCTTTTTCGTCCACCACGCGTACCGTAGCTCCGTTGCTTTCGGCCCGCCGGCGCAAATTCTCCATGGAGATGAGTTCCTCTTCGCGACGGGCCACAATGACCTTGCCCGTCACGGCCAGCGGCAGGCCTTTTTCTTCACACCACGCCCGCAACAGGCGATTGCCCTCAAGGCATGTTTTCGCGCGTACGCTCTCCGGGGCATAGTAGATACCCGAATGCAGCACACCGCTGTTACGGCCGGAAGAGTGAGCGCCGAGGGCCGCTTCCGCTTCAATCAGGGTTATATCCTCAAGGCCGCGTGAAATAAGTTCGCGGGCCAGAGTGATACCGATGATGCCTGCGCCGCAAATCAGAATACGGCATGCCTGCGGTGTTTTCATAGGTAGTTTTTTCCTTGGTATGGCGGCTGTGCCGGACGGCGAGGCGCGGACGGGCGGAAGTTTTTCGAGCTTCAGCAAACTCGCGTGCTCTGTATCTCAACAGGCCAATTCCGTTTCACTTTTTTCAGAATGCCTGCGGGCGTGAGTGGCCCTGTCGTTGTGAGAAACAATCAGAGCATGTTCAAAGTGAAAACGCTCTGTCAACCGGCAGCGTAAGCGTCGGCTCTCGTGCACGAGGAGCAGGCGAAACGTGTTTTCGCCGAGGGCGACGAGTGTAACGTTTCAAAGTTAATCTGCCCTGGAGCATTTTCAAAGTGAAAATGCTCTCCGGATGCGGCCGTCCACGCCGTATTCCCCTCAATCGCGCGAGGTTGCCCTTACTGCCCCAAGAGAATAACCTCTTCGACGTTCATGGAGTATACGATGCCGCCGCCGGGCTCGGCCAGGGCGGGCACGGTGCGGATGGCCTCAAGGATCGGGGCGGCCATAGCTTTTTCCGCGACGATCATGAGCAACTCTTTTTCCGGCACCAGAGTGATGCCGAAGAATTTCACATCCTCCTCGGACGCGGTACCGCGCCCTGTCAGGATGGTGCCGCCGCGCGCTCCGGCCTGTCTGGCCTTGGCCATAACGTCGTCGGCATAGCCGTTGCTTACGATGACCGTCAGCAAAGTGTATCCAGATTCCATTGTTTTGCTCCTTGCGCCTTCGGCGGGTCCGGCGGCGGCGCTTTGGGGACGGCGGACAAGCATGCCGGAAACATCCAGCACAAGGGCGATGCCCCCCAATTTCCTGGGCTGTTCGCGGCAGGCCGCGCGCACGGCGCTGATGACGGCATCCGCCTCGTCCCTCATAAGGGTGAAGACGATATCCTGCCGCACATCGGCCAGAAAAAGGGCCTGCAGAATTTTGCTGTCCGTGACGGCGCGGCCGCAGGCTATGGTGCCGCCGCGCGCGCCGGCCGCCTTGGCAGCGGCCATGAAGCGTTCACCCTTATGACGGCCCACCATGCTGATGAGCAATGTACCGGGTATACTGGCAAGGTTCATGTTTCATTTTTCCTCTCGGGCGCGTTTTTCAGTTGCCTTTGCCGTTTTTTCAAGCGCTTGAAAATCATGCCGAGGAATTGAATGGTGATGAGCGGGGCCATGGCGATCATGGCGATCATGCCGAAGGCGTCGGTGGCCGGATTCCCGTCACAGGCCGCGGATGCGCCGAGGGTCAGGGACAGGATGAAGGTCGTCGCCATGGGGCCGGAAGCCACCCCACCGGAATCAAAAGCTATGGCCGTGAACAGGGGCGGGCAGAATCTGGTCAGGATAAGCGCCAGGGCGTAGCCGGGCACGAGCGCGAACCAGATGCTCATGCCGGTGACGACGCGGAGCATGCCGAGGACCACGGCCGCCGCTATGCTGAGGGAAAGGGCCGCGAACATGATCTTGCGTTGAATGTGCCCGCCCGAGATCTCTTCGATCTGCCGGGTCAGTATCCAGACGGCCGGTTCCGCGCACACCACCACGGACCCGAGCAAAAAACCCACGGGGATAAGGGCCGTTTCCGCATAGGTTCCCAAGGCGAAGCCGAGGGATTTCCCCACCGGAGAAAAGCCGCCGGACACTCCGGTCATAAAGGCCACCAAGCCGATATAGGTATACACGAGGCCGAAAATCATACGCTTTACCCGCTCCGCGGGCAGGCGCAGCAGCACGATTTGAAAGATGAGGAACATAACGAGCAGGGGAAGCAAAGCCAGGGAGATTTCCAGCATGATATGAGGCAGGATGGAGGCAAAGGCGTCGAACACGGACTGAACCGCCGGAGCATCCGGCCCGGCGGCGGTTCCCGTCAGGCCGCCGCCGAAGGCCAGCCCGAATGCCGCCACCGCGGCGACGGGTCCGATGGACGCGAGGCCGACCAGGCCGAAACTGTCGTCAGCTCCCGCCTTGCCGCGTCCGGCCGCGGCCACCCCTACGCCGATGGCCATGATAAAGGGAACGGTAACAGGCCCGGTGGTCGCGCCGCCCGCGTCAAAGGCCACGCCGACGAATCCGGAGTCCGCCAGGGAGCATATACCGAAGAGTGCGAGATAAAAGCCCGCCAGGAGATGGCGCAAAGGGATCTGCATAATGATGCGGCCCGTGCCGACGAGCAGAAAAAGCCCCACGCCCACGGCTATGACCAGGAGCAGCGGGCCTTTATCCATGCCGGGCATGATCTCAGCGACCTGCGTCGCAAGAACCTGCACGTCCGGCTCGGCGACGGTAATGGCGAAACCGATGGCGAAAGAGGCGGCCAGCATAAGCGCGAAGCTGCGTTTGCGCGTCAGGGCCGAACCCACGAGTTGGCCGAAAGGAACCATGGAAAGTTCCGCGCCGAGCAAAAAGATGCTCAGACCCAGAATCAGCAATACGCCACCGGCCAGAAACTGCGGGATCTGCCCCTGACCGAGAGGGGCGATGGTCATACCGAGCAGCAGCACGATGGCCATTACCGGAAGGACAGAAATAGCGGATTCTTTAAGTTTTTCGATAAAGTCAGTTATGGCGGGAGCTCCACGTGTGCCGGCTTTTCCGTCAACAGCGCCGGGGATACAGGAAGAAAACGGCGTGAAAATCGTCGAATAAACTTCGGCAATCTATAAATAGCGAAAAATTGACGGGCATCGCAAGGCCGTTACAAGGCATCCGGAGGCATGTACGCATGCGGCCGGGTTGCGCGGTCTTAAAAGCATAGCCTGAAGCGGGGCAGGCGTCAACAAACGACAAGGTCTTCTTCGGCGACGGACGCGTCGCGGGGCGCGATGCGTCCGATTGCCCTCATACTGTTTTGCGGGTATATTCCTGCGGTTTACCTTTGCCGGAGCGGCATGCCGCCGTCCGGAAAGACACTTTTCGCGGATAACCGTTTTTTTCAGGAGGATCCCGTGCTGTACCTTGCGGCCGTTATATGCACCGCTCTCATGATCCTTTCGCTTATGCTGATATTTCTCGGCCTGCCGGGCACCTGGACCATTATCGCCATTGCCGCCGGCTGGTCTTTTTTCGTCGATTCCGCGCATTTCGGCTGGCGCTTTTTCGCCCTGGCCGTCGGTCTGGCCGGCATCGGGGAACTTGTCGAGTTCTTTGCCGGCTATTACGGCGCCAAACGCTTCGGCGGCAGCAGCAAAGGGAGCGTGGGGGGCATTATCGGCGCTCTGATCGGCGGCTTTTTGTGCGCTCCCGTGTTTTTCGGCTTCGGCGCGTTGCCGGGGGCCCTGGCCGGAGGCTTTATAGGCTGTTTTCTCATGGAGAAAATACAGGGTGCCGGCAACGCCGCAGCGATGAGCGCTGCTTTCGGCGCGACCCTCGGTCGTTTCGGGGGCTTCGTGGTCAAGCTGAGCATCGGCATCGGCATAATCTGTCTGTCCGTGCCGCTTATCTGGGAAAGTCTCTGATAAGTGCCGGTTGATACAGCGTTTGCCTTTACGGCGCGCGCTGATCCGCCCGGCGGCTGACGAATGGTCTTGGTACGGCGTACCGGCGGAAAATGCGCTATGCCTTGGCCGGCGGGTTTTGTGCGCCGATGGCGTCCAGTTCGAAGGGCGTTTCCTGATAGACGTAAAAGTTAAGCCAGTTGGAAAAGAACAGGTTCGCGTGCGCCCTCCAGAAGACCAGAGGCGGTTTTGATGGGTCGTTGTCGGGAAAATAATGGCGCGGAGGAGCGATTGGCAGACCTTTGTCTTTGTCCCGCTGGTATTCCCTGGCCAGAGTGTCGGCATCGTATTCCATGTGCCCGGTAATGAAGAACTGGCGCCTGTCACGGGCTTTGATCACGCATACGCCGGCTTCGGGGGATTCGGCGAGGACGGCGAGATCCGGCACGGCCAGAATGTCTTCCCGGCGCACTTGCGTATAGCGCGAGTGCGGCATGTGGAAGATGTCGTCAAAGCCGCGGAAGATGGGGTCGAGCCTGTTATGCACCGTATGCGGGAACACGCCGGAGAGTTTTTCCGGCAGGGGATGCTTCTTGATGCCGTAATGGTGAAAGAGGCCGGCCTGCGCCCCCCAGCAGATGTGCAGCGTGGAAAAGACGTGGGTGCGGCTGTGGTCCATGATGGCCTCAAGCTCGTCCCAGTAATCGACTTCGGAAAAATCAAGTTGCTCCACCGGTGCGCCGGTGATGATCATGCCGTCGAATTTTTTTGCCCGTATCCGGGAAAAGGCGGTGTAAAAACGCTCCAGGTGCTCGATGGAAGTATTTTTGGAGATATGCCTTTCCGCCTTGATGAGCGTGATGTCCACCTGTACGGGGGAATTGCCGAGCAGGCGCAGAAGCTGGGTTTCCGTGGCGATTTTCGTGGGCATGAGGTTGACGATGGCTATGCGCAGCGGCCGGATGTCCTGCACCTTTGCCCGGTCCTCGGACATGACGAAGATGTTTTCTTCTTCCAATTTACTGTGGGCGGGCAAATCCGCCGGAATATTGATGGGCATGCTCTCCTCCTTTTTCCCGAGACACGGGACAGAGCATTTTCACTGTGAAAATGCTCTGTCAACCGACAGCGTAAGCGTCGGCTCTCGTGCACGAGGAGTAGGCGAAACGCGTTTTCGCCGAGTGCGACGAGTGCAACGTTTCAAAGTTAATCTGCTCTAATTCATTGAGTATTATGTAACTCACTGCTTCCGGGGACGGGCCTTCCCCGAATTCCCGGGCAAAGGGAATGACTTCCCTTACGTCCTCACGGCCCGGCGGCGCCGCGAAGCAGCGCCGCCGGGAATAAAGGGGTCAAGGGGCATAATGCCCCTTGGGGGTTTGGGGCGGAGCCCCATACACATGAGGGGAGTTACAGGCTCAATCGCCGCAGTCGCTCCACGGCTTCGCGGGTGTTTTCCCGCCCGCCGAATCCGGTAAGGCGGAAGTAGCCCCGGCCGCTGGGGCCGAAGCCGGAACCCGGGGTGCCCACTATACCCGCGCGTTGCAGGAGCAGGTCGAAAAAGGTCCAGGAATCCATACCTCTGGGAATACGCACCCAGACGTAGGGCGCGTCGATTCCGCCCGCGACGCTCATGCCGAGATCTTCAAAACAGCGGCGGATGAGCCCGGCGTTGTCCATATACTCGGCGATGACGACCCGGGTTTCGCGTTGCCCTTCCGGGGAGTGAACCGCCTCGGCGGCGCGCTGCACGATATAGGGGCAGCCGTTGTACTTGGTCGTTTGCCGCCGGTTCCACAGGCCGTGCAGGGCGATGCTTCCGCTTTTGCCGCCTTTTCCGGCGGCCGGCCGGCCGTACACGGTTTTGGGCACCACGGCGAAGCCGCAACGCAGGCCCGTAAAGCCCGCTCCCTTGGAATAGCTGCGAAACTCCACCGCGACATCGCGGGCGCCGTCGATTTCATAAATGCTGCGCGGGATGTCCGGCGTATGGATAAAGGCCTCGTAAGCCGCGTCGAAAAAGATGATGCATTCGTGCTCGCGCGCGTAGGCTACCCATTGCGCGAGTTCTTCCTTTGTCAGCACGGTGCCGGTGGGATTATTGGGATAGCAGAGGTAGATGAGATCGGGCCGCTTTTCAGGCAGGGAGGGGACAAAAGCGTTTTCCGCCGTACAGGGCAGGTAGATCAGGCCGGAGAAACGCCCGTTTTCCGGTGATTCCGGCGGCATGGCACCACCCCGGCCGGCCATGACGTTTGAGTCAGCGTATACGGGATACACCGGGTCCGTGATGGCCACGCGGCAGTCGGTTGCAAACAGTTCCTGAAAATTGCCGATGTCGCATTTGGCCCCGTCGCTGATGAATATCTCGTCCGGCTGAATGCCGAGCCCGTGGTAGCAGGAGGCGGCGACGGTTTCGCGCAGGAAGGGGTAGCCCTGTTCGGGCCCGTAGCCGCGAAACCCTTCCGCCGTGGCCTGTTCATCCACGGCCCGGTGCAGGGCCGCTATAACGGAAGGAGGCAGCGGGCTGGTCACGTCACCGATGCCCAGGCGGATGAGTTTGGCGTCGGGATGCGCCGCCGCGTGCGTCTGCACCCGTTTGGCTATTTCCGAAAACAGGTAGTTGCCGGGGAGGTTCAGATAGTGTGTGTTGACGATCGCCACAATGTCTCCGATATATGTTGGTATGCGCGGTCGGCGCGTGTTCCGGCGAAAAGAGATTTAATAAAGGACTTTTCGTTTTTCCGCAACTCCGGTTCCGCCGATTTGCGGGAGGGCGAACAGCATGCCGGAACATGACGCCCGGCATGCTGTTTGATGCGAACGCTTAAGCGGTACAGGGCACTGGGGCATGTTAACGCTATGCCTTTTTGCCCTCCGGCTGTCTGGAAAAAACGAAAAATTAAAGGCGCGCAGTTGACAAATTCTATATAGAAATTTTTGCAATTAGACACTAGTGTTTACTCGCAAAAGTAAACACTAGAAAACCCTGGAGGATTTTGCGCCGCCGAAGGCGGCGTAAGTCGACTGAAAACCATGTTTTTCAGCCGACGATCCTGCAAAAATATCCGCAAAATATACTTGTAATTTTTGCAATTAGACACTAGTCGGCATCGGCAATTTCCGCAGGCGGTCGGCTCGCTGAAAAAGTTAAGTCCCGCAAGCTTTTTTGGACTTTGCGGGACTTCTCCGAACTTTCTTGTGGTGCCGAGGGAGGGACTCGAACCCTCACGCGCGTAACGCACTACCCCCTCAAGATAGCGTGTCTACCAGTTCCACCACCTCGGCGAGGGGATGATCTATATACCGAGCCCATGCGCTTGGCAAGTTTTTTATGCAAGGAGGCACGCTACGGACGGCGGCATGGCGTTATCCGATTGCCGCCGTCTCGGCCCCGCCCGGCATCGACCTTAGGCCCCTACCGGCGCACCGCGCCGGAACGTTTGCCGTAGGCGGCGAAAAGCAGCAGGCAGCCGAGCAGCACCAATGGCAGACAAAGCGCCATGCCCATTGTGACGAAACCGAAAGCCAGATAGCCGAGGTGGGCGTCCGGCTGGCGAAAGAATTCGACAAAACAGCGGAACAGGCCGTACCCCAAGGCAAATACGCCGCTTACGGCCATAGTCGGCCGGGGTTTCGACGAGTACGCCCAAAGTATGGCAAAAAGCGCCGCGCCTTCCAAAGCCGCTTCGTAAAGCTGGGAAGGATGACGGGGCAACGGCCCGGCGCCGGGAAAGACCATAGCCCAGGGAACGTCCGTAACCTTGCCCCACAATTCTCCGTTGATGAAATTGCCAAGGCGCCCGAAAAACAGGCCGGGCGGCACCAGCGGCGCCATAAAATCCATGGTTTCGAAAAAGCCCCTGCCATAGCGCCGCCCCGCCAGCCACTGCGCCAGCATCACTCCGAGCAGGCCGCCGTGAAAAGACATGCCCCCGTGCCAAAGATAGGCTATCTCCAGAGGATTGGCCAGATAGTAAGCCGGCTGGTAAAAAAACACATATCCCAGGCGCGCTCCCAAGATGACGCCGAAAATGCCGAAGGTCAGCAGATCGTCAAACTGATGTTTGGTAAATGTCCGGAAGGCGCCGATCCGGCGCCTTCCGAGCAAGCAGGCGGCCCCGAAACCAAGCAGGTACATAACGCCGTACCAACGCAAGGATATCGGGCCGAGGCTGAACAGATCGGGTGAAAATTGCGGATAACTCAGCATGGGCAGCCGGCGCTACGCCCGCGCAAGGTCGGCATACCAGCCGAGCGCCTTGCTCATGAATTTGAGATTCCGATCCGCCATGCCGTAAGGTTCCGCAAGATACCCGTCCAAAAGCTGCACGTTGTCGAACATGCCGAGCAGCAATTCCGCAAGCAGGGGATTGTCGGGAGTATGGATGTACATCCGCAGCAAGGCGCGCATAAACGGATGATCGGGATTCATCTCCAGAATCTTCAGGGGAATTTCCTCTTTGTGCTGCATGACGCGCATGAGCTTTTCCATGGAAGAACTCACGCCGTCGGGCGAAACCAGCACGGCGACGCTGTCGGCGAGGCGATCGGACAGGCGGACCTCCTTGATCCGGTTGCCGAGGATTTCCCGTATTTTCTCAAGAAATGTTTCCAGAGCGGCCTTTTCATCATCATTCATGGCCGCCGCGGACTCGGCGGCCTCACACACATCCGCGAAGCCTTCCAGGGCCTTGCCGTCAGCCTGCTCCACCGACTTGAAGCGATGCTCCCTATAGGAGCCGATCGCCTCCAAAGCCAATTCATCCACAGGGTCAAGCAGGTAGAGCACTTCAATCCCCTTGCGTCGAAAACGTTCCATGTGCGGGTTTATCCTGGCCGCCTCAAGCGACGGTGCCGCAAGATGCCAGATTTCTTTTTGTCCGGGCTTGCAGCGTTCCAGATACGTATCAAGGCTGATCAGCCCGCCGGCGTCCGACGCCGAGGAGGAAAAACGCAGCAGCGGGGCCACGCGATCATGCCGGGCATAGTCGCTGAAGGCGAATTTGAAAAGTTTTCCGTGCAGATTCCAAAAGGTCTCGTATTTGCCGCTGTCGGACGCGGCCAGCTTTTCCAGGTGATGCAGCGCCTGCTTGACGATAGTCTGGGAAATTTTGCGCACGAGGACATTTTCCTGCAGGGTCTCGCGGGAAATGTTGAGCGGCAGATCCTCCGTATCCACCACGCCTTTGAGAAAGGCCAGATACTGGGGAGCAAGCTCCTTGTTGCCGCGCTCGATAAGCACTCGGCGCGCGTACAAATCCAGCCCCCACGCATCCCGCTGCATGCCCGCGTAGTCCTGCGCGGAGGCCGGTATGAACATCAGGGCGTTGAACTGAACCGGCGCGTCCACGGAAAGATGGATGACATCCAGGGGAGGCGAGTCGTCATAGGTAAGATATTGATAAAAATCGGTATACCTCTCCTGCGTGACGGAAAATTTCGGCTCGCGCCACAAGGCCGGCGTGGTATTTATCCGCTCGTCCTCCAAAAAAACGGGAAAGGGCAGAAAATTGGAATGCAGGCGGATGACGGACTGCAGACGGGATTTTTCCAGAAATTCTTTGGCGTCTTCCTTCATTGTGGCGCGGATGATCGTGCCCCGCCTGCAGGAGGCGGCATCCTCCCCTTCCAGGACACTGACGCTGAAGCCGCCGCTGCCTTCAGACCTCCAGATATGGGCAGGGGCGCCCTCAGTAACGGGAACGGAAATAACCTCGACCAGGTCGGCTACCATAAACACGGAGTAGAAACCAATGCCGAAACGGCCGATGATGTCGGCGGTCGAAGACCCGGCAGCTTGTGCGCCGGCGGCTTCCCCTTCGCTTTCCCCGGCGGCGGCTTCAGACTCCGGGGCGGCTTCCTTTCCGGCATCAGACCCGCCCGCGGCCTTCATGAACTCCTCGGAGCCCGATTTGGCGATGGTGCCCAGGTTGTCGATCAGTTCCTGTCCGGTCATGCCGAGACCCGTGTCGGCAATCTGCACGATGCCTTCCTCTTTCCTGACGGATATGCGTATTTCCAGCGGCAGGCCGGAATCGCGTATCGCCTCTCCCCTGCTCTGCAAAAAACGCAATTTTTCAAGAGCGTCCGACGCGTTGGACAACAGCTCGCGCAGGAATATCTCCCTGTTGGTGTAGAGGGAGTGGGTAAGAATGTTGAGCACTTTCTGCGTTTCCGCTTGGAATGTATGCGTTTTTGCCTTAGCCATGTTGATTCTCCTCCTGAAACGTGATGCCTTTGCAACGAGACCCCCGGGCGCCCCTTGCACGGGCATGCCGGCATTGTTCCCCTACAGATGAGGATGCTTGCGGGCCATGTCAAGGGATGCCTGAAGATATTGCGCAACACCCGGGGGATCCGCCCAAAAAAAGCTTGCTTTTTTCCCTTCGTAATTTTATTACTTGTTTTGTCAGCTTACTAATAATTTTTTCCGTCAGAAAACGCTTCGCCCGGAGCCGACATGTCTTCCTGAAAAAACGTAAAACGGCTTTTTCAGTATTGACGCAACGTATTCATGGAGCAAGGGCAGAAATGGGTGTTTCCGTCAAATGCCGCTACGGCCTGCGCGCCCTGTTCGAACTTTCCAAGCGCTGGGGAGACGGATTGGTACGCATACCGGAAATAGCCGCCGCCCAGGCCATTCCCGAACGTTTCCTGGAAAACATCCTTAACCAGTTGCGCCAGGGAGGCTTTGTGGAAAGCCGCCGGGGCAAAGGCGGCGGGTTCATGCTTTCCCGGCAGCCCTCCGCCATCACCGTGGAGGAGATCATCACCTTTATCGACGGCCAGATTTACGGCGTGGATTGCGAAGGAGACCCGCCGCTGCACCCCTGTCGCCTGAAGGGCCACTGCATCTTTCTCCCCTTGTGGCAGGATGCCAGAGCCGCCCTAGAAGCCGTCTACTCGAAAAAAACCTTGCAAGACATGGTGGACATAGAACGCAGGCCGCGTTTTCCCGACTATACCATTTAAGGCCGTGTTTTTTTGGCGATAAATATTAGCAATCCAATCTTTTTACTATTTTATATCAATCGCATCATACAATTACCCTCGCGGCAATTGCCTCACGCGCCGCGCGCCTATGCGGGATCGGGGCTATATGGCCTTTCGGCCTCAGGTATCAGACCACAAAGGAAGTTCTGATGAAAACAGACAGCATGCTGGCTCAGGCCGGTTCCCGGCAGGATCCCCGCACCGGTGCCATCGCCATGCCCATCCATCCTTCCGCCGCCTTTCAGCATCCGGCCTTGGGGCAAAGCACCGGCTTCGACTATTCCCGCACGAGCAACCCCACCCGCCTGGTCCTTGAGCGGACCATAGCCGCTCTGGACGGCGGGAGCAGAGGTCTGGCCTTCGCCTCCGGCCTGGCGGCCGTTGACGCGGCGCTCCGCCTCTTTTCCCCCGGCGACGCGCTGCTGATCACCGAAGACCTGTACGGCGGCACCTTCCGCCTGTGCGAGAATTTCGGCAGAAGCCGCGGTCTTGACTTCCACTATGTGGATACGGCGGATCTCAAGGCCGTATCCGCGGCCCTGGACAGACCGGGGATCAAGGGGCTGTTCGTGGAGATGCCCACCAACCCCCTGCTGAAGGTGGCGGATCTGGCCGCCCTTGCCTCTTTGGCCAGGAAGCGCCGCATACTCTATCTGGTTGACAACACCTTTCTGACCCCGGCCCTGTGCCGCCCCCTGGAGTTCGGCGCGGACGTCACGGTGTACAGCGCCACCAAATATCTGGGCGGACACAACGATCTCATCGCCGGCCTTCTTGTCGCAAAAAATCCGGAACTGGGAGAACGTCTGGCCTTTATCCAGAATGCCGCCGGCGCCATACTCGGCCCCTTTGAATCCTGGCTGCTGCTGCGCAGTCTCAAAACCCTGCATCTGCGCCTGAAACGGCATGAAGAGAATGCGCGGGCCATCGCCGCGTTTCTGGCCGGCCATCCGAAAATATCCCGACTCCATTATCCCGGTCTGCCCTCGGATCCCGGGCACGCCACGCTGGGCAAACAGGCGCGGGGGTATGGCGGCATGCTCTCCTTTGAGGTGGCATCGCGCGCCGTGGTGGAACATATTCTGGCCTCCGTCAGGGTCTTTTTGTTTGCGGAAAGTCTGGGTGCCACGGAATCGCTGGTAACCTTCCCCCTTGTGCAGACCCATGCCGACATGCCTGCGGACGTGCAACAACGCATCGGCCTGACGGAACGCCTGGTGCGTCTGTCCGTCGGGCTTGAGGATCCCGAAGACCTTATCGGGGATCTGGCCGGAGTGCTGGATTAACCCGGGGAGACGATACATGCAGTTCAAAAGCCGCCTCATACACGCCGGCACCAGCCGCGACCCCTTTACAGGTGCCTCCAGCGTACCCGTATACCTGGCCTCGACCTTTGATCAACGCGCGCCGCGCGTCACGGACGCCTACGATTACACGCGCAGCGGCAACCCCACGCGCGAATCGCTGGAACAGGCCGCGGCCGAACTGGAAAAAGGCGCCGTCGGCCTGGCCTTCGCTTCCGGCATGGCCGCCATTTCCTCCGTTCTCCTGCTGTTTCAGCCTGGGGATCATCTGCTGGTCGGCACGGACGTGTACGGGGGCACCTTCCGCATTCTGACCACCCTTTTCAGGCGTTGGGGCCTGCATGCCGATTTTGTGGACAGCACACGGCAGGAAGCCGTAAACGCGGCCCTGCGTCCCGACACCAGGGGCATTATCGTGGAAAGCCCCTCCAATCCCCTACTGAAAATCACGGATCTGGCCTTCATCGCGCAACTGGCCGCGCAGCGCGGCATCCTCTCCATAGTGGACAACACCTTCTGCACCCCCTTTCTGCAGCGTCCCCTGGAACTCGGCTTTGATCTCGCGCTTCACAGCGCGACGAAGTTCCTGAACGGCCACAGCGACGTGCTTGCCGGACTGGCCGTGGCCCGGGAAAAAAGCCTGGGGGAAAAACTGCGCCGCATCCAGAACGCCTTCGGCGCCGTTCTCGGGGTGCAGGACAGTTGGCTGTTGCTGCGCGGCATGAAAACCCTGGCCGTACGCATGGAGGCCGGGCAGGCCGGCGCCATGTTCCTGGCACCGAAATTGGCCGCGCTGCCCGGAGTGCGACGCGTCCATTACCCCGGCCTTCCGGAACATCCCGGCAAGGCCGTCCACGATCTCCAGGCCTCCGGCCCGGGCGCCGTGCTTTCCTTCGAGTTGGAAAGCCCCGAGGCGGTCGGGCGCTTTTTGCGCCGCGTCACCCTTCCCCTGGTTTCCGTCAGTCTGGGCGGGGTGGAAAGCATCCTCAGCCACCCGGCCACCATGTCCCATGCCGCCATGCCGCCGGAGGAACGCGCCGCGCGGGGAATAAGCGACGCCCTCGTCCGCCTCTCGGTGGGACTCGAGCATCCGGAGGATCTGTGGGCCGACATACGGCAGGCTCTGGCGGCATAACGCCGCCTCTCCCCTTTTACGCAACCCGCCTTTCACCTTTTTTCAAACATACAGGAGCGAATCATGGCACGAATCCACGCGGACAATTCCCAATCCATAGGCCGCACCCCCCTGGTGAAGCTTAACTCCGTCGTCAACTCCAACGCCGCGGTGCTGGCTAAAATAGAGGGCCGCAACCCCTCCTATTCGGTCAAATGCCGTATCGGCGCCGCCATGATCTGGGCGGCGGAAAAAGAGGGTTTGCTCAAGCCCGGAATAAGTATCATCGAACCCACCAGCGGCAACACCGGTATCGCCCTTGCCTTTGTAGCGGCGGCCAGGGGCTATTCGCTGACCCTGACCATGCCGGAAACCATGAGCAAGGAAAGAAGGCGAGTACTGGCCATGCTCGGCGCCAACCTGATCCTGACCCCCGGCGCGGAGGGCATGCCCGGCGCCATCAAACGGGCGGAAGAAATAGCCCGTAATGACCCGCAACGCTACTACATCCCCCAGCAATTCAAAAACCCGGCCAACCCCGCCATCCATGAACAGACCACCGGCCCGGAAATCTGGGAAGATACCGACGGCGCCATTGACGCGCTGGTGGCCGGCGTCGGCACCGGCGGCACCATCAGCGGCGTCTCCCGCTTCATAAAGAAAACCAAGGGCAAAGCCATACACGCCGTGGCCGTGGAACCCCTCACCAGCCCCGTTATCACCCAGCATCTGGCCGGACGGCCCCTGCAACCCGGACCGCACAAGATTCAGGGGATAGGCGCGGGCATCATCCCCGATACGCTGGACGTCGCGCTGCTGGATCAGGTGGAATGCGTGGACAGCGAGGAAGCCGTGGCTTTTGCCCGCCGTCTGGCCAAAGAAGAGGGCATCCTGGCCGGCATCTCCTCCGGCGCGGCGGCGGCCGCCGCCGCCCGCCTCGCCGCGCTGCCGGAATTTACGGGCAAAACCATTGTCGTTATCCTGCCGGACGCCGGAGAACGCTATCTTTCTTCCGTGCTGTATGAAGGGATAGGGGAATAGAGAATTCCGGAGCATTGTCAAAGTGAAAAGGCTCCGGATGCGGATGACCTTTGAGACGCCGCACCCGTCGCCATCGGCGAAAACACGTTTCGCCCGCTCCGCGCGCGCGTAAGCCGGCGCTTGCGCTGCCGGCCGTTAGAGTGTCGAAGTGACAAAGCTCTAACGGCCGGTCAGCCGGTTCATGCGGCGGTTGTTCAAGTGACAGATGGCCACGGCCAGGGCGTCGGAAGCGTCCATGGACCAGGATTGCTTGACGCCGAGTATCCGGCCGACCATAAAGGCGACCTGTTCTTTTTCGGCCCTGCCCGTGCCCACCAGGCTTTTTTTGACCACAGCGGGAGGATAGTCGATGACAGGCACCCCGTGAGCGGTGCAGGCGGCGACGGCCACGCCCCTTGCCTGCCCGAGCTTGAGGGCGCTCAACACGTTTTTATGGGTAAACACGTCTTCCACGGCGGCTTCCGCGGGATGATGGGCAGCCACCAGGCAGGACAGATCCGCGAACAGATCCGCAAGACGCGCGGAAAACTCCCCCCCTTTGGGCAGAAGCGTGCCGCAGTCCACCAAGGAGAGCACCCCGGAAAGCTCCCGGACAACCCCCCAGCCCAGACGGCGGGAACCGGGATCAATGCCGAGAACGGTCACAGCATGTCCGACCATGGCCGCTATTCCGTTTCCGCCAGCAATTCTTCGGGCAAATCGGCATTGCAATAGACCTGCTGCACGTCCTCGTTGTCTTCCATGCTTTCCAGCAGGCGCATCACCTTGCGGCCGGTCTCGGGATCCACAGGGACCGTGTTCTGGGGCAGCATGGAAAGTTCGATGCTCTCCGGAACCATACCCGCCTTTTCAAAGGCCTGGCGCAACGCGTCATAATCCGCGGGCCGGCAATGCACTTCAAAAAGGCCGTCTTCATCCAGCATATCCTCGGCTCCGGCCTCAAGCCCCACTTCCATCAGAGAATCCTCGGCATGGCGGGACTTATCGAAGACGAACACGCCCTTTTTGCTGAACATCCAGCCGACTGAGCCGACTTCGCCCATCGCTCCGCCGTGCCTGGTGAAAATATGACGGATTTCGGCGACGGTGCGGTTGCGGTTGTCGGTGGCCGCCTCCACCAGAACGGCGACGCCGCCGGGACCGTAGCCCTCATAGGTCGCCTCGAACAGATCGCCGCCGGCCTCTTCGCCGGTACCCTTGCGAATGGCCGACTCAATACGATCTTTAGGCAGGCTGACGGATTTGGCAAAGGCAATGGCCGCGCGCAAACGGGTATTATAGTCCGGGTTGCCCCCGCCTTTGGCGGCGATGATGATTTCTTTGGCGGCGCGGGTGAATTCCTTGTTGCGCTTGGCGTCCTGCCTCCCCTTCCGGTGCTGGATATTTTTCCATTTACTGTGACCTGCCATGCTTACCTCCCTGAAATGATTCCCTTAAAGCCGCGAGCGATGTAAAAGGTTTCCATGCTCTCGGAACGGGAGCTCAGAGGCTTGAAGGACTTCACCGCGCTGAAATGCCGGCGCAGAAGCCCGGCATAGGCCGGAACGTCCGGCCCCATAAAAATCTTGACCACAAAGCTGCCTCCCTTTATCAGAGAGGCGAGGGCAAGGGCAAGGGCCTCCTCGCACAAAGCGGCGGAACGCGCCTGATCCGTGCTTCTGTGTCCGGTGGTGCCTGGCGCCATATCGGACAGGACCACATGAAAAGGCCCGGTTTCCCGGAGCAGCAACTCGCATTCCGGCGAACGCGCGAACACGTCCTCCCGGCAAAAACGTACGTTGTCGGGAAAACTCGTTTCCGTATCCTGGATGTCGAGACCGAGCACGAAACCTTCCGCCCCCACTTTTGCAGCCGCTCCGAGAGACCATGAGCCGGGAGCGGCGCCAAGATCCAGTACGCGCATGCCCTTGCGGAAAATATGGAAACGCGCGTCGATTTCTTTCAATTTATAGACGGAGCGCGCGGGATACCTTTCCCGCTTGGCTTTAAGAAAATAATGATCCCTGTATGTCTTCATGGCTTCCCGGCTGTTCGCGAAAAGGACCGGCGGGCGGTGCCGCAATGGAAAGGCATACGCGATTTTTCCCTGTTCGCCAAGCCGCCCCCGCGCTCTTCGGGCAGGCGAAAGCGCCCGGCGGCGAAGCGCATGTTTGAGAGAAAGGACGGAGCAAGCCGCGAACACCCTGAGCGCGCCGCTTCGCAAGGAGGCGTATCCAAATGAGGTAGCGAAGCCCTTCAGGGCTTCGCGTCTCGCGCCCGGGAGGGGTTCCAACCCCTCCCAAGCTTTCCGCCCCGGAAAGAAACCCCGCCATTCAGGGCGGGGTCGGGGCTATATCCGGCCTTTCGGCCGGGGTTTCAGACCACAAAGGAAGTTCTGATGAGCCCGCCGGTCAACGTCATATTGCCCGACAGCGGCGCGGAGTTGCTGCGACGTGAGCTTGCCCTGGGCTTTGCCGAAGCCGGCTGCGGGGTCTTTCGCGTTCATCCGGCGGACCTGCTTGACGAACGGAGCCCGGGCTTTCTGCCGCATCTTGCCGATTCCGGCCCGCCGCTTCTGTTCAGCGTCAATTTTCAGGGGCTCAATCCCTTACGCCGGACGCTGGACATATTGGAGCGATGCGGCGGCCGGGCGGCCGTCTGGTGCGTGGACAATCCCTGGAACCTGCTGTCCGGGGTACGCGATCCCCGCTGGAAAAGCCTGCCCGTCTTTATAACGGACGCCGGCTTCATCCCCTCTCTCAAAGAGCACGGCGCGCCCTTCGCGCGCCATCTGCCGCTGGCGTCCTGCCCGGAACTGTTCGCCCTGAACAGCGCGCATGAAGCAGTCCGCGCCGCCCCCGGGGGGCTCGCGCCCTTCGTCTTTGTGGGCCGTTCCGCCTTTCCCGGCAAGGAGAGCTTTTTCGCCGGGCAGGAGATACCCGATGCCCCGCGTCTGCGCGCCCGGCGCATGCTGTCGCGGGGTCTGCGCCCGGATTTGGCATGGTGGGAAAAAGAACTTGCCTGCGCCCCCGCTTCTTTCTGGCCCGGCAAAAAGGCCAGGCGGCCCGCTCTGGGCGCGGAAGACGCCAATCTCGCCTGGCGCAGGCTCTGCCTTGAGGCCGCGTCCGCGGCGGGTCCGGACAACCCGGCCGGCAAGGAGTATCCGGGCCTGGACATTTTCGGCGATGAAGGATGGCGGGACGGCTTGCCCGCGGGCGCGCGCCTGCATCCCCCTGTGGATTATTACTCCCGCCTGCCGGGCATTTACGCCGCCGCCAGATACAGCCTCTGCCTGACCAGCCTGCAACTGCCGAGCGGATTGAATCAACGCCATTTCGACGTCTGGACCGCGGGTGGCCTCTGCCTGAGTGACGCGACCCCCGGCCTGCGTCTTTTCCCCGATGAACTGACCCGCCCGATATGTTTTCATACGCCTGCCGATATCAAAACGCTTGCGGAACGGCTTGAAGCGGGGGGAGGGCGCGCCGCGCTTATCGCCGACTGGCGGCGCTGCCTGAGGGAAAGGCACAGATACGTGCACCGGGCGCAGACGGTTCTCGACGCGCTGGACTCCAGAGACTTCGCGCACAGTCGCCCCGGCCCCTGACCCGGACTGTGGGAAGAAAGCTGATTCCGATGAGCATGCCCTGGAATACATCCGAACTGTCGCAAGTCCTCTTTCATAGAGTAAGCCGTCGCCAAAGGCGTGTTGCGTTTTAGCGCCTCTTGTAGCTTGGCCGCTTCATCTCGCTCGACCGAAAGGTTCTCAGGGTTTTTAAGGAAGCACTGATTAATTCGGGGCTCCGCCCCGAACCCCGCCGGGTGGAATAATTCCCCCCGGACCCCCTTACTATTTTTCAGCCGTAAAGCGGCTGAAAACGTACGCGGGGTGCAGGGGGCTCAGCCCCCTGCCGGGGGAGTTTGAGGGGGCAGCGCCCCCTCAAGAGAATAAATCAGCGTTTCCTCAGATCTAGGCGTATTGCTCCGTAAATCGTCCGGCGCTTGCATCCAGATGTTTTTTATAGCGCGGCAATATGACGTCCGGCGCGCCGCTTGCCGCGATTGCGCCGTTGTTTATCCACAAGAGTTTGTCGCAGTGTTCCACGGTGGACAATCGGTGCGCTATGATCACGGTGGTCAGTGTTTTGGGGAGTGCATAAATAGTCTTCATAATGGCGGATTCAACGGCCGAATCCAGGGCGCTGGTCGCCTCGTCCAGAATGAGCAGGGATGGGTTGGCATACAGTGCCCTGGCGATGGAAAGCCGTTGCGCCTGTCCGCCGGAAAGCCCCGTGCCCTGTTCCCCTATGGGCAGCCTGATACCCATGGGATGGGCATCCACAATATCCAGGGACGCCAGACGGCAGGCCATCAGCACCTTTTCCTCGTCCCAGGGCTTGCCCCACTGGCTGAAAGCGACATTTTCCGCCAGAGTTCCGGGCATGAGGTAGGGCGCCTGCGGCACGTATCCGACCTGCAGGGAGTAGGCGGCCAGTTCGGCCGGCGTCAAGGGTTTGCCGTCAACCAGAAAATCCCCGGACGTTGGTTGGACGAGCCCGCTGAGGATGGCGGCGATGGTGCTTTTACCCGCGCCGGACGTCCCTATGATGCCGACGCAGTCTCCGCGCTTGATGGAAAAGCGCAGGTCGCGCAGAGAGTCATGCTCCGCCGCCGGATAGCGGAAGCATACCTGGTCGAAAACAATGTTCTTGCGCAGGGCGAAGTCGGGTGCGGGCTCGACGTGAGCCTCAACAGGGTTGCGCAACGCCTCTTCGACACGCTCAAGGCATGCCATGGCCGGGGGGCGCATCCCGCGCATGGCGACCAGACAGGAGAGGGAGCGGCTGAAAAGAGGGAGCACGCGCCAGGAGACCAGCATGATCATGGTCAAAACGCCGGTCATGCGCGCCATGGAAGCGTCATACAACCAGAGCATGCCCCCCATCGTGATGGGGATAGCTATAAACCCGACCACTTCCAGCGCCCAGGGGGGGATGGAGGGCGCGATGGCAAGAAAGGCGCGGCTGGGCACGCCGCTCTGGCAGGCGTCATGAAAGACCTTGAAAAATACCGGCTGCTGCCGGTAAATCAGAATCTCCCGCACGCCGCGCATGGCGTTCAGCATCGCCCCCGTCTCCTTGGCGCTGAAGTCGGAGGAGAGGACGCCGGCCTTGTCTATGGAGTGTTTCATACTTTTGTACAGGCTTACGGCAAAGAGCGTCACACCCCCTATGACCAGCAGCAAAACCTCCGGCGTGGCTCTGATCAACGTGATGCAAAGCGCCAAAGAGATGGCCGCGTAACTATAGACCATCATTATGTTGATGACCATGTTGCCCAGTTGGCCGCGCCAGGCGATGGCCTGGGACATGCCGTCGCCGCCGGCGAGGTGGCGGATGTAGGGGCTGTGCAAGTAGTGTCTGAAGAGCGTATCCCCGGCGAACAAAGCGATATCCTCGCCCACACGGGATGCGGCCATTCCCGCAAAGGCCGACATGCTGTTTTTGACCATGATCAGCCCAACCACCGCCGAGGAGGCAAGCAGGGCGAACAGGCGCGGGTCGGCGCGCAAAGAGATGAGACCGGGGAAAAGACGGAACAGGGTGGGAATAAAACCGAATTCCGCGAGTTTTTCCGGAGCGGCCACACTGAGCGCCAGAAAGGAAATGGACAGAATGCTGAGTACTTCCAGACAGGCCAGGATGATGATGTAAAAAAACACGCGCAGTGTGCGCCGCCGCAGACGAAGCGGCAACAGCGCGTAAACGCGCTGAAAGTCGTCTATGAACCTATGACGCAATTGCCGCAAAATATGCATGACAGCCTGTTTTTCCTTTTTTATCCGCCCGCGTTATGTTGGAACAGTTGGCGCAGTATTCTGAACCCGCAGCCGGCAACCAGGCCCGGGGAGGTCAGCAGGGCGGCCAGACCGTGCCGCAGGCAGCGAACCATGTCGCGCCGGGCGTAAAAGCGGGCGCAACGCAGCCGGCAGAGGGCCATGCTCTTTTTGCGTTCCGCCTTGTCGGCGATGGCCGCCACGCGCGGCCACCAGACATGGCCTTCCGGGTCATCCCGCGCGTCGCCGAGCAGATGGGCGGAACCGGCCAGAATGCGCCCGTACAGGGCGTCCATTTCTTTTTCCGGCAAAGGGAGAGATGCGGGTTCGGGCAGGGATGCCAGATTTTCCAGGGGATCGGCCAGGCCCTGCCGCCGCGCCAGCCAGGCCGCCTGCGCGAAAAAGGCGTAGCGGCGTCCCTCAAGGGCCCGCGCCTTGACGCTGTTCGCGGCGTGCAGCCGGTAATGGAGCAGGGTTTCCGGCAGATTGTCCATTATAGTCATACCGTGCAGGCGCAGCCACAGATCATAATCTTCGGCCAGCGTGAAAAGCTCCCTGTACCCCCCGCACATTTCCAAAACCGCGCGGCGCATCATGACGCTGGAGTGCGTGAAAGGGCAGCCCCGGTAAAAAGCCCGCTCAATATCCAGGCCGCGCGGCTGCCTGATGGTGCGCCCCTTGCGTCCCGCCGCGTCAATGTAGCGAACGGCGCTGCCCAACACGCCGAGTTCCGGCCGGGCGGCGAAAACGGCCGCCTGCCGGGCGAAACGCTCCGGGCGCGCCACGTCGTCCGCATCCATGCGGGCGATAAGCTCTCCACGCGCCGCCCGCAAGCCTTCATTCAGGCAGGCGGCCAGGTTGCTCCCGGCGACGTCCATGAGGACAAGACGCCTGTCCCGTGCCGCCATATCCTCAAGCACCGCGCGGGAACCGTCCGACGATGGGGAATAGAGCAGCAGCAGCTCAAAATCCCGCGCGCTTTGAGCCTGGATGCTGCTTACGGCCTCAGCCAGAAAAGGCCGCGCGTCGCGCACCGGCAAAAGTACGGAGATCCTGGGCAAAGGCTACCTCGTTTGCTCTTGCCGCAGTAAAATGATGTCAACGGCGGCGGCGAGATCGGCCGCCATGAAATCGGGCCGGACGTCTCCCATATCCGCAAAAACCCCGCCGTCCCGCCCGGAAGGCTCCATGGCCGTCAGTATCGAGCGGCACCCCGCGTTTTGCGCACACTGGACATCGCTTTTCCTGTCGCCCACAAGCCAGCTGTTACGAAGATCAATATGCAAGTCCTCCACAGCCTTGAACACCATGCCCGGAGCGGGCTTGCGGCAGGAGCAGGATATTTTCAATTCCGGGCGTTCTCCCGGGAAGCCTTTGTCAGGATGATGCGGGCAGTAATAAAGGCGGTCTATGTAGGCCCCTTCCAGTCCGAGCAGATGTTCCAGGCGCGTGTGTATGCCGCGCAGCGCCGCTTCATCGCATTCGCCCCGCGCCAGCACGGGCTGATTGGTGACCACCACGGCCGGCATACCCGCCCTGTTCAAACGGCGCACGGCCCGCGCGCTGCCCGGCAAAAGCCCGAGCTGATCCGGGCGGGTGATATGACCCACGTCCTTGTTGAGCACGCCGTCCCTGTCCAAAAAAACCGCCCTTTGGGGCAGGCGCAGCGTCCCCTTGGCAAAGCGCCCTGACAGAACGTCGGCCGCGGCGTCGTCCAGACGTTCCGGCGTGCCCACATCCTTGAGGTACTCGGGGGAAAGGTAACCGTAAAGTTTTTTCCCTTTTTGCAGCATGAGCGGGAACAGGTCTTTGGCGAAATCGATAACTTTGGGGCCGCCCGCCGCCAGATGCTGAAAGTCCTCCAGGAGCGGCCTTCGCATGATGTACAGGGCCGCATTGACGAGGTTGGGATATTCCGCGCCCTCCGGGTGCGGATAGGGATGCAGTCCGGCCAGGCAGCCGGATTCGTCCAGTTCCACCAGATCGGAATCCCGCGGATGGGTATTGGGGTGCAAAAGCAGGGAAGCGTCCGCCCCCCTGGCCGCATGGACGGCATAAAACCTTTCCAGGTCAACGTTCACAAGGGTGTCGCCATACATGACCAGGATGTCTTGCGCATCGGCCGCGAGGCGCGGCAGGGCGGCCAGCGCGGCCCCGCCCGTGCCGCGCGGCTCGCCGTCATCAACCAGGGCTATGCGCAGGCCGAAGTCATTTTTTTGCGCGCAAAACTCCGCGATGCTGTCGGCGCGGTGGTTGACCAGGAGCAGCACGGACGCAACGCCAAAGGATTTACAGTGCAGGAGCTGGCGCTCCAGCAGCGGCACGCCCGCGATATCCACCAGGGGCTTGGGCAGACCGTTCAAGCGCGAGGCCAGCCGCGTGCCTTTGCCTCCGGCCAGGATGACGGCGTGTTTGAGAGACATCACGAAGCCGCCTCTTCCTGCCGGGCTATTTCGTCCACAGCGCGGCGCACGGCATCCAGGGAGGAAAAGCGCGGCTTCCAGCCCAGAGCCGCGGCCTTGGCCACGCTGTAGCGGAATTTGGGCACATCGCCGACCCAGCCGCGTCCTTCAGTACCGAAGAGCACGCGCGCGCCGGGGCTGACCCGTTCCGCCACGGCCGCCGCTATGTCCGCCACGCGGCACCCGGCGTCATCCGGGCCGATATTGTAGAGATTGCGTTTGCCGTTGTCCCTGTCCGCGATAAAGAGCATGGCTTCCACCAGTTCGTCCACATGCAGGTAGGCCTTTTGCTGCGTTCCGTTGCCGAGTACCTCAAGCCTGCCCGGCGTGGCCTTGAGTTTGCGGATAAAATCCAGGATAACCCCGTGGGTGGCGGGTATGCCCACCACATTGGGAAAGCGGAAAATCCAGGCGTGTTCCAGATAGTTTTCGGCAGCGGCGCTGATGAGCGCCTCCGAGGCCAACTTCATGGCCCCGTAGTTGGAGATGGGCAGCAGCGGGCCGGTATCCTCACGCAGGGGAAGGTCCGGGCCGTGATCCCCATAGACGGCGGAGCTGGAGGCAAAGGCCAGTTTTTTCAGCCCCAGTTGTTTCATGGCCTCCAGCGCGGCGTGGGTGGTCATGAAGGTGTCGCGCAAATCCACGGAGGCATCGGCAATGCCGGCGGGGATATCGGAATTAGCCGCCATGTGCCAGACCATGTCCACGGGATGGCGGGCGTGGTACTCCGCCATGACGCGCCGGAGGGCGCGGGCGTCCGAGGCGTCGGCGTGGACGAACTCCGGGCGCTCCTTGCCGGGCGGGGTGTCAATGAACTCCTTCCGCCCCCGGCAGAGGTTATCTATGACCAGCGCCCTGTCCCCGGCATCTAAAAAACGCCGGGTCAGTTTGCTGCCGATGAAGCCGGCTCCGCCGATGATGATTATCGCCATGGTTTTTCTCTTGAAAGTCCTTTCATTATCCGGCCTTTTATCCGGCTCATGATCGGGAGAGGTCTTTGAGGAGTTTGGAGCAGAGTATTAGCGCTGATAAATTGATAGGCGTCATCATTAATAACGGACATAACGCCCAGTTCAACGGCGTATGCATCGGCCAGGATGATTGTAAAGCTAAATGTTTGTCCAATGGAAGGCGCCAAATCATCCGATACATTGATAGTCGTCCAAAAGCCCGCGTCCCCGGAATCAGGCCGTTGGACGCCATGAAGCTTATAAAATTTTTTTCCGCTGCCCCATGAGACGCAAAGGATTTTATCGGCATTGCGCGGAGAGAGATCGGGCAAAAAACAAAAACCGGTGAGATACAAGAATTTTTTGTCGAAAATGACAATATCGTCTAAGGATATAGTAACCCGGCCGTCATATGGGTTTGCCGAAGAGTCATATTTTTCAATACGATTTTCCAGGGCATCTTCCGTTTGTATTTCAATCAGCACATTCTGAAAAAATGCGGCAGGGTTGTCAATTGACGCCAGATCGGCGCAAACAGGCTTTTCATTATAAGAGCAAACGCTCCCGTCGGGGCGTATAAAGATGATATACTTATCATGCGCATTCTTCCTTGGGGAGGGTTTGGTTTTTGGATTTGTAACGTATTCAAAATATTCTATATCCATTGCATCATAGACAAAAATATTATCGCCGAGACTCAACAATGTATCTTTCAATGCCGAGAGTTCTGTTTTGGATAACAACATTCCCCTTATATCTTCGCGTTGCTTGTCATTGGGGGGAAGAAAAACAGGTGTTCTGAACTCGTGCTCAAAAGGATGATAGCGTTCTTGAGCTGTTTTATATAATTCAATCAATTCATCCTGATTGTCCTTTAAGATCATTGTCGTAAACTTGAGGCGAGGAGCATTTTTAACCGAAGCCAATATACCAGACAGTCGGGACAGGTTGTCATACAGGTGACTGTTTTTTATCGCACATAAATCATAATATAATGTATTATCAAATGTTTCCAGTGAAATATTGATATATTGTATATTACACCTGGCAATGCGCATCAGGTTGTCATCCGAGATATGTTTTACAAAATTACTTGTAAAGCAATAACAATTATCTTTAAATTCGTCTGGAATCATTTCAAGATAATCATAAAATTCAGGATGCAGGGTAGGTTCATACTGACAACTGAAAACAAATGAATTTTGATACCCCAAAGGTATGCATTGCAATAGCTTCTTGAATAATTCCATGTTCATATTATGCGATGTTGGGGGACTCTGCCAATCATTAGGGCAGAATACGCACCGCGCATTGCAATAATTCGTTATGTCGTTAGCAATAAAGTTAAATTTACGAGAATCATGTCGAATGCGTGTATTCATCTATGTGTCCATCCTGAACATTATGGTTTAAGGATTTGTTTCGCATAGAATCCTTATCCCCTCCGGCCCAATCATCCCGCCGATATAACAATGCGTTACCCGCGATACATCCGGCTGTCCCCGTAAGACGCTCAAGTCAGAAGCGTTGATATGAATGGATGTCCACCCATGCGGCACAGAAAAATATTGTTCCAGGACATTATTCTCATCAGGCGCGAGCAAGGCCATCCGCATATTTACATCCGTTCCTTGATTTATGGTTTGTATCTTGTAACACAACATGCGCGCGTCAATTGCCTTTTTATATTTAATTTCATAATCCCGCCATTGGCCGTTTGAGGATAACAATGTATATTTTTGTATATCATTGTCGCGCATATGCCTTATTCTTTGCTCTTTTTTCATTAATTCAAAAATCATAAAAGATGTCGCGCGATGTATTGATTCCGTTGGCATCATTGACGGCTTAAAAGCAATTGCCTCCGGCTCTCCATGCTCCCATATTAATGATTTGCTCTGAAAATTTTCAGTATCATTAACGCTAACTTGATCTTCGCCTGTAATACCCAATCGGACCATGGGAGCGTCATTGCCCAGGATATGCGATACCGCTGACTTAACTCCGGGAAACAGGGGTACTTTTTCTCCTGACAATATGGCATTGGGGCTATATGTAAGGGCATAGTCATGCAGAACTATCATTTCAGTATTGGAAAAGTTGGCCAAGACAGCGGATAAATCATGCCGGCAGCATTGATACGAATGCATCGCGTCGATAATTACCACGGAAGGGGGCACGGCCATCTGATGGTTTTCTATGAAACTATCAATGGTTCCCGTGCACAGGGTAACGTGGGATGTTGGAATATCTAATAAATTCAGATGTTCTCTTATTGTCTTTATGGCATTTGCGTCAATATCGATACAAAATAGTTTTTTATTTGTTTTATGACAGGCATAGGCCAAAAGCACGCTCATTCCACCGTTAAATGAACCCAATTCAATAACGCAGCCCGGGTGGGATTGCAGGCGGTAAATAATCTCTATAACGGCATCCTGATAATCAGTGGAAGTCCATGATTGCCACCCAAATTGCAGTGATATTTTTCGAATTTTGTCCAGATCGTCAGATATCGCTTTATCCCGGGCAATTTCAAAATGAAATTGCCCGGCGGCGGGTAAGGCGAAGCCCCGCCGCCCGCCTGTGCGGCGTGGGTGAAATTCACTTTCGCCGTTAAGCGCCGGGCGGGGCGTCTCAACGTCGCTATACTCTAAAGACACGCTTTCCAGGCAATCGTTCAAGCTAATCCAGTTTTGCATCCGTAAGTTCCTTTATGGTCGCAAGATCCCCATCCGAAGGCCATATGGCCGGCGCCACGCCCCGGAAGGCTTCGGTATCTTGAATTATTTTTTTCTCTCGATACATATTTTATCGGGCAGCCGCTCATCATTTAAATAATGATGTCCGACATCGTAACCCGCTTTTTCCAGCCGATGGACAACTGTATCGATCTTTTCTTTAATCGCGCCACGGGAAAAATGCCCGTCAAAATTCGCGGCGGGGGTATATGCGCGCTTTTGATAAATAAAAATATCCCCGGCATGTAATTTTTTATCAATGATGAAACACAGCAATGCATCCAACTGATGCGGTGTTTCACCCGGAAATCCGATAATGGCATGAAAACGAATACACACATCGGCTTCATGGAGAATATCCAAAAGTTCTTCCATTTCTTTACGTGTGTATCCTCTATTCATACGGGCAAGAATTTCGTCGCTTACATGTTGAAAGGCCAGGCAAAAAAATTTAAATTTTCCGCGGCGGCAGATATCTCTTAAGCGTGTCCGATCTTTTATCAGATATTTTATATTGATTTCCTCTATTTCCAGCGATTGAAGACCCGGCAAAAGGGTGACCGCGTCCAGCAGATCAAAGACGGAAGAGCCCGCATCAAGTCCATAAGCGCCGACATCATCCCCTATAAGACGTATGGCGGCATACCCCTCTGCAAGTCCCCGGCGGCATTCCTCCATAACGGCGCGCAGCGGTTTACTGCGCAATTGCCCCACAACCTTCTTGTCCCCGCAATAGGAGCAGTTATCCAGACAGCCGCGGCATGTCTGGATATACCAGGTTGTCCGATCGGACGCGGGGGTGAAGACGGAGTCATTTTTTTCTTTGCTCTCGCTCCACCGCACGGTACGGTAAAAATACTCGTCCAATTTTTCCATTTCGTGCATTTTGATGATAATCGGTTCAGTGGAGAGGCGGGGGCGCAGGCTTTCCACCGGAACAGTCATGGCCAGCCCTTCCATGATGAATATTTTTTTGTAGCGGGATTCCATGCTGTACAATTTTTTAAGGGAGGCTTCCTCGTTGGATTGGTTGAACGCGCAGCCCCAAAACAGCAGAATATCCCCCCCGCCATCGTCCGAGGAAACGTTGAAGCCGTTTTCCCGCAGGTAGGATGTAAGTTTGGATAAATCCAGGCCCCTCCTGCCGCAAACACCCGCTTCCACAAGGGAAACTTTTTCTCCTGAAGAATATTTTTTAAATCGCCGGGTAATCAGACTTTCCACCCTTCGGGCCATCTCTTCTTCCGTGGGAAAGGTATTGACAAATTCCAACCCGTTGGCGCGCCGCCTGGCAAGTTCTTTCTTGTCATCCAAAAGCCCGGCCATTTGCCGGGCCATTGTTTCGGGGCGGGGGTCGGCCAGCAGCGCGATATCCCGCCGTTCCCCATAATTATAATGGTTGTCGCCTCTGTCCAGATCCACCACGGGCAAACCGCAGGCCATCATTTCGTAGGGTACCAGGCTGGGGTTGGTGGTGGAAAAGACAAGACCGAGATCGGCATTGGCATAGAGCGCGGCCAGATCATCCAGGGTCGGCAGAGTGGAGCATGTGGTAACCGGGAAGGAAATCCGCCGGGCATCCACATTCCTGGAGCCGAAAAAGAGTATCTCCACATCGGGCCGCAGCTTGTGGAAGGCCTGCAGCGTCTCCAGGCCAAGCTCGTAGCAGCGGCGCATCATCTCCGGTTTGGCGAAAAAGACGATGTTTTTATTGTCTTTTACGCGTTCCCTCGGATGATACACCGTCCTGTCAACCGGGAACAGAAAACTGTCCGCCTCGGCACTGTAATCCCGTTTGAGAAAGCGCTCGCACCAGGGGCCGGAACAGATATGATAGAAGCCCTGCCTGTAGGTATTTTCCGCTTTAATGAATTCGGAACTCATCGGCACGAAATAAGGTTCAAAATCCTGGACAAAATACATGCGTTCCGCGGCTGAGTCCGCGTGCCGCATAACCGTTTCCACCGTTGACCAGTGGGTGGCGAACAATGCGTCGCACGCGGCGATAACGCCGTTATAAGGCGTTACCGCGCCTGTAAACGGATAATAATGGCTTTTGATATCCTCCGACAGTTTTTGCGCGCTCTGATCCGTGTTCATGATGTACAGGGCGACCCTGTGGCCGAACAAAGAAAGATGATGCGCCGCCCGCAGAATGTTACGGTGCCCTCCGCTGTTCGGCATCAGGTTGGGCAGAACCCAGGCGATATCAAGACGCGCGGGATCATATGTTTCCGGCGGGGCATGCCGGTGCGCGGGCGAAGCCCCGGCCGTGCCGGCCGCGGGCAGCAATCCGTATGTCTCCGCGGCGATGCGGGCGGCTGTGGTATAACTGAAACGGGCGGCGGCTTTTTCCCTGGCCTTACGACCCAGGCTTTGGCGAAAGTCCGCGTCATCGGCCAGACGGCACAGCGCCTTATACCAGTCCTCCTCCGTCGCGGCCAAAAGTCCGTCCACTCCGTCTTCTATGCAGGCGGCATAACTGTCCGCGGGTGAAGCAATGGTGGGTACGCCCACAATGCCCGCCTCAAAAATCTTCAGTTCGCTTTTGGCGTCATTGAAGGGATGTTTCTCCAGGGGGGCCAGATTGATATCGGCCTTGGCCGTTTCCGCCAGTAAGTCCAGATAGGGCAAAAACGGCTTGGCGCGGATTCTTTCCTCAAATTCCCCGAACGCGGGCGGCAGGTCCAAATGCCCGATGAGGATAAAGCGGGCGTTTGGGTATTCACGCAGAAAACGGGCCAAAGCCGGGGCGCATTCCTCAAAGTCTTTCTGATGTGTCCGGGTGCCGCTGGCATATACGATATTCAGGCGGCCGGACGGCGTCTCCGCCGGGTTCTGCCGCCAAAGCCGGTCAGCCAGGATCAATTGGGCGCGGTTGAGGGAATTGGGGATAACACGCGCGCAGCCGGGGGCAAGCAGGCTTTCCAGGCGGGCGGCCAGAAAGCGCGTGGAGGCCGTACCCCGCGAAAATCTTTGCGCCAATTGCCTGTACGCTTCCACTCCCTGCCGGTATTCCTGCCGCTGTCCGGGCGTCAGACGGTTAACCGCGTCTATCCGGTCCACTATGTCCGGCTCAAAAACCAAATCGTCGTAGTCACAAAAAACATTGACCCCATTCTTGGTTAAAAATTCGACCACGGGACTGTACAGTACATCGTTCACATCGGCGCAGCGGAAAAAAACGACCGCCCTGGGCAAGGGGCGACAGCCTCTGAGCAAGTCGATTTCATTCCCTGCCAGCACATCGGCATGGAAACCAAGCTCTTGTAAGCCCGCTGCTATATTCTCCACGCGGTAGCGTTGGGACGGCCCGCCGCAGCCGGAGACAAAGACCAGGTCCGCAGCGGGAGAAAAGAGGCGGGCTTGCGGCGCGTTATTTGCTTTGCCCTGGTAATGACAACGGCGAAGGATAACATTTTTTGTTTTCCTTAAAGCGGGGCACAGCCCTTCGGCCTTGAGCGTCATAAAAAATTGTTTGCCCCGGCGCCGCAACGCATAAAATTTCATTTGCAGATATGACTTGTGTAAAGGGCTGATCAGTTCAGCAATGGTCATCTTATGCTCGTCTATCTCCGCATCCCGTTCCTTCAGCAGGGCAGTCAATGTCGTTTCGACGCTCCGTAGCGCAGCCACGTCATGCTCAAGCAAAAGCACATACTTGTCGTCATTCACGACCAAAGCGGAATTAATCCGCCCAGGCTCAAGCGGTGATAAGGACGCCAGGCATATAAAATAATCCGCCTGGTCCGCGGTAAATTGTTTGCGCATATATACAGGAGCCAAGGTCGGGGGAGGCGAAGAATCGGTTACCAGGGATGAAAAATGATTATTTTCAAAGAAAAGGCGATGATATGGGAATTGCGTTTTAATTAACCCCAAAAATGCATCAATATGCAATTCGCGGACATGAAAGGCTGCCCTCTTTTTTTCCAGAGGACGCGGCGTTGAAATAACCAGAAGACCGTCAGGCGCGCATGCGCGTTTGATCATGCGCAGGACTTTATCCTGCTGCTCCACGTGTTCAATCAGTTCAAAACAGGTTACAACATCAAAACAGCCTTCGCCAAAATCAAAGTCGAATGCCGACGCGCATGCAAACATCACCTTTTCATGAGCATAGAATTGCCCGGCATGCGCAATGGCGTCCTGATCAATATCAAACGCGACAACCCGCGCGGCGCCTTCGTCCGCCATAAGCCGCGAGCCATACCCTACGCCGCAGCCGACATCAAGGACTCTCTTCCCCTTGACGAATTGCGCGGCGAAGTAATAGCGGCAGATATGCTCCTGCCGCATTTTTTCCGCAAAATTCGGCTCACAATTGTCGGCTTCCGGAACAATGCGCTCACCGGTGAAAGATAATGAGGACATTTATATTCTCAGCATGTCAGGAATTTTTTACATATACAGTCATAAACGCATTTTGATAGTCATATACTATATTAAAAATTGTCCAATTAAGGCGATTGAAAAGCTTTCGTATAGATACTTCATTATAAAAACTGCAATGTGATTTGCATATATACCTACTATCGTATTGAGGAAATTGAATAAAATATTGAGTTTTATGCTTAACGCAATATTCATTCAATTTACAAAAAAAACTATATGGGTCATCAATATGCTCAATGACCTGCCAAAGTATTACAACATCAGCTTTTTGTGGCAACTCTGATAGTGTATTATAAAACTGAATATTTTTTGGCACATGGTAACATGCGCAGAGACGTTTACATAATTGAATATCAACATCTACTCCATATACTTGAGCAAAACCTTCTTCGGCGGCAGCCACACTGGCGAATCCCGCTCCGCACCCATAGTCCAAGTAAATTTTATCTTCAAATCCATCTATGTATTTAATAATAGATCTTACCAAACTCCTCGAAAGTTCTATGTGCTGTGCTATTATATTT
Source organism: Desulfovibrio sp. (assembly GCA_031279825.1). Lineage (GTDB taxonomy): Bacteria > Desulfobacterota > Desulfovibrionia > Desulfovibrionales > Desulfovibrionaceae > Frigididesulfovibrio. The sequence goes on along the minus strand of JAITHT010000081.1, from coordinate 11,216 downwards.
GGGCTTTCATCAAAAATATGGCTATAGAATTCGTCTCTAGATCCTTTTTGTTGATTGACATCCATCACTTGAGAATAACTTAAGAGATGGCATTCCGGGCATATGAGAACGTCAATTATCTCTCCTTGCTTGTTAATTCTTTTTTCAAAAAGCAACATGTCTGATGACGCGCATACTCCACATCTTATGGGAGAAAAAATATTTTTTATAAGCATAAAAAAACTTCTTTTATAGATATATAAATTATATAACAAATTAGAAGTAAACCTAAACATATACGGATTATTAGCCAAAATATACTTTATAGCATCTATAATCTTTTTTTTAATATTGAAAAATTGTGATATATCAGATGTAATACTTCTGAAACATGTCAGAACAGGCAGGTATTCGCATGGATAATCAAATTGTTTTATTCTATGGTATGTTCCTCGCAAAGACTCTTTCGCGAACCAGCGCTCAAAAAATACCTTACGCTTGATAAACGGGCTTCCGGCATCTAAAAGGGAATTTTGATACGATGTTATATCGGCGTGGTATGGAATATATAATGAACCGTTCTCTATATACTGCGATGTGGAAAAATTATTTTGCCGCATCAACCGGCTCAAACCCAGTTCATATGCGGAAGATACGGCGAGTTTATTCTTTTGTTGTTCTATACCTTCAATAAATATTTTAAAAACAGGCGACAGAAAAAAATTTTTAGAGAGACACAAAAAATAGCTTTGCAAGTGCCTGTCTCCGCCATTACTCGCTGTGATGCCCCAGGCGTCAACACAGCGCGTGTCCATAACAGAAAAGATTTTTTCCAGATCAAAAAGCGGTCCATAATTGCTGTCATTCACCAATAACAGCGAATCATAGCGTTCCAGCTCGCTCCAGCCGATCTTACGGATTATTTCCTGCCAGGAGCCGAAATCGTACTTGCCGTGCCGGTATGACCAGGATTTTTTGACGATGCCTTTCAGTCTTTGATGCTCAGAGGGGGGGAGGTCATCGTCCGAGAGGCAATACAGATCCGCATGGCGCGCCAGCCCGCGCAGCAAATGTAAAACATAACCCTCAAGCCGGTTTGCCGCGTTGAACCCGGCAAAAAGACAAATCCGCTTTCCCATCCGCCCGCTTTCCGCGACAGCGCCTGTATCCCCGTCTTGCATGCTTACCCCAACACCCGCATGGCCATGTGATCCAGTATCATGTGGATATCCTCCACAATCTGCATATCCGCTATGTTCACATGCACGCAGTGCCGCGCGGCCCGTTTAAGCGCCCCGCCGTCATAGCCTGCCAGGGCCAGGGTTACGGCGCCTTTCGCGTTGGCGTATTCCACGGCCTTGACCACATTGGCGGAATTGCCGCTGCCGGATATGCCGATGACCAGATCCCCGGCCCGCAAAAAGTTCTTGAGCTGCTCCACAAAAACCGCGTCATAGCCCACATCGTTGGCATAGGCCATGAGGGTCGGCACATTGTCGTTCAGGCAGATGATTTTGTATTTGCCATCCCGCCCGAAACTCAGCCCCTTGTTGAAGTCGCAGACAAAGTGCGAGGCCGTGGCCGCGCTGCCGCCGTTGCCCATGATAAAGATCTGCCGCCCCCCTTCGCGGGCGTCGCGCAACAAGCCCACAAAGGTCGTCAGTTCATTGCGGTCCAGATCCGCAATCTGCTGTCGCAGACTCGCAAGGTAATTCTCAATGGGTTCCAGAAGCGCGTCTTCGGACATAATAGTGCAACGGGGTTACAAATTGACCAGCCGCGCGCGAAACATCCGCCAGCGGTACCTCGCGCTTTTCAAGCCTTGCCTCGGCAGTTCCCGTAGCAGAGCCATCAGCGGGTAGACGACATTAGCCAGTCGAAACCACAGGGGCAGCGAGTGTTTGCGCAGCAAACGCATGCGTCCGCGGGCGTAAGCTTCCACTTTCGCAAGCAAGAATTGATCGTTGTAATCCACAGAGGGGTGCCGTACCCGCACGGAGGGCGCGCGCAGCACGGTAAAGCCCGCCCGCATGGCCCGCAGCGCGTAATCGGTGTCTTCGCCGCAGCCATAGGGCAGGCCCGTGCCCGCCCCCAGCTTTTCATCGAAAACTCCAACGTTCCGCGCGCAAGCGCTGCGGTAAAACTGCAAAAAAGTTTCGCTGCAACCGAACAGGGCGTAACGATTCACCGGGACGGGGGCAGTCGCGCCGGGGGGGGCGGGGAGCGCCTCATCCAGATCGGCTCTGGCGGCCAGCAAGGCGTCCGCCTCGGGATGGACGCGAAAAAGCTCAACAATACCGGACAGCGTATCGGGCGGATACACGCAGTCGTCGTCAGGAAAGGCGGTAATCTCACCCGTGAGCAGGGGCAGGCCGAGATTGCGCGCTTGGGAAACGCCGCAACGCGGCGCGGACAGAAGGCGTATATCCAGCTTGGCCCGAAAAGCCTCGGCCAGGGCGGCGGCCTCCTCCGCGCAGGACTCCTCATAAACGAAAATGACCTCAAAATCTTTGTGCTTCTGCTCCGCAAGGCTATGGAAGAGACGCTCCGCCAGCGCCAGGCGGTCGGTGGTGGCGACCAGAAGGGAGCATTTCATGCGTTCACCTCATAGTGGATGAGGGACGTACCCTGGTTCTCGAAGCGGAACGGAGTTTCCCGCAACATGTTCAGGGACTTGCGCACGCGGGTATGATTTTCTTCCTTGACGTAAAAGAGCAAAAAACCCCCTCCGCCCGCGCCCAGAAGTTTGCCGCCCATCGCGCCGTTTTGTCTGGCTGTCTCATACCACGCGTCGATGGCCTCGTCCGTAATGCCTGCGGCCAGTTCCTTTTTGCGCAGCCAGCCTTCGTGCAGGACTTCCCCCATGGCGTCGATATTGTTGCGCAGCAGCTCCTCCCGCAACGCGGCGGCCAGGGTGGTCATGTGTCGCAGGTTTTCCACGCTCCGGGGACTGAGGATATCCTCTTTCTGCCGCGCCAGGATGCTCCCGGCGCTGCGGCTCTTGCCCGTGTAAAACAGCAGCAGGTTGCCTTCCAGGCGCCGGTATCCTTCAGGGGGCAGAGGCAGCTTTTCCACCAGTACCGTATCGTCTTGGCTGAACCGGATAAGATTCAAGCCGCCGCAGGCGCAGGCGTATTGATCCTGTTTGCCTATGGGCTCGCCCAGCACGTCTATTTCAAGATGCGCGGCCTCGTCCGCCATGGCTTCTTTGGACATGTAGGTTCCGTTATGGACGTTGCAAAGATGGATAAGCCCGGCGGTAAAGGCCGAAGAAGAACCAAGCCCCGTGCCGGAGGGGATGTCCGCGCTGGAGTTGAAGTCCACGCCCTTGATGGCGTAGCGGCGGAAAACCTCCCGGATAATGTTGTGTTCGATCTGTTCCAGGCTGTCCCGCTGTTCCGAATGGGAATATTTGAGCAGATATCCCCCCTCGGAAAAGTAGGGGTGCATGGACAGGTAAACGTGTTTATTGATGCTGACGCTGAGTACCGCGCCGCCGAAGCGGCTGTAAAAATCCCGCAGATCGCTGCCGCCGCCGGCAAAGCTGATGCGTAAGGGCGTTCTCGTAATGATCATGATATATTCGGAGTGTGTTCAAAGTGAAGACGCTCCGGGCGCGGACGCGGATTGTCGGGAGAAAAAGAAGAATATCCGCCTCGCCTCCGCTCCGCTTCCGGCAATTCTTCAATAATACGCCTTGATCGTGCGTTCAGAAAACTCCGCGTCAAAAGCGGCGGCATGTTCGGAAATAGTTTGGGGGAAAAGCCGGCACAGGCTTTCCAGCGCCTTCTCCCCGCCGCGCATGCCCACCAGCCTGGTAAGTAATGGATCAGGGCTACGCGCATGGGGAAGGCCCCGCCGGACGGAAAAAGGACGGGAAACAGCCTTGCCTCCAAGCGGGAAACAAGGCTGTTTCGAAAACGGCAAAACCGCGCAAACCCTTGCGGGGAGCGCGCTGTAGAGCGTGGCGGAGGGGATGTGCGCTAAGTAAGTAAGTAAGTAAGTAAGTAAGTAAGTAAGTAAGTAAGTAAGTAAGTAAGTAAGTAAGTAATGCAATAATCGTGCCGAGTCATCACGCTACTCGCGCCAAAAAATTCTCCCGGCAGAATATATACTTCAGCTTGATTCATTCACAATCCTTATTTGATGAAGGCTAATAAAAAGGTCTGAAAAAAGCAACAGAAAATTAGCCGGATGATGGAGACACCAACCGGCGTGGTCGGGATTCATTATGAGATGACTTCTATTCAGGTTCGATAACAGCGGAAAGACGGGCGCAGATGTCTTCCAAAAACGCGGGCGGCACGGAGCAGGCCACGGAAAACGGACGCGCCCGCCAGTCAATGGAGCGCAGTTGCGAAAGCAGCAAAGTTCCATGCACTGGCAGCCCATCCGGCAGCCGGATTTCATTGGGCAGGCCTTTTTGCGGGGCGGTGATCGGCACAACCCAGCAGAAGCCGGTATGGTGGTTGAACGCGGTGGCGGACACCGCCAGCATCGGGCGGTAGCCTTTTTGCTCATGTCCGAGAGTGGGAGCAAGATCGAGCCTGATCACCTGTCCTTGCTCCGGGGCTTGGACACCTTTTTTACCCCCGGCGCTTACCATATTTCTTCACCTTGCGGCTTGCCGAAATCCACTTCCGGGCGCGTAGAAGACGGCGCGAAGGAATCAAGAATGTCTGCCAAGGCATATCGTTTGCCGGTGGGTGGCACTTTTTTCAGCATCAACCCGCCTTCGGCGGGGGTGAGTTCCAGGGTGTCGCCCGCCTGAATATCCAGACTGTCGGCAATGCCGCGCGGGATGCGAAACCCCAGGCTGTTGCCCCATCTACTGATGTGAACCTGTTGCATGGCGCCCTCCATATGGATAATTATGTATATCCACAAAGACACCTTGTCAATCCCAAAGCATCGAAAAAGAGAAGGGCTGCTCGTTATGAAGGCCGCCCGTCTCTTTTTCAAAGATTTGCTTGATTTTCTACCGTAAAATGTGTCCCCGGAAAAACCCATGACGCGGCAGGCTTTAGGGAACCGCTGATTTAAGGAGCGCGGAGCAGGATCAGGGCAGGGCGTAGCGCATGCCCGGGGCGCGCCGCACTAGTCCGCGCACCTCGAGTATGGCCAACAGGCTGCTGAGTTGTGCTATGTCCATGTTGAGATTCCGGGCAAGGCTGTCGATATGCGCGTAACGCACGGTAAGCCCCGCTATGACCCGGCGTTCGTCAGGGCTGAGAGGGGCAGGCGTACTCGGGGTTAAAGGTTCCTTGTTTTGCGCAGGGTAGGGAGCAACTGACGATTGTTCCGATGGAGGATTGTTCAGGGTGGGGACAGGCTCGGCGCGTGGATGGATTTGCCGGCAAGAGGAAGCGTTTGCGCGGACGGACGCCGTTGTCTTGCGCTTCAGGGTTTGCTTTCTTGCATTGCCTTTCGGCTGCGGGGATTCAGCAATCCAGGGAAGTTTCCCTTGTGGCAAAACCTCTTCAGCGCTGTTCAGCGCCTGGATATGCGTATCCCGCACGGTCTCGTGTTTCTTTTGCGCTTGTCTTTGCCGGTTCTCCAGGGCTTTTTGCGCCTCTAAAGTCAGCAGCGGGGCAAGATCGCATAAAATGTCATCGGCGTTGAATACCGCTTTGGCGCCGAGGCGGATGAGGTTGCGGCAGCCTGCCGATACTCCGGCCATGGTATGGCCGGGCACGGCAAAGACATCCCGATTTTGCTCAAGGGCGAGCCGGGCGGTGATGAGACTGCCGCTTTTGTCCGCGGCTTCCACCACGAGTACCCCCTGTGAAAGCCCGCTGATCAGACGGTTACGTATGGGAAAATGGGCGGCCAGCGCTCCTGAACCGGGTGGAAATTCAGAAAGAAGCATTCCTTGTGTGGCGAGAAGATCGTAAAGATCTTTGTTGCAGAGGGGATAGCAGATATCGATGCCCGTGCCCAGGACGGCGATGGAACGGCCGGGGCCTTCCATGCCGGCCAGATGGGCGGAACGGTCAATACCGCGCGCCATTCCGGAAATAACGGCGACTCCCGCTCCTGAAAGACCCCGGGCAAAGAAAGCGGATACCGCAATGCCTTCGCGGGTACAGTTTCGTGCGCCTACCACAGCTACAGCGGGGCCTTGCAGAAGAGAAAGGTCTCCCTTGTAATAGATCAGCAAAGGGGCATCAACGATGTGCCGGAGGGAATCCGGATAGCAGGCGTCCGACCGGAGAAGAAACGAAAGGTTGTGCCGCTGAATGGCCAGCCATTCGCTTTTCGCGTCGGCGCGCCAATGCGCGGAAGCAAAAGCTCCCGCCGCGCGCCGTGGAATGCCCGTCGGCGCGACCCACGCATCCGGTGAGGAGAGTCCTGCTGCGACAGCCTCAAGGGCGGAACCGAAATGCTCCATAAGGCGCTGCGCTCTGCGGACGCCGATGCCGCGGGCATGGCGGAGGGCAAGCACGGCCCACAGTTCTTTTTTTGCGGATGCGGACAGATCGGCGAAGTATGGCACACGGCACCCCTTGACGCAACTGAGATTATCCTTGCGCGAGCAGTTTACGCGCTATGCTCGCGGGTTCTGATCGAGGAAAGTCGTCAATGAGGATTTGCCAGTAGAAGCGGGCATTTTCCATATCCCCGATCTTCTCGTAGGCAAAACCGGCCTTTAACAGCGCGGCTGCCGCTTTGGAGTGCTTGGGGTATTTGGCCGCCAGGTCTTTGAAAAGAATTATGGCGGAATCGAATTTTTTCCGGGCGTACAAGCATTCCCCCTGCCAGTAGACGGTGTTGGGAGCCAGGGAGTTGGAGGGATGGCGGCTGAGGAAGTCGGAGAACTGTTCCTGCGCTTTTTCATATTGCCCGCTGTAGTAAAGAGCGAGAGCCTTGTCGTATTCGCCCGAGCCGGTTTTTTGCGGAGGAGAGAAAGAGCGTTCTTCGGTAAAAGGTCGAGTTATCCCGGCCGGCGCGTGATGTATTGCTCCAGGAGACGACGCACGTGTTTCAGAAACAGGCGGAGACAGGGATGGAGACGGAGATGCCGGGACAATCGTCGCGAATTGAGGGGAGGAAGCCGGCTCCGTACCCACGGAAGAAGCGCTCTTGGAAGAACGAAGTCCGGCCTGCGCGTATCCGCGTTCACTTTTTCTATTCCCGTTTTTACCTGAAGAGGCCATGCCGCGTGCGTCAAGCACATCGCTTTCCACTTTGTTCAGGCGGTCTTCAGCGTTGGACAGGCGCAAATCAAGCACTTGCACATGCTGTATTTGCCCTTCGAGGCTGTTGAGCCGTTGTTCGGTCGTGGAACATGCCGTGACAAGGAGGCTTGCGCCAGTGAAGAAAAGAAGGCGAAGAAGCGTACGCATAAACGATATCCGTGTTTAAAAAGTTCTGTTGCCTGATTTCTTGATTAAGTATAGACAATTCTTTCGTATTTTTCAAGCCGGTTATAATGTCTGTGAGCCGGGAGCGGTTCTGATACCAAGTTGCAATCAACAGGGTTGTAACTTGGTATCAGAGCGACAGAATGTCGCGTCGAAATGCGAAGCATTTCGGAGGCAAGGCGCGACCGCGCTCGCGCCGCGGCCGAGCTTTCAAAACGGCGGAAGCCGTTTTGAAAGCAACTCGGTATAAGACCATGTCTCGATAATACGCTCCAGAGCCGGAATATCGAGATGCCGCTCGACCATATCGGCCAGATCGTCATATTCATTCAGGCGGAACGCGGTATACTCCGGCGTTACGTCATCCGGGATCGCCAGCCCTTTGTTTCGGCGGATGTTGTTCAGCATGGCGAGAGTGAATTCAGGATTGTCGAAGATGCCGTGCAGGTAGGTGCCTATAAGCGTGCCTTCGTCATTGATCGCGCCTTCGGCTTCTCCTTGCGCCGTGTGCCCCAGGGGGGAAAACCCGGCAAAAGCCGGCTGTTCGGGACACGCGTTGTTCCCGTCGGCGTTCGGGCGGAAACGATCGCCGGATCGGAAGCTTTGTCCCATGTGGATTTCATAGCCGGACAGACGCATGCCCTTTGTCCCCAGCATGATTCCCTTGTTTGCGCAAACGGTGATGCCGGCCTGCGCGGTGCGTTTGTGCTGGCTGAAAACGGTCTCCATATGCAAAAGGCCCAGTCCCCGGATTGTTTTACGGCTTCCCTCCACACCCAACGGATCGTGAATGGCCTTGCCGAGCATCTGAAAACCGCCGCAAATGCCGATCAGGGGGACTCCACGGGCGTGAAGGGCGCGTATCGCGGCGGCCAACGCGCTTTGTTCGAGAAAACGCATGTCTTCCGGGGTATTTTTTGTGCCGGGAATAATGACGAGATCCGGCTTGCCGAGCGTTGCCGGTGAGTCCGCGTAACGCAGGCGAACCTGCGGCAGGGTGTCGAAAACGGCGAAATCCGTGAAATTGGAGAGTCTGGGCAGGCGGATTACCGCGATATCCAGCATAGCGGAAGCGGCAGGACGATCGTTTTGCGAGGGAGGCGCGGGGAGTATGTCGAGACGTTCAGTAAGGCTGTCCTCTTCATCAATGTGAAAGCGCCGGTAAGGCAGTACTCCCAGTACCGGCATGCCGAGCAGCGTTTCCAGGCGACGCAGACCTGGTTCAAGAATGCTCAGGTCCCCACGGAATTTGTTGACGACAAAGCCGCGGATACGCCGCTGTTCATCCGCGTCCAGCAACATAACCGTGCCGTATAATGAGGCGAACACGCCGCCCCGGTCGATATCTCCCACCAGGAGCACCGGGGCATTCGCCATTTCAGCCATGCCCATATTGGCGAGATCGTTTTCCCGCAGGTTTATTTCCGCCGGGCTGCCCGCGCCTTCTATGATGATAAGTTCGTATTCTTTCGCCAGGGAGGTGAACGCGCGCGTCACCTCGCTTCGCAGGGTGCGGCGGAAGGCATAGTATTGTCTGGCCGACATGACGGCGCGCGCGCGGCCGTTGACGATTAGCTGGCAGACATGATCTTCGGCGGGTTTGAGCAATACCGGATTCATGAAACAGGAGGGGGCAATGCCGGCCGCCTCGGCTTGAACGGCCTGCGCCCGCCCCATCTCATGGCCTTCACGGGTGATGAAGGCGTTTAATGACATATTTTGAGCTTTGAAGGGAGCGACCATTATCCCTTTGCGCCGGAACAGACGGCATAAGGCCGTCACCAGCAGGCTTTTACCCGCGGAGGAGGCGGTTCCTTGAATCATCAGGGTTTTTGCGGTCATTCCGTATTTCCTTTTTCATGCCTGTAGCGCCGGCAACTTTTCAGAAAGCGCGCCGCCACTTGTGGACAAGCGTGAAAAAACAGATGGGGGAACATGGCCAGCACGTTCCTTTTGCGTAAACCGCCTTTCCAGCTTGCGCCGCCGGCTTTCGCCGCGCTGAAGACAGCGGGGGTCGGGGGTACGGGCGGTTCAGGCGCAAGCAGGCGGGCATAGTGAAACTCATGGGCCCGCAGGCGCGTTCCGGCGGCTCCGAGCAGGCAGTCCTGATGCGGGGTAAGGGTGACATAGCCGAAGGGTTGGAGGCGGGTGGTCATTTCCGCCTGTTCAGGAAAGAATCCGGCCATGGCGAAGTTTTGGGGAGGAGAAGCGGTTGCCCGCGCCGGCACGCGTAAGGATGCGCATAAATACAGCATCCCGCCGCATTCCGCATAGGCCGGCATGCCCGCTTCCAGAGCGGCGGCGATTTCGGCGCGTAAGCGATGGTTCGCCTCAAGTTCCCGTGCGAATATTTCCGGAAAGCCCCCTCCCAGATACAGCCCGTCCAAAGCCGCCGGGAGACCGGCGTCTCGCAGAGGACTGAAAGGAACAATCTCCGCGCGCATATCTTCAAGCAATTCCAGATTGTCCGGATAGTAAAAGGAAAAAGCGGCATCGCGGGCCAGCCCGATGCGTACGCGATTTTGCGGAATGGCGGAGGGTAAAGGGAAAGAGGACGCGGGGCGGGTGGGGAGCGCCGTTGAGGGAGTGGGGCATGACGCCGGCGCGGGCGATTTTTTCCGCGATGCGGACGGCAGGGAAGGAGCGCTTTCCGCCAGGGAAAGTAACGCGTCAATATCGCAATAGTTTTCAGCCAGGGTTGCCAGGGTGTCCAGATATTCCGTCAGCGCGTCAAGTTCGTTCGCCGGGACCAGACCGAGATGGCGGCTCGGCAGGGGAGTTATAACGTTTTTGGGCAGGCAGCCCAAACAGGGGATGGAAACATGCTCTTCTATACACTGCCGTAAGATCTCGTAATGCCTCGGACCGGATACCCGATTAATGATCACGGCCGCGACGCGAGTATTGCCGATATGCGGATGGGGCTGGAAAGCGGCGTAGCCCGACACCAGGGCGGCGGCGCTCAGGGAGATGCCCTCGCCGTTGATCAGCAGGACGACAGGCGTATTGAGCAGGGAGGCCACGTGAGCGGTGCTGCCGGAACTTTCGCTTCCCTGGCCGTCAAAAAGGCCCATGACGCCTTCAATGACGGCGATATGTCGCGCATTCGACGCGCGGGCGATCTTTTCCGAGCCTTTCGCCGTTACGCGCTCCGTGGAGGAGAGGGCAGGCGAGGGCGAAGGATGGAAAAAGCGGCGGGAAAACAGTTTCGTCAAGGTCTCCGGCGGCAGAATCCAGGAGTCGAGATTGCGGGAGGGGCGGCCGGCGGCGGCTTGATGAAAGGCCGGATCGATATAGTCCGGCCCGATTTTATACGGATGGACCGTCATGCCCCGCCTGGTCAGAGCCCGCATAAGGGCCAGGGAAATCGTGGTTTTGCCCGCGCCGCTGTGGGCGCCGGCCACAATCAGCCGGGGAAGGGACATGCTTTCTGTTGTCATTGGCACACTGCCGTATATTTTCCGGGGCCGTCGTCAACCATGCTTTCCCGGAGCGGATTAACTTTGCAACGTCGCACTCGCCGCCCTCGGCGAAAACACGTTTCGCCTGCTCCCCGTGCGCAAGCGCGCCCGGATAAAGCGCGTTGTCAGCTTCGTGTTCACGGATTGCGGAGGCCATACTTCAGGACATCGGCGATTATGTCAATACAAGACATCCCTTGACAGGCGCGTCAGCGCGACGCGCTTACGTCGGAAGGCCTTTTCCGCTACGGTAACAATTCGCGCGGGGCCGCCGTTCGTCCTCACGGGAAATCTTTTGACTTTGGTCGGGATCGGGTGTAAGAAAGGGAGAAGCGCGAGAAAGGGGGGCAAAGCCGTGTAAGCGGGTTTGCCTCCCTGAGCGCGTGTTGTTCAGGGATACGTCAGGAGCGCG